>JANMVM010000093.1:0-17644 GCA_031392695.1 Rubrivivax sp.
TGGCCAGTTGCAGCGTGGCTTCAGGTAAGGGGTGACCGTGGGCTTCGTAGGCGGCGCCGCCGACGAGCGCGCTCTCGGTCTCGAACTTCAGTTCCAGAACGTTCAGCACGCGCACGGCCTGCTCGACGATCTCGGTGCCGATGCCGTCGCCCGGCAGGATGGCGATCTTCATGTCTGTTCTTCCTCTTGTGACGGGTGCGTCAGGCCGTGCACCAGGCTGTGCTCGCAGGCCTTGAAGACGATGTAGGCGGCCATGCTCTGCAGCAGCGTGAACACCAGTTCGGCCAATTGCTCGGCGGCGCCGTCGAACAGCGCCATCAGGCCATGTTCGGCAATCAGCTCGACGTTGAGCTTGAACATCGTGAACAGGTTGACCGTGCCGGCGCCAAAGACTGCGAAGCTCAGGCACAGCACCAGGAAGGTCAGCCAGCGGCGGGTCAGCACCCTGCGTTGAAAAGCCCGCACCAGCATCGATGGCTCTCAGAGCTGGCGCTGCGCCAGCCAGGGCATGCGCGCCAGGCGCTCGGCCTCGAAGGCCTTGATCTTGTCGGCGTGGCGCAGCGTCAGGCCGATGTCGTCGAAGCCGTTGGTCAGGCAGTACTTGCGAAACGGCTGCACATCGAAAGGCAGCTCGCTGCCGTCGGGCTTGATCACCACCTGGCGCGGAAGATCGACGGTCAGCCTGTAGCCCGGGAAGGCAAAGACCTCGTCGAACAGTTTCGCGACCTGCGACTCGGGCAGCTGGATCGGCAGCAGGCCGTTCTTGAAGCAGTTGTTGAAGAAGATGTCGGCGTAACTCGGCGCGATGAGGGCACGAAAGCCGTACTGGTCCAGCGCCCACGGCGCGTGCTCGCGGCTGGAGCCGCAGCCGAAGTTGCTGCGCGCCAGCAGCACGCTCGCGCCCTGGTATCGCGCTTGGTTGAGCACGAAGTCTGGGTTGGGCTTGCGGCTCGCCGGGTCCTGCCCGGGCTCGCCCGGATCGAGGTAGCGCCAGGCGTCGAACAGGTTGGGGCCGAAACCCGAACGCGCGATCGACTTCAGGAACTGCTTGGGGATGATGGCATCGGTGTCGACGTTGTCGCGGTCCATCGGGGCCACCAGGCCCTGGTGCACGGTGAAGGCTTGCATGGTCTGTTTCCTCTCGCAGGCCATGCGTCGGACGTCGACGAAGTGGCCGTTCAACGCGGCCGCAGCCGCCATCGCCGGGCTCACCAGGTGGGTGCGGCCGCCCGCGCCCTGGCGGCCTTCGAAGTTGCGGTTGCTGGTGCTGGCGCAGCGCTCGCCGGGCTCCAGGCGGTCGGCATTCATCGCCAGGCACATGCTGCAACCGGGCTCGCGCCACTCGAAGCCGGCGGCCTTGAAGATCTCGTGCAGGCCTTCGGCCTCGGCCTGCGCCTTGACCTGGCCCGAGCCCGGCACGACCATCGCCACGATGACGTTGCCGGCAACGCGCGTGCCGGCGCGCTTGACCACCGCGGCGGCCTCGCGCAGGTCCTCGATGCGGCTGTTGGTGCAACTGCCGATGAAGACCTTGTCGATGCGGATGTCGGTGATGGCCTTGTTGGGCTGCAGGCCCATGTAGGCCAGCGCGCGCTCGATGGCGCCGCGCTTGACGGCGTCCTTTTCCTTGTCGGGGTCGGGCACGCGGCCGTCCACGCCCACCACCATCTCGGGGCTCGTGCCCCAGGTCACCTGGGGCTGGATCTGCGCCGCGTCGAGTTCGACCACGGCGTCCCAGGCGGCGCCGGGGTCGGACTGCAGCGTGCGCCAGTAGGCCACCGCCTGCTCCCATTCCACGCCGCGGGGCGCGAAGAGGCGGCCCTTGCCGCCGTTTTGAAGGTAGGCGATGGTCTTGTCGTCAACCGCCACCAGCCCGGCGCGGGCGCCGGCCTCGATGGCCATGTTGCACACCGTCATGCGGCCTTCCATGCTCAGCGCGCGGATCGCCGCGCCGCCGAACTCGATCGTGTAGCCGGTGCCGCCGGCGGTGCCGATCTTGCCGATGATGGCCAGCACGATGTCCTTGGCGGTGACGCCGCGGCCGACCGTGCCTTCGACCTTGACGAGCAGGTTCTTGGCCTTCTTGGCCAGCAACGTCTGCGTCGCCATCACGTGCTCGACCTCGCTCGTGCCGATGCCGTGCGCCAGCGCGCCGAAGGCGCCGTGGGTGCTGGTGTGGCTGTCACCGCAGACCACCGTCATGCCCGGCAGCGTGGCGCCGTTCTCGGGCCCGATGACGTGCACGATGCCCTGGCGCTTGTCGAGGAACGGAAAGTACGCCGCGGCGCCGCTTTCGCGAATGTTGGCGTCCAGCGTCGTGATCTGCAGCCTGCTGATGGGGTCGGTGATGCCGTCGTAGCCATCGGCCCAGCCGGTGGTGGGCGTGTTGTGATCGGCGGTGGCGACGATCGAGCTCACGCGCCAGACCTTGCGCCCGGCCAGGCGCAGGCCCTCGAAGGCCTGCGGGCTCGTCACCTCGTGCACCAGATGGCGGTCGATGTAGAGCGTGGCGGTGCCGTCTTCTTCGGTGTGGACGACGTGTTCGTCCCACAGCTTGTCGTACAGGGTCCTGGCGGTCATGGCTGGGCGCCTCCTGGTGTGGATTGTCCGGGATCGGGTCTGGATGTGGGGCACAGCGCGTCGACGAAACGCTGCACCACGGTGGGCAGGACGGGCTGGGTGCGCACGGCCAGCAGGTAGTCGCGCTCGGCCCAGGGTTCGTCCAGGCGCAGCACCTGGATGCGGAAAAGCTGGGCCAAGCGCTGCGCCACCGCCGCCGGCATCACGGCCACGCCCAGGCCGGCTTCGACGAGTTGCGCGATGGCGTCGAAGCCGCGCACCTGCAGGCGGGCCTTGAGCGGCTTGCCCTGCCCTTCGGCCTCGGCGCGCATCAGCTCGTGCACCGCCGCGCCCTGGTGCAGGCCGACGATGTCGTGCTCGAGCAGGGCCTCGAAGCGCACCAGCCTGCGCCGCGCCAGCGCGTGGCCGGCGGGCACGATGGCGGCCAGCGCGCCGTGGCGGTAGCGCCAGGTGGTGAGGCGGTTGTCGAGCAACGGCGGCACGCAGATGCCGACGTCGGCGCGGCCCTCGGCCACGGCGGCCTGGATCTCGGCACTGGTGAGGTCCTCCAGGCTGATGCGGATCTGCGGGTGAGCCTGCGAAAACGCCGCCAGGTCGGGCGGCAGGCACTCGCTGATGGCGCCGGCGTTGGCCACGATGCGCAGGTGGCCCTTGATGCCGCGCGAGAACTCCACCACTTCGCTTTCCAGCGCGTGCAGGCTGGCGTGCAGGCTGCGGACGTGGCGCACCAGCGCGCGGCCGGCTTCGGTGGGTTCGACGCCGCGGGCGTGACGCTCGAACAGCGGCACGCCGAAACGGGCTTCGAGGTCGCGCAGGCGCTTGCTGGCGGCAGCCAGCGCGAGGTGCTCGCGCTCGGCGCCGCGCGTGATGCTGCGAGTGTCGGCAATGGCAAGCACGAGGTTGAGCGTGGTGAGGTCGAAGCGCATGAAGACCAGCCGGCCGCGCGATGCGGCCGCAAGAGCGAGGCGAAGGAAGCCCACCGGCGCCAACCGCTCCCGCCGGTCAGCGTGACGGCCGGGCCGGCGGACTGCAGCCGGTCAGCCACAGCCCGAAGGCACCTCGCAAGGCTGACCATAGCCTTCGCGGGCGACGTCGGGTTGCTCAAATTATCAATCATCACTTCGTCAACGGCGAAGGCCAGCCCGGCAGCGGCGGGATGCCCGGCGCTGGGCGGCCCCGAATTGCAGCGCCAAGCGACTGGGGCTAGCGTGCTGGCAAGCCACCGCTCGCTGGCAAGGAGTCATCCGATGGTGAAGAAGCTCTTGCTCGTTGCGCTCGGTATCGTTGCGGCGCTGGCTGCCTACCTGAGCCTGTGGCCGGTCCCGGTGCAGCCGGTGGCCTGGCAGGCACCGCCGCAGCCGGGCTATGCGGGTGCGCATGCGACCAACCAGCGCCTGGCTGGCCTGACGCTGATCCCGCTGGGCGCCGAGAGCGGCCCCGAGCACGTGGTGGTGCGCGACGGCAAGCTCTACGCCGCCGTGGCCAGCGGCCGCGTGCTGCGCATGAACCTCGACGGCTCGGCACAAGAGGTGTTTGCCGAGACCGGCGGCCGCGTGCTGGGCTTCGACTTCGACGCTGCCGGCCGCCTCATCGCCGCCGATGCACTCAAAGGCCTGCTGGCGATCGGCGCCGACCGCAAGGTCTCGGTGCTGGTGGACCGGCTCGACGGCGCGCCGATCCGCTACGCCGATGCGGTGGTGGTGGCGCGCAACGGCAAGATCTACTTCAGCGACGCCTCGATGCGCTTCGGCCCGGCGCAGTGGGGCAGCACCTACGAAGCGGCGGTGCTCGACATCATCGAGCAGCAGGCTAGCGGCCGCATCCTCGAGCACGACCCGGCCAGCGGCGCCACCCGCGTCGTCGTGCGCGGTCTGAGCTTTGCCAACGGCGTGGCGCTGAGCCAGGACGAGCAGACGCTGTTCGTGGCCGAGACCGGCCGCTACCGGGTGTGGAAGGTGTCGCTGCAGGCCGACAAGCTCGATGCGCGCCAGGGCTCACCGCTGGCCACCGTGCTGCTGGACAACCTGCCGGGCTACCCCGACAACCTGATGCGCGGCCGGGACGGCCGCATCTGGCTCGGCTTCTCGGGCCCGCGCAGCCCCCCGGTGGACGCGATGGCCGACAAGCCCTTCCTGCGCCAGCTCACGCTGCGCCTGCCGCGCGCGCTGTGGCCACTGCCCAAGCCCTACGGCCATGTCGTGGCCTTCAATGAAAGCGGTCAGGTGGTGGCCGACCTGCAGGACCCGAGCGGCGCCTACCCCGAAACCACCGGCGTCACAGAAACCGCCGACCGGCTCTACATCCAGAACCTGCACTCGAAGACGCTGGGCTGGAAGGCGCGCTGAGCGGTGCTGACGCCGGCACGGGTTCAGGCCGCCGCGGCCTGGGCCTCCAGCTGCGCCTTCAAGCCCGCGTCCAGGCGCAGCTCAAGCGCCAGCGCGTCGAGGTAGGCGCGCTCCATCGTGCTCGTCTCGTCCACCACCAGCAGGCTGGCCAGGTAGACCTCGGCGGCCAGCTCGGGCGTGGTGGCGCCGGCAGCCACGTCGGCGGGCTCCAGCGGGCGGCTCAGTTCGGTTTCGATCCAGGCCAGCAGTTGCGGGTCGGCCTCGGCGCGGTGCAACTCGGCTTCAAACCGTTCGCGCTCGCGCGCATCGACATGGCCGTCGGACTTGGCCGCCGCGATCATCGCCTTGAGCAACACGCGGCTCCGAGCCTCAGCCTTCGGCGCGGGCAACGCCGCAGGGGCGCCGACGGCGGCGGCCGGTGCCTGGGCCTGCAGCTGACCCTGCTGCCGGGCCTGCCAGTCCTGGTAAGTCTTCCAGGCCAGCATGCCCAGCGCGGCCATGCTGCCCAAGCGCAGCGCCGAGCCGCCGATGCGACGCCCGCCCCTCGTGCCCAGCAGCAGCGCCAGCACGCCACCGGCGGCGGCGCCCTTGGCGTACTTGTCCAGATCGCCACGGGCCTGCGCGCCCTGCACCGCGGAGCGTGCGGCGTTGACGGCGGCCAGGCCGGTCTGGAGCAGTTGGTCGAGCAGCGAGGAAGCACTCATGCGCGAGCTCCGAAGTAGGGCTCGACTCTAGCGCCGTGCGGGTGGCCGTCCGCGTGGTCCGGCCTTGCCGGGCGCCGATGTCGCGATCACGGCCAACACGGCGCTCCCCCGACCGCGGCAGGGGCCGCACCCCAACCCAGGGCGGGTACCGGCCACGAGGCGGTTGCCTAGCATCGCGCACTGGGCGACGGCCTGCGCGTCGTCAGCCGTCTCGTCGCGCCCTGAGGGCCGCGTCGCGGCGCCGCCTGGCCCCTGCCGCAGGGGTGGCTCAGCCGAGCGCTGCGACGACCTCGGGGGGCGCCTGCACGAGCTCGATCAACACGCCTTCTCCGCCGAGCGGGAACTCTTCGTTGCCCTTGGGGTGGATGAAGCAGATGTCGTGACCTGCCGCGCCCTTGCGGATGCCGCCCGGCGCAAAGCGCACGCCGTGCGTTGTCATCCAGGCCACCGCCTGCGGCAGGTCGTCGACCCACAGGCCGACGTGGTTGAGCGGCGTGGTGTGCACGGCGGGCTTCTTGCCGGGGTCCAGCGGCTGCATCAGGTCGACTTCCACCGCATGCACGCCGTGGCCCAGCGCGCAGATGTCTTCGTCGACGTTCTCGCGCTCGCTCACGAAGGTGCTCTTGACAGTGAGGCCGAGCACGTCGACCCACAGCGACTTCAGGCGCTGCTTGTCGGCGCCCCCGATGGCCACTTGCTGGATGCCGAGGATGCGAAAGGGCTTGGGTGCGCCATCGCGGGCAGGTATCGCCGTGCTCATGGCTTCAACCCGAGCGCCGCCGCTGTTGCCAGGCCAGCAATTCGCCGACCATGCCCTTGCGGAAGGCCAGCACGCAAACGACGAAAATAACGCCGATGATCACCGTGACCCAGGAGCCGACGCGATCGGCCAGGAAGTTCTGCAGCCCGATGATGGTCAGCGCGCCCACCACCGGCCCGGCCAGCGTGCCCATGCCACCGAGCAGCGTCATCAGCACGACCTCGCCCGACATCGACCAGTGCACGTCGGACAGCGAGGCAAAGCCCAGCACCACCGTCTTCAGGCCACCGGCCAGGCCTGCCAGCGCGGTCGACAGCACGAAGGCCAGCAGCTTGTAGCGGTCGACGTCGTAGCCCAGCGAGACGGCGCGCGGCTCGTTCTCGCGGATCGCCTTGAGCACCTGGCCGTAGGGCGAATGCACGATGCGGATGATGGCCACGAAGACGGCGACGAAGATCGCCACCACCACGTAGTACAGCGTGAGGTCGTTGTCCAGCGGCACGAGGCCGAAGAGCTTGCCGCGCGGCACGCCCTGCAGGCCGTCCTCGCCGCCGGTGAACGGTGCTTGCAGGCACACGAAGTAGATCATCTGCGCCATCGCCAGCGTGACCATCGCGAAGTAGATGCCCTGGCGGCGGATGGCGATCAGGCCGACCACGGCGCCGAGCGCGCCGCCGACCGCGATGGCGGCCAGCAGGCCGAGCTCGGGCGGCCAGCCCGCGCTGCGCACCAACCAGCCGGTGGCGTAGGCCGCCGCGCCCATGAAGGCCGCATGGCCGAAGGACAGCAGGCCGGTGAAGCCCAGCAGCAGGTTGAAGGCGCAGGCGAAGATGGCGAAGCACAGCGCCGTCATCATGAACACCGGGTAGACGCCGATGAAGGGCGCCACCAGCAGCAGCGCCAGGCCCGCGCCCCAGGCGACGCGAGACCAGCGACCGGTGGTGTCGATGCTCATTGCCAAACCTCCGTGCTGCGCACTGCGGTGCGAGCTCCCTTTGGAGCGGCCGTGCGGGAGCTCATCTCACTTCACCTTGCCGAACAGCCCGGCCGGACGCAGCATGAGCACGATGGCCATGATGACGAAGACCACGATGTTGGAGGCCTCGGGGTAGAAGACCTTGGTCAGGCCTTCGACGAGGCCCAGGAAGACGCCGGTCAGCACCGAGCCCAGGATCGAGCCCATGCCGCCGATGACCACCACCGCGAAGACGACGATGATCAGGTTGCTGCCCATCAGCGGCGTGATCTGGATCACCGGCGCGGCCAGCACGCCGGCCAGTGCCGCCAGCGCGGCGCCGCCAGCGTAGGTCAGCGTCACCATCAGCGGCACGTTGATGCCGAAGGCCTGCACCAGCGCCGGGTTCTCGGTGCCGGCGCGCAGCGTGGCCCCGAGGCGCGTCTTCTCGATCAGGAACCAGGTCGACAGGCAGATCGTCAGCGAGGCCAGCACGACCCAGGCGCGGTAGTTGGGCAGCACCATGAAGCCCAGGTTGGTGGCGCCCTGCAAAGCATCGGGCACCGGGTACTGCTGGCCGGAGACGCCGAACTGGTCGCGGAACACGCCCTCGGCGATGAGCGCCAGGCCGAAGGTCAGCAGCAGGCCGTAGATGGGGTCGATGCGGTACAGCGGCTTGAGCAGCGTGCGCTCGAGCAGCGCGCCCATTGCGCCCACCACCAGCGGCGCCAGCACCAGCGCGGCCCAGTAGTTCAGCCCGAGGTACTCGAGGCTGGCCCAGGCCACGTAGGCGCCGATCATGTACAGCGCGCCGTGCGCGAAATTGACGATCCCCAGCAGCCCGAAGATCACCGCCAGGCCCAGGCTGAGCATGGCGTAGAACGAGCCGTTGACCAGGCCCAGCATGAGCTGGCCCAGGAAGGCTTGCAGGGGAATGCCGAAGATGTCCATGCCGATGCCGTCAGTGGCCCACGTTGGTGTGCACAAGCGGACGCCGCGGATCCGGCTTTGCCGGGCCGCTGGCGTGCCTTGCAGGCCGCGCCGGTCCTTGCGGACCGCCTCCTCGCCAGGCACGAAGGGTCCACTGGACCCTTCGCGTCCAGGCTCGGCCCCCCTGAGGGGAAGCGGCGCAGCCGTTCCGGGGGTGGGTCATTTCCAGAGTGCGCACTTCGATTCGGCCTTGGTCGTCCAGGCGGTCTCGCCCTTGAAGGTCTCGACCACCTTGTAGTAGTCCCAGGGCTCGGTCGACTCCGACGGCGCCTTGACCTGCATCAGGTACATGTCGTGCACCATGCGGCCGTCCTCGCGGATGTAGCCGCCCTTGGCGAACATGTCGTTGATCTTGGTCTTGCGCATTTGCGCCAGCACCTTGTCCGCGTCGTCGCTGCCCACGGCCTTGACGGCGCCCAGGTACTGCATGGTGGCCGAGTAGTCGGCGGCCTGGATCGAGGACGGCATGCGCTTTTGCTTCTCGAAGAAGCGGCGGCTCCAGGCGCGCGCGTCGGCGTCGCGGTTCCAGTACCAGCTGTCGGTGAGGTACATGCCTTGCGTGGCCTTCAGGCCCAGCGAGTGGATGTCGTTGATGAACATCAGCAGGCCGGCCAGCTTCATCGTCTTGGTGATGCCGAACTCGTTGGCCGCCTTGATCGAGTTGATGGTGTCGCCGCCGGCGTTGGCCAGGCCCAGGATCTGCGCCTTGCTCGACTGCGCCTGCAGCAGGAAGGACGAGAAGTCGCTGGCGCTCAGCGGGTGCTTGACCGAGCCGACGATGGTGCCGCCGGCGGCCTTGACGACGGTCGAGGTGTCGTTCTGCAGCTGCGCGCCGAAAGCGTAATCGGCGGTCAGGAAGTACCAGCTCTTGCCGCCGGCCTTGACCACCGCGTTGCCGGTGCCCTTGGCCAGCGCCACGGTGTCGTAGGCGTAGTGCACGGTGTAGGGCGTGCACTGCTCGTTGGTCAGCGCCGAGGTGGCAGCACCGATCGAGATGAAGGGTTTCTTCTTCTCGAGCGCGATCTTGGCCATCGCCAGGTTGGTGCCCGAGCTGGTGCCGCCGATCAGCATGTCCAGGCCCTGGGTGTCGAACCACTCGCGCGCCTTGGCCGCGGCGATGTCGGGCTTGTTCTGGTGGTCGGCGACGACAAGCTCGATCTTCTTGCCGGCCACCGCGCCGCCCATGTCGGCGATGGCCATGCGGATGGCGTCGGCGCCGGCCGGGCCGTCGATGTCGGCGTACAGGCTGGACATGTCGGTGATGAGGCCGATGCGGATCACGTCACCCGAAAACTGGGCGTGCGCGGGCACGGCGGCGCCGAACATCGCGGCGCAGGCCAGGGTGCAGGCGGCGGCGGTCTGTTTGAGTTTCATGAAGGTCTCCTTGAGATGAAAAGGCGGAAAAGAGTTGGCCGGGCGCATGTCACACGCCCAGGTATTCGTGCAAGCGCTCGATGTTGCCGGGCAGCTGCGCCTGGGTGAATTCCTGCAGGATGCGGCCGTGCTCCATGACGAAGAAGCGATCGGCCAGCGGCGCGGCGAAACGGAAGTTCTGCTCCACCATCACGATCGTGTAGCCCTGCTTGCGCAGCGCCAGCACCATCTCGGCGAGCTTTTGCACGATCACCGGGGCCAGGCCCTCGGAGATCTCGTCCAGCAGCAGCAGGCGCGCGCCGGTGCGCAGGATGCGCGCCACGGCCAGCATCTGCTGCTCGCCGCCCGACAGCCGCGTGCCCTGGCTGGACGCCCGCTCCAACAGGTTCGGGAACATGGTGTAGATCTGTTCGACGCTCATGCCGCCGGGGGCCAGCGGCGGCGGCAGCATCAGGTTCTCTTCGGCCGACAGGCTGGAGAAGATGCCGCGTTCTTCAGGGCAGTAGCCGATGCCCAGCCGCGCGATGCGGTGCGTGGCCATGGCGATGACCTCGGTGCCCTTGACGCGGATCGAGCCCTTGCGGCTACCGGTCAGGCCCATGATCGCACGCAGCGTGCTGGTGCGGCCGGCGCCGTTGCGGCCCAGCAGCGTCACGACCTCGCCCTCGCGCACGTCGAAGTTCACGCCGTGCAGGACGTGCGACTCGCCGTACCAGGCGTGCAGGTCGTGGACTTCGAGCATGGCGGTCATGTCAGACTCGCACGGCCGTTGCGAAGGGACTGAGCGCCCCCTCGGGGGGCAGCGAACGCAGTGAGCTCGGGGGCTTCATTCAGTGGGCACCCTGGAGTTCGACATCCGCGCTGCCCATGTAGGCCTCGATCACCGCCGGGTTCTTCGAGACCTCGGCATAGGGCCCCTCGGCCAGCGTGGCGCCGCGCTGCAGTACCGTGATGGTGTCGGCGATGCTGGCCACCACGCTCATGTTGTGCTCGACCATCAGCACCGTGCGCTCGGCCGCCACCTTCTTGATGAGCTGGCGGATGCGGTCGACGTCTTCCAGGCCCATGCCCTGCGTCGGCTCGTCCAGCAGCATCAGCTCGGGGTCCATGGCCAGCGTGGTGGCGATCTCCAGCGCCCGCTTGCGGCCGTAGCTCAGCTCGACCGCCGGCGTCTGGGCGTAGCTGGCCAGATCGACCGCGGCCAGCAGCTCGTGCACGCGCACGTCGAGCTTGTGCAGGCTGCTTTCCGGGCGCCAGAAATGGAACGAGGTGCCGAGCTTGCGCTGCAGCGCGATGCGCACGTTTTCCAGCACGCTCAGGTGCGGGAACACGGCCGAGATCTGGAACGACCGAATGATGCCGCGGCGCGCGATGTGCGCTGGCGCCTCGCCCGTGATGTCGATGCCGTTGAACAGGATCTGCCCAGACGTGGGCGTGATGAACTTGGTCAGCAGGTTGAAGCAAGTCGTCTTGCCCGCGCCGTTGGGGCCGATCAGGGCATGGATGGTGCCGCGCCGCACGCGCAGGTCGACGTGGTCGACGGCCACGAAGCCCTTGAACTCCTTGGTCAGGCCGCGGGTTTCGAGAATGATGTCGGTGTCGCTCACGGCGTTCAAAGGGCGGCTGGGGTCAGCAAAGGGCGCAAGCCTCGACTGTAGTGCCGCCCTGCATCATGGCCGGTCGGTTGCGGCACAAATGGCACCCCGGGACTACCCGTATGCGCAAGGGCAGTTTGTCGCCTCGCCTCGCCTCGCCCCGCGTCGCCCGCCGGGCGCGCGCCCGGCGCCGCTTCAGGCAAAGCTCAGGATCGGCTGGTCGACGCTCAAGCTCTCGCCCTTCCTGGCCAGCACCTCGCCCACCGTGCCGTCCTGGGTTGCAGTCAGGACGTTCTCCATCTTCATCGCCTCGATCACCGCCAGCCGTTCGCCGGCCAGCACCTTCTGCCCGGGCTTGACGCTGATGTCGGCCAGCAAGCCGGGCATCGGCGAGAGCACGAACTTGCTCAAGTCGGGCGGCGCCTTGAAGGGCATCACGCGCAGCAGTTCGGCCGCGCGCGCCGTCATCACCTGGGCGTCGATGCGCAGGCCGTTGTGCTCGACGCGCAGCCACAGGCCGTGGCGCTCGACCTGCGCCGAGAACGGCCGGCCATTGCACAGGCCGTGGGCACGGATGCCGCCGAACTGCCAGTCGTTGTCGATGGCGTAGTGCTTGCTGCCCATCTCGATGGTGATGGCACTGGCCGCCGCCGACTGGATGCGCACCGGCAGGTAGGTGTGCTTGCCGCCTTCGCCGCGCACGACGACGACGAAGTACTCGCCGATCTTCACGCGGTGCCCGGCCAGCTGGCCGCTGATGCCGGCGGCGCGGTCGCGGTAGCGGCGCCAGGCCGCAGCGGCCAGCGCGGGCAGGAAGTCGGGGTCGTCGTGCGGCACGTCTTCGGCGCGGAAGCCGTGCGCGTAGTGCTCGGCGATGAAGCCGGTGTTGAAGTCGCCGGCCACGAACTTGGGATGCGCCAGCAGCGCCGCCTGGAACGGGATGTTGCTGGACACGCCGCGGATGACGAAGGCGTTGAGCGCCTCGCGCATCCTGGCGATGGCCTCCAGGCGGTTGGCCCCGTGCACGATGAGCTTGGCGATCATCGAGTCGTAGAACATCGGGATCTCGCCGCCTTCGTAGACGCCGGTGTCAACGCGCACGCCGCCGCTCTCGGGCACCGGCATCGCCGCTTCCATCGTCTGCACTGGCGGCAGGTAGCGCACCAGGCGCCCCGTCGAGGGCAGGAAGCCGCGGAAGGGGTCTTCGGCGTTGATGCGGCATTCGATCGCCCAGCCGCGGCGCGGGATCTGCTCCTGCGTGAAGGGCAGCTTCTCGCCCGCTGCCACGCGCAGCATCTGCTCGACGAGGTCGATGCCGGTGATGCTTTCCGTCACCGGGTGCTCGACCTGCAGCCGCGTGTTCATCTCCAGGAAGTAGAAGCTCTGGTCCTTGCCAACGACGAACTCCACCGTGCCCGCGCTCTGGTACTTGACGGCCCGGGCCAGCTGCACCGCCTGCTCGCCCATGGCCTTGCGCGTGGCTTCGCTGATGAAGGGCGAAGGCGCCTCTTCGATGACCTTCTGGTGGCGGCGCTGGATCGAGCATTCGCGCTCGTGCAGGTAGACGATGTTGCCGTGGGCGTCGCCCAGCACCTGGATCTCTATGTGGCGCGGCTCCTCGACGTACTTCTCGATGAAGACGCGGTCGTCGCCGAAGCTGTTCCTGGCTTCGTTGCGGCAGCTGCTGAAACCCTCGAAGGCCGACTTGTCGTCGAAGGCCACGCGCAGGCCCTTGCCGCCGCCGCCGGCGCTGGCCTTGATCATCACCGGGTAGCCGATGCCCTTGGCGATTTCCACCGCCTGCTCGGGCGTGTCGATGGCCGCGTTCCAGCCCGGGATGGTGTTGACCTTGGCTTCCAGCGCCAGCTTCTTCGAGGCGATCTTGTCACCCATCGCCGCGATGCTGTAGTGCTTGGGGCCGATGAAGACGATGCCTTCCTCTTCCAGCCGCTGGGCGAAGCCGGCGTTCTCGCTGAGGAATCCGTAACCCGGGTGCACGGCCTCGGCCCCGGTGGCCTTGCAGGCGGCGATGATCTTGTCAGCGACGAGGTAGCTTTCGCGCGAGGGAGCAGGACCGAGCAGCACGGCTTCGTCTGCCAGTTCGACATGGCGGGCGTCGCGGTCGGCTTCCGAATAGACCGCGACGGTGGCGATGCCCAGCTTCTTGGCGGTCTTGATGACGCGGCAGGCGATTTCCCCGCGATTCGCGATCAGGATCTTTTTAAACATGGTGGGTCTCCGCCGGGAACTCGCCTGCGTGCGCTTCGCGCACCATGCAATTTGGCTTCGCCGCAACGGCCTTGCGGCCGTTGTCGCTTCGGTTGGCGGTCAGGATCTTCTTGAACATCAATGAACTCCTTCGAACAACGCGTCCAGTTGCGCCGGCTTGTCGAGCACCAACAGCTTCTTGATCGTCTCGACCCGGTTGATTTCGAGCCGAACAAACTGCTCGCCACTGCCGGGTGTTGCGCGTTTGCGAATCAACTCTATGCGTCCGAAGTGCGCGCCATGGCGCTCCGCGAAGCGGGCGAGTCCACGGGCCTTGTCCACGTTGTCGGACAGGCTCGGGTCGTGCGGCTCCAGCACATCAATCGCCAGGCCCTGCCCCTCTTGTCTCACGATCACCAGGTCGGGGAACATCGGCCGTACCTCGCCGCCGGTTTCGTAAGGCACCTCCAATGCCCAGGGCTTGCGGTCCACATTGCGCAGCCAGCCCAGCACGCTTGTCGAAGCCAGTTCCTCGGCCAGAACGCCCGCTTCCCAGCCGCCCAGCACGCAGCGAAAGTCTCCGCCTTCATCGACGAACAGATGGCGCTCACGGGCCACATCGTCGGTAGCCCGGCGCCAATCAATGCTGTCCGGCAGCCGCCAAGGCACGTCGGCAGGCTTTGCCGTGGCCAGGCGCAGACGGTCATAGTGCAGCCGCCGCGACTCCGGCAGCTTCGAGACGGCCTTCCTGTGCCGGTCGTACAGCGTGTTGAAGGCCGCTTCAGACGCCGCATTGAGCGTGGCCATGGCAGTCGCGTCCCGGCACACCACCACCAGTTCCACCTTCACGGTGCTGGCGTCACGCTCGGCGTGCGCCTGCCAGTAGGTCATATGCAGGCCGTTGGTCAGGACGCGCCCCGCCTCGTGAAACTGGCGCTCGATGTCCACGTCCGAAGCTTCAACGGTGTACTCGCCTTCCGGCGCGGCCACACCGCTGCCCGGGCGGGCCACCAGCGTCTTGAGGCCGACGTGGGTGACGGCCCTGGCGGCCTTGTCGAATGTGCCCGACGCACTCAATGCCGCCACCCGCTCGCCCAGCCAGCCCACGATGCGGGCCTTCGCTTCGTCCCAGCTGTCGTCGTCGATCTCGTCCATCGTGAGTTGCCGCGCCATGCCCAAGTAGCGCCGCAGTGCGCTTTGCGCCCGCCCGGCACCCACGCGATAGGTCACCACTTCGGCCAGCGCCTCGAACAGTTTTTCGGTGCCTTCGCGGCGGCGCAACAGCACCAGCTCGCGCGCGGAGCCGGTCTCCGTCGGCGGCACGTCTTCCACGTTCTCCAACGAGTGCACCACCGCCTGTACCGCGGCCTGGTCGTAGTGCGGCAGGTACAGATGCACGTCGTTGAGCGCGGCTTCGCGCTCGATGCGGCGCGCCAGCGGCGTGCGCACCATGCGGCCCAGCAACTGGGCGATATAGGTGTGGTCCTCGGCGCGGCGGAACGACATCATCACCTCGGCACGCGGGCAGTCCCAGCCGGTAGACAGGCTGGTCTTGAAGAACACCACGCCGATGCTCTTGTCGCCATCGATGCGCGAGGCTTCCACCTTGCGCACGCGTCGGCCGCCGATGTCCATGTCCCCGCTGTCGTGGAGCGCATGCGCGACCTCACCTTTGTTCAGGCGGCGGCCGATGGCGCTCTCGATGGCGGTCAGCGCATCGGGCAGCGACGTGCGCGTCACGACGTTGCCGCTGGCGTTTTCCACCTGCACCACCAGCACCGGCCACACGGGCCGCTCGACCTCGGCCTTGCAATAGGTGGCCCAGGCCTGCGTCATCTCGGCCCAGCGTCGCGCTGCCGTTTCCAGCAGTCCCATCTCGGCCTGCGTGGGTGACTCCGGGTGGTGGATGAGGATGCGGTCCTTCAACAGCCCCGACAGCCGCACGTCCTCTGCCCGCACGTGCACCGGGTGCAGGCTGTGGCCGGCATTCGCGCCGGCCAACAGGTTGATGAAGCGCGTGGGCGTGGCCGAGATGCCAATCACCAGCGGCATCCGCACCAGCCCGCTCTCGGCGTGGCCGAGCAGGAAGCGCTGCATCAGCGTCTGCGCCTCGCGCGCGCCGCGGGTGCCGGCCATGCCGCGGTGCGCCTCGTCGATGACGACGTAGAAGCGGTCGGGAATGGCCTTGGCTGTGTTGCTGAGCGTGGCCCAGATCGGCCAGGTTCGCCCGTCGCCGGCCTTCGTCAGCAGCTTGTCGCTGCCCAGCTTCTGCGTGTTGATGAAATAGATGCGCCCCCCCGCCAGCCGCTCCTGGTCGAACGTCGAATCGATGGGAATGAGCTGGTTGACGCGGTGCACCCGGTCCGAAGTGGCCTCGATTTTCAGCTTGGTCTGCTCATTGAGTTCGGGCATGTCCGAAACCCACAGGATCACCGCGTCGTGCTGCGGCTTCCACGTGTCGGGCCACGCGAGCTGGTCGTCCGGTTCGTCGAGGATGGCCTCGAACAGCGCCGTCATGATCACCGTCTTGCCGCTGCCGGTGGGAGCCGAGAAGGGAATCACCTGCGGCGTGGCCGAAGTGGCGAATTGGCGCGCCGCCACCAGCCGGTCGCGCAGCGCGTTCAGCGCATCCTTCTGGAAGTCGAACAGCGTCACTTTCATGCCGGCGCTCCCGCGGCGTCGCCATCCTGGCGCTGGTTGATCAGGAAGTTGGCCAGGTAGTCGCGGTAGAGCTGCACCACCTGCACCCCGGCGCGCGCGGCACCGGCGGCCGCGCGCGCCGCGGCGGCCATGCGCTTGAAGCCTTCGTCGGAATCAGTGACGATAAAGACATGCGAGAGCGGCGAGCACCGCGCGGCCAGCAGCTTCAGCAGCCGCGCCAGGCGGCTTTCCTGCAGCAGCACGATGAAGTTGCCGCCTTCGGGCGCGAACAGCACGGGCTCGGGCTCGCCACGCGGCAATTCGGGCCGCGCGCCCACGGCGCCGGCTTTCAGCCACAGCAGCGGCAGGATCTCGCGAAAGGCGCGCTTCAGGCCCACGCGCTCGGGGTCCAGGAAGTCCAGCTTGAAGTAGGCCAGGTTGGCGGCAAAGCCGTCGCGCATCGGCCGGGTCTCGTCCTCACTGGCCTGCAACGGGCCTAACAGTTCGGTGACGGCGGCCTTGATCTGATCGAACAGCTTCTTCACGGGCGTCACGATGTAGAAGCTGGCGATGTGGTCCTGGCCCTCCAGCGCTTCGAGCCAAGCCTCGGCGGCAGCGGGGTCGAACAGCACGCTGGCTGCGTGGTCTTCGGAGACGACGAAGTCCAGGTCCTCAGCCACCGCCGTCTGCGGCAGGCCGTCGATCAGCGCCACCACCTGCTTGCGCTTGGCCACTGTGCCCAATTGCGCCGGATCGACGAAACCGACCTGCACGAAGCGGCGCTGCCTTTCAACCGTGCGCATCCGGCCGGTGAGGTACTCGCCCGGCAGCGGCGTGCCGTCGTCGCGTCGGCCCAGGATGGTGAACTTGCTGCGCGGCCAGGTGACCGAGCGGCAGATGCCCTGGGCTTCCCACTCGTCATCGCCGGGCTGCAGGCCGCGCTCGCGCAGGGCTTCGGCTTCGCTGGCGGAGACTTCGTTATTGGTGACGAGGATGCAGCGGCGACGGCCGCCGTCGGCGGCGTTCAGCAGGTTGACGGCGTTGAGGGTGGTGCCGCTGCCGGCGAAGAAGTCGACAACCACACAGGTCGGTGAGGCAGCGCCGAGCACGCGCAGGGCGTCAACGACCGCATACACCGATTTCGGAAATGGAAAGGTCTGACCGGGAAGGATTGCACCAACCATCTGCGTGCCATAAGAGTTTGCGTCATAGAGGTTCTTCCTCCAGGCCGTTGTGGCCCTTACAGCTGCGCCGGCTGGTACGACCACAATCTTTGAGCCGTCTTGCCTGAACCCGGACACCAAGTACTCGCCACGTTCTACTTTCGCGATGCTTGGCACCGTTACGTATTGAAAGTTGAATTGTTGATGCAGGTTCTTGCTAGGCGCGACGCGAACGAGTCCCAAACTCAGAGCAGTTGACAGACTTGGGCCGGTTAGCCCCCAATTCATGTGCTTGCCATCCTCGCGAATGGGGAAGACTGGCACTGCCCC
>JANMVM010000157.1:0-2879 GCA_031392695.1 Rubrivivax sp.
GCCATGCAGCGCCTGGCGCTGCAGCAGCGGCGCGTCATCGTCGCCACCATCACCGGCACCGGGGTGAGCTTCGCCTACAGCGGCGGCGCCACGCTGCTCACGCTGTCTTGCCCCGCCACCACCAGCCCCTGCATCAGCGAGGGTGGCTCGCGCGACGTGACCTTCAACGTCGGCAACAGTGGCGCGGCCAGCACGTCCACTGGCACGGCATTGATCATTTCCGTGGCCAGCGGCAGCAGCTCACGAGTCTTTCGTATCGAAGCCGATACCGGCCTGCTGCGCCAGACCGCCTGAGCGGCAACGTCGCGCAGGCCCGGAACTGACCGCGCTCCACCCCGCAAATCGAAGACATGCGGCAGGGTGGTCGTGGCCAGAATCGGGTCGGGCACCCTCGGCCCGGCCGAAAGAACATGGCACACCTGAACTGGCTCTTCTGCCAAGCGCTGGCCCGCGCGCTGCGCCGGCTGGTCTGTGCGCTGCTGCTGTTGGCTGTACCGACGGCCTGGGCTCAGATCAGCCACGTCTCCTCGTCGGTCGGCACGCTCGCCAGCAACCCGGTCAGCTCCGTGCAGATCACCAAGCCGGCCAGCCTGGCGACGGGCGACGTGATGGTCGCGATGGTGGCCCAGCGCGGCAGCAGCTTTCCGATCGTCAGCAGCGCGCCTTCGGGCTGGACCTTGCTGCTGACCCGCGACAACGGCAGCTCGATCGGCATCGCGATCTACTACCGGGTGGCGACCAGTTCAGAGCCGGGCAGTTGGACTTGGAACTTCGGCGCCAGTGACCGGTCCGCCGGCGCCATCTCGGCCTTTCGCGGTGTCGACACCAGTGCACCGATCGCGGCGAGCAATTCGCAGGTCAACGCATCATCGGCATCGATGACCGCGCCATCGGTCAGCCCGGCCGCGTCCAACTCGATGCTGGTCGGGCTGTACGCGGGACAAGAAGGCGGCACCACCACGACAGCGCCATCGGGCATGACCGAGGCCTACGATGCCGCGACCGGTGCCGGAGCCAACGGCGTCCTGGTGGCCAGCGCCTATGCCGTCCAGGCCGCGACCGGCAGCAGCGGCACCAAGGTCGCCACTGCCTCATCGGCGGTGGTCAGCCTGGGCGCCTTGGTCGCTCTGAAGGCGGCCAGCGCGTCAAGCGTCGACCACTACGAGATCTCGTTGCCCAGCACCAGCCTGGCCTGCCTGGCCTCGACCGTGACCGTCACGGCCTGCAGCAACACCTCAAGCCCCTGCACCAGCGCCGCCACGACCCTGAGCGGGCAGACGGCGCAGTTGTCGACCGCCGGAGCAACGCTGGCCGCGACGACCGTGACCTTCAATGCCTCCGGAGTGGCCACCACCACGCTGAGTTACGCGGCAGCCAGCAACGGCACCGCGGTGTCGGTGACGTTGTCGGGCGAACAGACGGCCGCCACCAGTTCCCGCCAGTGCTGCCCCAATGGCAGCAGCTGCTCGGTGGCCAACAGCTGCAGCAGCACCTTCAGTACCGCCGGGTTCATCGTCAGTGCCAGCGCCGGGGGAGGCGCGGCCACGGTGGCGACGCAGACCGCCGGCACGAGCTCGGGCCAGTACTTCCTGCGCGCCGTGAAGAGCAGCACGACAAGCCAGTCCTGCCAGGCCGCACTGACCGGCTCGACGTCCGTGAACTGGGCCTCTCAGTGCAACGACCCGACGACCTGTTCCAGCGGCAACCGCATGACGCTGACCGGCGACAGCGCCAGCCCGATCGCCGCCAACCCGAACAGCGGCGTCAGCAGCTACCTGTCGGTGCCGATGACCTTCGACGTCAACGGCAACGCGCCCTTCACCATCAAGTACGCCGACGTGGGGCAGGTGACGCTGGCCGCCAGCAAGAGCGCGGGCGGTTCGCTGCTCACCGCGCTGAGCGGCACGACCAACGCCTTCGTCGTCAAGCCAGCCGGCCTTGCGCTGTCCAACATCGCGCAGACCGCGGCGCCCCAGCTCGTCAACCCCGCAGCCGCCAGCGCTGCAGGAGCGAAGTTCGTCAAGGCCGGCGAGAGCTTCACCGCCACCGTCACGGCACTGGGCTCGGACAGTGTGACGACGCCCAACTTCGGCCGCGAGACCAGCCCCGAAGGCGTGCTGCTCACGCGCGTGCTGGTGCTGCCCGCCGGCGGTGCCACTGGCACGCTGAGCAACGCCAGCATTGCCGGCGGCAGCTTCAGCGCCGGCGTGGCCACGGTGACCAACCTGTCTTTCAGCGAGGTCGGCATCATCACACTGAGCGCCGCCATCGCCGACGGTGACTACCTCGGCGCCGGCAACGTCACGGGCTCGCCCACCGGCTCGGTCGGCCGCTTCACGCCGGCGCGCTTGGCGCTCAGCGCGGCCACGTTGACGCAGCGCTCCAACTTGAGCTGTTCGCCGGCTTCGGCCTTCAGCTACCTGGGCGAAAACTTCCGCCTCGGCTTCACGCTCACGGCACAGAACAGCGCTGGCGCCACCACGCTCAACTACAGCGGCAGCTTCGCCAAGCTCGACCCCAGCACCGTGACCTGGAACCTGGCCGGGCGTGACGCGAGCACCGTCTTCACCGTGGCCAGCGGCCGGCTCGCGCTGGGCAGCGCCACCGGCACCTTCAGCAACGGCGTGGCCAGCGGCATCACCCTCACCGCCAACGCCACCCGCGCGAGCGCGCCCGACGGCCCCTTCAACGCGAGCTTCGGCGTGGCTCCGGTGGACAGCGACGGCACCGCGCTGGCGAGCTTCGACATGGCCAGCACCTCGGGCGGCAGCAACGACCGCGCCAGCGTGGCCACGCTGGCGCTGCGTTTCGGCCGCCTGCGCCTGGGCAACGCCATCGGCGCCGCCGACCGCGCGCTGGCCCTGCCCCTCAGCGCCCAG
>JANMVM010000164.1:0-7356 GCA_031392695.1 Rubrivivax sp.
TACTACGCCAGCGACTACTTCGACTTCATGCACCGCGCTGCCGTGGCGCTGATCGGCGCCGGGCTGGCCTATGTCGACGAGCAGAGCGCCGACGAGATGCGCGCCACGCGCGGCGACTTCAACACGCCCGGCACCGACAGCCCCTGTCGCAGCCGCACGCCGGCCGAGAACCTGGCGCGCTTCGAGCAGATGCGCGCCGGCCAACTGGCCGACGGCGCCGCCGTGTTGCGCGCCAGGATCGACATGGCCAGCCCCAACATCAACCTGCGCGACCCGACGCTGTACCGCATCAAGCGCGCCAGCCACCACAACACCGGCGAGCGCTGGTGCATCTACCCGATGTACACCTACGCGCATCCGATCGAAGACGCGCTGGAGAACATCACCCACAGCATCTGCACGCTGGAGTTCGAGGACCAGAGGCCCTTCTACGATTGGCTGCTCGAGCAGCTGGCCACGCTGGGCCTGCTGGCACGCCCGCTGCCGCGCCAGTACGAATTCGGGCGCCTGAACCTGAGCTACGTCGTGACCAGCAAGCGCAAGTTGCGCGCGCTGGTCGAGGAAGGCATCGACAGCGGCTGGGACGACCCGCGCATGCCCACGCTGTTCGGCATGCGCCGGCGCGGCTACACGCCGGCCAGCATCCGCGCCATGGCCGATGGCACCGGCGCCAGCAAGTCCAATATCTGGATCGACTATGCGGTGCTCGACGGCTGCCTGCGCGCCGACCTCGAAGGCCAGGCGCCGCGCGCCATGGCCGTGCTCGACCCGCTGCCCCTCGTGCTCGGCAACTGGGCAGAAGTGTTCGGCAGCGCCGCCCACATCGAGCCCTGCCAGGCGCCGGTGCATCCGCAGCGGCCGGAACTCGGCCTGCGCCGCTTCGGCCTCGGCCAGCAGGTGTGGATCGAGCGCGACGACTTCGCCGAGACGCCGCCCAAGGGCTTCTTCCGCCTCTATCCCCCCGGCACGCAGCCCGACGGCAGCGTCGTGCCCGGCAACAAGGTGCGCCTGAAGTACGGCATGGTGGTGGAGTGCACCGGTTGCGAGAAGGACGCCGACGGCCGCATCACCCGCGTGCTGGCGCGACTGGTGCCCGACACCAAGAGCGGCACGCCGGGCGCCGACGCCGTCAAGGTCAAGGGCACCATCACCTGGGTCGGCATGCACGACGCCCTGCCCGCCACCGTGGTGCTCTACGACCGACTCTTTACCGAGCCCCAGCCCGAGGCCGGCGGGCGCGACTTGCGCGAGGTCATCAACCCGCGCAGCCGGCAACTCGCCAGCGCCTACCTCGAGCCCGGCCTGGCCGGCGCGGCAGCCGAACAGCGCTACCAGTTCGAGCGCCACGGCTACTTCATCGCCGACCGCAAGGACCACACCGCGGCAGCGCCGGTGTTCAACCGCATCACGACGCTCAAGGACGGCTGGTCGGCCTGACAGCATCTGCCCACGTAAAGATCGGCAAAAGCCGCTGCGGCCAGGCCGGCAGCGGGTGCACCATGCCGGCGTGTGCAATGCGTCCGATGGAGCGCCCATGACCACCCTGACCCGAAACCTGCTCACCGCCGCGGTCTGCGCCTGCTGCGGGGCGCTGCCGCAGGCGCGCGCTGCCGGCCTCGTCGAAGTGCAATGGTCGGGCAGCGCCAGCTACCGCGACGCCGGCCGCAGCGCCGCCGACCGCGAGCGCGTGATGCAGGCGCTGGGGGCCCACTTCCGTCAGCTCGGTCGCCTGCTGCCCAGCGGGCAGACGCTGAAGCTCGAGGTCACCGATCTCGATCTCGCCGGCGAGATCGAAGCCGTGGCTTGGCACCAATTGCGCGTGCTGCGCGGCCGCGCCGACTGGCCGCAACTGAGCCTGCGCTACACGCTCAGCGCCGGGGGCAGCACGCTCAAGAGCGGCGAGGTCCGCTTGTCGGACATGAACTACCTGTCCTCGGCTCGGCAGGACGACCTGGGCTACGAAAAACGCATGGTCGAGCAGTGGTTCCGGGCCGAGTTCGCGCCGCACTGAGGCGGCTGCTGCCGGCGGCGCCGCCGCGGCCTGCGATGATGGCGCCCCCGCACTTGCCCAGAGCCTGCCCATGATCTCCTTGCCCCGCGCCATGTCCCTGCTGCTGAGCTGCGCCGCGCTGTCGAGCGCCACCGCCCAGGCCGACCCCTTGGCCAGCGCCGCCGCCGAGAAGGGCGCCGTGGTCACTGCCAGTGGGCTCGTGTTTCTCTCGCTCAAGGAAGGCCCGGGCGCCGCGCCGGCCGCCACCGACACCGTCAAGGTGCACTACCGCGGCACCTTCCCCGACGGGCGCGAGTTCGACAGCTCATACAAACGCGGCGAGCCGGCGAGCTTTCCGCTCAACCGCGTCATCAAGTGCTGGACCGAAGGCCTGCAGCGCATGAAGGTCGGCAGCAAGGCCCGGCTCACTTGCCCGGCGGCGATCGCCTATGGCGAGCGCGGCGCCGGTGGCGGCGAGATCCCGCCCAACGCGGTGCTGCGCTTCGAGGTAGAACTGCTGGCCATCAACCCCTGACAGCCGCGTGCTCAGGCGGCTGTCAGGCGGCTGCTGAGGCGGCTGCTCAGGCGGCTGACTTGAGCCGGCGCAGCAGCGTCAGCGCCAGCAGCACCGCGGCGCCAGCGGCCACGCCCAGCAGCGCCGCGGCCAGCGGCATCAGCAGCCAGGCGGCCGGGCCGCCCAATCCACGTGCGGCGTGCTCGATGGCCTGCTGCATTGCCGGCACGCCATGCACCAGGATGCCGCCGCCAACCAGGAACATGGCCGCCGTGCCGGCCACCGAGAGCCCCTTCATGAGCCACGGCGCCGCGCGCACGATGGCGCGGCCCAGGCCCTGGGCTGCGGCGGCAGGCCGCCGACTCAGCCACAGGCCGAGGTCGTCGAGCTTGACGATGGCGGCCACGAAACCGTAGACGCCAACCGTCATCAGCACCGCAATGCCGCACAGCACCAGCGCCTGGGTCAGCCAGGGCGCGCTGGCCACGATGCCCAGCGTGATGGCGATGATCTCGGCCGAGAGCACGAAGTCCGTGCGCACCGCGCCCTTGATCCTGTCGCGCTCCAGCGCCACGAGGTTCACGCCGGGATCAGCCAGCGCGCGCTTGAGCTCGGCGCGCGCCGCGCGCTCTGCCTCGGATGGGTGCAGAAACGGGTGCGCCAGCTTCTCGAAGCCTTCGAAGCACAGGTAGGCGCCGCCGACCATCAAGAGCGGCGTCACCGCCCAGGGCGCGAAGGCGCTGATGGCCAGCGCCGCGGGTACGAGGATGGCCTTGTTGACGAAGGAGCCCCTGGCCACCGCCCACACCACGGGCAGTTCGCGCTCGGTCGCCACGCCGGCCACCTGCTGGGCATTGAGCGCCAGATCGTCGCCCAGCACACCGGCGGTCTTCTGGGCGGCGACCTTGCTGAGCAGCGCCACGTCGTCGAGGACGCTGGCGATGTCATCGATGAGGGTGAGCAGGGTCGCCGCGGCCATGGCGGCCGATTGTCCGGTACGCCCAGCCAGGCGCGCCCGGCGAGCCGCCGGTCAGTGCCCCTCAGTGTCGGGTCAGTGCCGGGTCAATGTCGGGTCAGTGCCGGCCGGGTACGACGGCCGGGTTGGAGAACTCCCGACCGACCACGGTACGGGCATAGAAGTAATTGCTCCGCGCCGGCTCGCTCAGGCGGTCGAGTTCGACGCAGCCCCGGGCGTCGCACGGAAAGGCCAGCGCGCGGCCGGGGTCGAACAGCGAAGCGAATCGCAACTCGAAACAGTCACCTGCCGCCGGGTGGGCCGCGGAGGCGATGCGAACAGGGTGGTTGGGCATGGTGGCTGAGGTGAAGAGCTTTGGGGGTGTGGAAAAGATAACCGGGCCGGACGCAGCACGCCACGGGGCGAGCGCGCGAGATCGTGTCAGCGCAACACCCGGGAGGATGTCGGCCGTGGGCTGACCCCGTGCCCCCCGACGTCGACGCTCGGCACCCCCGGAGGATGCGAAGATCGCGGCCACCATGCCCCAGCTGCGCGACGCCTTCCTGCTCGACCCGGACACGGTTTTCCTCAACCACGGCTCCTTCGGCGCCTGCCCGCGTGAGGTCTTCGAGCACTACCAGCGCTGGCAGCTGGAGATGGAACGCAACCCGGTCGAATTCCTGGGCCGCCGCTCGGGCGCCCTGCTGGCCGCTGCGCGGCAGCGGCTCGGTGCCTGGCTGGGTGTTTCGGGCGAGGACCTGGTGTTCATCCCCAACGCGACCACGGGCGTCAACATCGTCGCCCGTTCGCTGCAGCTGCAAGCCGGCGACGAGGTGCTGACGACCGACCACGAGTACGGCGCCTGCGATGCCGCGTGGCGCATCGTCTGCGAACGCGCCGGTGCGCAGCTGCGGCGCGTGACCGTGGCGCTGCCCTTCGAGTCGGAGCGCTGGGTTGCGGGGCTGATGGCGCAGGTCACGCCGCGGACGCGCATCATCTTCGCCAGCCACATCACCTCGACCACGGCCTTGATCTTCCCGGTGGCCAAGCTGTGCGCGCGGGCACGCGCGGCAGGCATCCCGACGCTGATCGACGGCGCCCATGCGCCAGGCCAGGTGGCGCTGGATCTGCAGGACGTCGGCGCCGACTACTACACCGGCAACTGCCACAAGTGGCTGTGCGCGCCCAAGGGCTCGGCCTTCCTGCATGCGCGCGCCCAGGGGCAGGCTGCGCTCGATGCCACCGTGGTCAGCTGGGGCTACGTCGCCGGCGAGGGCGGCCACTCCGGCTTCGACGCCTACACCGGCCGCAGCACCTTCGAGCGCCGCCTGCAGTGGCAGGGCACGCGCGACCTGGCGGCCTTCCTGTCGGTGCCGGCGGCGATCGACTTCCAGGCCCGCCACGACTGGCCCGCGCGGCGCTTGCGGTGTCACGAGCTGGCGATCGACACGCTGCACCGCGTGACCCGCCGCAACGGCCTGCAAGCCGTGGCACCCGATGCCAGCTACGCGCAGATGGTCACCATCCCGGTGCGCAGCAGCGACGCCGACGGCCTGCGGCGCTGGCTCTTCGAACAGCACCGCATCGAAGTGCCGCTGACGCAGCACGGCGGCCACACCTTCGTGCGCCTGTCGGTGCAGGCCTACAACACGCAGGCCGAACTGGACCTGTTGAGCGATGCGCTGGCCGCGGCCGGCTGCTAGCGCCAGACCGTCCTGCCGCTCAGCGAGCCTTGCGCTTGACGCCAGGGCGCGCTGCAGCAGGCGCTGCAGCAGCGCCGTTGTCGCGCGGCGGCAGGCCCGTGTGCTGCGTCAGGATGCGGCCCTGGGTCACCGGTGAGATGCGGCCGCCGGCCAGGGTGCTGTTCTTGCGCCGCGCGCTGACATACCCGCCGTCGCCGACTGGCTGGTAGGTGGGGATCAGCTGGTGCTTGCCGTTGCCGATCAGGTCGGCGCGGCCCATGGTCTTGAGCGCATCGCGCAGCAGCGGCCAGTTGTTGGGGTCGTGCCAGCGCAGGAAGGCCTTGTGCAGGCGGCGGCGGCGCTCGCCGCGCACGATGTCGACCTTTTCGGCGCGCGCGGGGTCGCGACTGATGCCCTTGAGCGGATTCAGATCCGTGTGGTACATCGCGGTGGCGGTGGCCATCGGGCTCGGGTAGAAGGTCTGCACCTGGTCGGCCTTGAAGCCGTTCTTCTTCAGCCAGATCGCCAGGTTCATCATGTCCTCGTCGCTGGTGCCCGGGTGCGCGGCGATGAAGTAGGGGATCAGGTACTGCTTCTTGCCGGCCTCGGCGCTGTACTGCTCGAACATCTGCTTGAAGCGCTCGTAGCTGCCGATGCCGGGCTTCATCATCTTCGACAGCGGGCCGCCTTCGGTGTGCTCGGGCGCGATCTTGAGATAACCGCCGACGTGGTGGGTGACGAGCTCCTTCACGTACTCGGGGCTCTGCACCGCCAGGTCGTAGCGCAGCCCGCTGCTGATGAGGATCTTCTTGACGCCGCGCAATTGGCGCGCACGGCGGTAGAGCTTGATCAGCGGCGCATGGTCGGTGTTGAGGTTGGGGCAGATGCCGGGGAACACACAGCTGGGCTTGCGGCAGGCCGATTCGATGGCCGTGCTCTTGCAGCCGATGCGCCACATGTTGGCGGTCGGGCCGCCGAGGTCGCTGATGACGCCGGTGAAGCCCTTGACCCGGTCGCGGATGTCCTCGATTTCCTTGATCACCGAGTCTTCGCTGCGACTCTGGATGATGCGGCCTTCGTGCTCGGTGATGCTGCAGAAGGTGCAGCCGCCGAAACAGCCGCGCATGATGTTGACGCTGAAGCGGATCATCTCCCAGGCCGGGATCTTGGTGGCGTGGTCATGGCTGCCGTTGTCGTCGGCATAGCTCGGGTGCGGGCTGCGCGCGTACTCGAGGTCGAAGACGTGGTCCATCTCGGCCGTGGTCAGCGGGATCGGCGGCGGGTTGATCCACAGGTCGCGCGCAGTCGCACCGGTTCCGTGGGCCTGCACCAGCGCGCGTGCGTTGCCGGGGTTGGTCTCCAGGTGCAGCACGCGGTTGGCGTGGGCGTAGAGCACGGCGTCGCTCTTGACCTGCTCGTAGCTGGGCAGGCGCACGACGGTGCGATCGCGCGGCGGCAGCGCCACGGCGCCCGCGCGCCGGCTGACCGGCATCGCGATGAAGGCCGGCGCGGCCGGCAGTGCGGGTGTTTCGCCGCTTTCCTTGGCGCAACTCTCGCCCACCGAGGCCGCGGCTTCGCTGGTCGTGAGATAGGGGTTGATGTGGCTGTCGATGCGCCCAGGGCGGTCGACCTCGGTGCTGTCGAGCTGGAACCAATCGGCGAAGGCGGCGTTGCCGGCCTCGTCGGTGCGGCGCATGAAGGCGGTGCCGCGCACGTCGGTGATGCGCTCCACCGGCTCGCGGCGCGCCAGGCGGTGCGCCACTTCGATGATCGCGCGCTCGGCGTTGCCGTACAGCAGCAGGTCGGCCTTGCTGTCGACGAGGATGCTGCGCCGCACCTTGTCCTGCCAGTAGTCGTAGTGCGCGATGCGGCGCAGGCTGGCCTCGATGCCGCCGATGATCACCGGCACCTCGCTCCAGGCTTCCTTGCAGCGCTGGGTGTAGACCAGCGTGGCGCGGTCGGGTCGCTTGCCGCCCTGCCCGCCCGGCGTATAGGCGTCGTCGCTGCGGATCTTGCGATCGGCGGTGTAGCGGTTGATCATCGAATCCATGTTGCCGGCGGCGACGCCGAAGAACAGGTTCGGCTTGCCGAGTGCCTTGAAGGGCTCGGCGCTCTGCCAGTCGGGCTGCGCGATGATGCCGACGCGGAAGCCCTGCGCCTCGAGCACGCGGCCGATCACGGCCATGCCGAAGCTCGGGTGGTCGACGTAGGCGTC
>JANMVM010000171.1:0-8710 GCA_031392695.1 Rubrivivax sp.
GCGACCGCCGTGAAATCCATCTTCACCAGGCGTGACTCATAGTCCTTGGGCACGTTGGCCAGCGGCGCGGCCACGCCCGGCTGCGCGGTGATGGCGAAGTTCTTGCCGTACAGCAGCATCGCGTCCTTGCTGCTGGCCCAGTCGGCCAGCTTCTTGGCCGCGTCGAGCTTCTTGGTGCCCTGGTGGATGGCGAAGGCCTCAAGGTCCCAGCCCAGGCCTTCCTTGGGGAAGACGAGGTCGATCGGTGCGCCCTTGGCCTTGTTGGCGTTGGCGCGGTACTCGAAGCTGATGCCCACCACGTATTCGCCTGCGGCGGCCATGTTGCAGGGCTTGGAGCCGCTGTGCGTGTACTGCGCGATGTTCTCGTGCAGGCCGTCCATGTACTTCCAACCGTCGCCTTTGCCGTCCTTGTCGCCCCACAGCGTGAGCCAGGCCGTGACGTCGAAGAAGCCGGTGCCCGAACTGGCCGGGTTGGGCATCACGATCTGGCCCTTGTAGACCGGCTTGAGCAGGTCCTTCCAGGTCTCGGGCTTGGGGATGCCCTTCTTGGCTGCCTCGACGGTGTTGAAGCAGATCGTGGTGCCCCAGACGTCCATGCCGAACCAGGCCGGCACCTTCTTCTTGTCGATGTACTGGCTCATGATGGCGTCGGCATTGAGCGGCCGGTAGGGAATGAGCATGCCGTTCCTGTCCAGCAGCGCCAGGCTCGAGGCGGCCACGCCCATCACCGCGTCGGCCTGTGGGTTGGCCTTCTCGGCCAGCAGCTTGGCGGTGATGACGCCGGTGCTGTCGCGCACCCACTTCAGCTCGATGTCGGGGTACTGCTTGTTGAAGCCTTCCTGGTAGGCCTTGAGCTGGTCGGTCTCCAGCGCGGTGTAGACCAGCAGCGTGGTCTTCTGCGCCTGTGCGGCGGTGCTCAGCGCCAGCAGCACCGGCAAGGCGCACAGGGCCAGCATCGACAGGGGACGGGTGATCGGCATCGAAGTTCTCCTCTTGGGGTGCTGAAGACGGCCAACTGCGCAGCCTGCGGGTGCTGCGTGTCGGCCGTGTGACGGGATCGTTGCACGGGCCGTGCCAGCAAAAGCCCGGTGCGGGCCGCCAGGCCAATCTAGCCGCCACCGCCTCGGGGTGTCAACGGTATTTGGCCTATTGTTGACAATCTACGATCGACGCCTTCCAATGCAGCGCAGGCCGACTGCACGGCGACTGCACGCCGTCCGCACGCCGACCGCACGCCAGCCCCCTCCCGCACCATGAAGCATCCCACCATCGCGCTCTTGCAGACCCGCTCGCTGACCTCCGTGGTGCAGCAGGAGCTGGAGCGCCGCATCGTGCAGGGCGAGCTGGCGCCGGGCGACAAGCTCATCGAAGCCGCACTCGCCGAATCGCTGGGCGTCTCGCGCGGCCCCGTGCGCGAGGCCTTCCGCATGCTCGAAGAAGCCGGCCTCGTGCGCCAGGAAAAGAACCGCGGTGTCTTCGTGCGCCACATCCCGCTGGCCGAGGCGATGGAGATCTTCGACCTGCGCGCCATGATGGACGAAGCCGTGGGGCGCCAGCTGGCCGGGTCGATCAAGCCCGAGCAGCTGCGCCAGGTGCGCGCCATGGTCGACGCCATGGAGCGCGCGGTCAAGGCCGCCGACGTCGACAGCTACCACCTGCTGAACCTGGAGTTCCACGACACGCTGGTGGCCTTTGCCGGCAACCGCAAGCTCACGCTGCTGTACCGGCGGCTGATCAACGAGCTGTCACTGTTCCGGCGCCTCAACCTGTCTGACTCGGCGATGCTGCCGGTCTCGGCCAGCGAGCACCGCGCCATCGTCAAGGCCATCGCCAGCGGCGACGGCCAGGCCGCCGGGCTGGCGATGCGCCAGCACGCGCTCGACAGCAAGCTGCGCACGCAGCGCAACAACCCGGCCGCGGCGGCCACGGCGGCCACGGCAGCCACGGCCCGGCCCTCGTCCGCTGCGGCCGCCGCGTCCGCTGCGGCCGCCGCGCCCGCCAGAAGGTGAGCCATGCTTGAAGTCAACGGCCGCCGCTACGCCTTGCCCCGCCAGCCCACGGTGGTGGTCTGCGTGGACGGCTGCGAACCCGACTACCTGGCGCAGGCCGTGGCCAGCGGGTGCATGCCCTGGCTGCAGCGCACGCTGGCGCGCGACGGCCGGCACGGCACGGCGCTGATCGTCGACTGCGTGGTGCCGACCTTCACCAACCCCAACAACCTGAGCATCGTCACCGGCGCGCCGCCCAGCGTGCACGGCATCTGCGGCAACTACCTCTACGACGTCGACAGCGGCACCGAGCTGATGATGAACGACCCGAAGTGGCTGCGCGCGCCCACCATCCTGGCCGCGCTGAGCCAGGCCGGGCAGCGCTGCGCGGTGATCACCGCCAAGGACAAGCTTCGGCTGCTGCTGGGCAAGGGCATGGACCTCACGAAGGGCGGCGTCTGCTTCTCGTCCGAGAAGGCCGATGCCGTGACCCAGCAAGCCAACGGCATCACCGACGTGCTGCAGCTGGTGGGCCGGCCGGTGCCCAGCGTCTACAGCGCCGAGCTGTCCGAATTCGTCTTCGCCGCCGGCGTCGAGCTGATGCGGCGCGGCGCCGGCCGTCGTCCCGACCTGATGTACCTCAGCACCACCGACTACATCCAGCACAAGCACGCGCCGGGCACCGCGGGCGCCAACGCCTTCTACGCCATGATGGACGGCTACCTCGGGGCGCTGGACGAGATGGGCTGCGTCATCGCCCTGACCGCCGACCACGGCATGAACGCCAAGGTCTGGCTCGACGGCACGCCCGACGTCATCTACCTGCAGGACCACCTCGACGGCTGGCTCGGTGCGGGCGTGGCGCGCACCATCCTGCCCATCACCGACCCCTACGTCGTGCATCACGGCGCGCTCGGCTCCTACGCCACCGTCTACCTGCCCGCGGGGGTGGATGTGGCCGGCCGCATCGCCGCGCTGCGCGGCGTCGAGCGCGTGCTCACGCGGGCCGAAGCCGCGGCCGCCTTCGAGTTGCCGGCCGACCGCATCGGCGACCTCGTGGTGGTGTCGGAGCGCTCGGTGGTCATCGGCACCGCCGCCGCGCGCCACGACCTGAGTGCGCTCGAAGTGCCGCTGCGCAGCCACGGCGGCGTCTCGGAACAGCGCGTGCCGCTGATCATCAACCGCCCCATCGCCGATCTGGAGCACGGCCGCCGCTGGCGCAACTTCGACGCCTTCGACCTCGCGCTCAACCGCGCCCAGTGAGGCCGGTCCAGGCCCAAACCGGGATCACCCCCATGCTCATCGAAGCCCTGCGCCTTGGTGGCGAGAAGGTCGGCGCCGACCGCACCGGCGAGCGCTCGATCCCCGTGCGCAACCCTTACACGCGCGAGCTCGTCGGCACCGTGCCCAAGGCGACGCTGGCCGAAGTGCGGCAGGCCTTCGCGCTGGCGCGCGCCTACCGCGCCCGGCTGTCGCGCTTCGAGCGCAGCAGCATCCTGCACCGCACGGCGGCGCTGGTGCGCCTGCGCAGCGACGCCATTGCCGCGCTCATCAGCGCCGAGTCGGGGCTGTGCCTGAAGGATGCACGTTACGAGACCGGCCGCGTCGCCGACGTGCTGATGTTCGGTGCCAATGCCTGCCTGAGCGACGACGCCCAGACCTTCAGCTGCGACATCACGCCCCACGGCCGCCAGCGCCGCGTCCACACCCAGCGCGAGCCGCTGCTGGGCGTGATCAGCGCCATCACGCCCTTCAACCACCCCATGAACCAGGTGGCGCACAAGGTCGTGCCCGCGGTGGCCACCAACAACCGCATGGTGCTCAAGCCGAGCGAAAAGGTGCCGCTGTCGGCGCTGTGCTTCGCCGACCTGCTCTACGAAGCCGGCCTGCCGCCCGAGATGCTGCAGGTCCTCACCGGTGACCCGGCCGAGATCGCCGACGAGATGCTCACCCACCCGGCGGTGGACCTCATCACCTTCACCGGCGGGGTCGCCATCGGCAAAGTCATCGCCAGCAAGGCCGGCTACCGGCGCGTCGTGCTCGAGCTCGGCGGCAACGACCCGCTGATCGTGATGGAGGACGCCGACCTCGACGAGGCCAGCTCGCTGGCCGTGCAGGGCTCGTACAAGAATTCGGGCCAGCGCTGCACGGCGGTCAAGCGCTTGCTGGTACACGAAAGTGTGCGCCAGCGCTTCACCGACCTGGTGGTCGACAAGACGCGCGCCTGGAGCTACGGCAACCCGGCCGACCCGCAGGTGGACATGGGCACCGTGATCGACGAAGCCGCGGCGCGCCTGTTCGAGGCCCGCGTCGACGAGGCCCTGGCGCAGGGCGCGCGCCTGCTCGCCGGCCACCGGCGCGAGGGCGCGCTGTACGCGCCCACCGTCATCGACCGCGCGCGCGCCGACATGACCGTGGTGCGCGAGGAGACCTTCGGCCCGGTGTCGCCCATCATCGCCTTCGCCAGCATCGACGAGGCGATCGCGATCAGCAATGCCACCGCCTACGGCCTGAGCAGTGGCGTCTGCACCAACCGGCTGGACTACGTCACCCGCTGTGTCAACGAGCTGCAGGTGGGCAGCGTCAACGTGCGCGAGGTGCCCGGCTACCGCTTGGAACTCACGCCCTTCGGCGGCATCAAGGACTCGGGTCTGGGCTACAAGGAAGGGGTGCAGGAAGCGATGAAGAGTTTCACGAATCTCAAGACCTACAGCGTGCCTTGGGCCTGAGGCCGTGATCCATCTGCTCAACCTGCTCGCCGCCATCGCCCTGCTGGTGTGGGGCACGCACATCGTGCGCACCGGCATGTTGCGCGTGCTGGGCGAGAACCTGCGCCACGTGCTGGCGCGCAGCGTCCGCAACCGCTTCACGGCCGCGCTGGCGGGCCTGGGGGTGACGAGCCTGGTGCAGAGCAGCACCGCCACCTGCCTCATCGTGGCCTCGTTCGTGGGCACCGGCCTCGTCGCCACGGCCGCCGGGCTGGCGGTGATGCTGGGCGCCGACGTCGGCACGGCGCTGGTGGTGGCGGTGTTCTCCTTCGACTTGTCGTGGCTGTCGCCGCTGCTGATCTTCGCTGGCGTGGTGATGTTCCTGTCGCGCCAGAACACCACCGTCGGCCGCGTCGGGCGCGTGCTCATCGGGCTGGGCCTCATCACGCTGGCGCTGCAGCTCATCGTCGGCGCGACGCGGCCGCTCACCGCCTCGCCCGCGGTGCGAGCGCTGCTGGTGGCCTTGCCGCAGGAGGTGATGCTCGACATCGTGGTCGGCGCCACGCTGGCGGTGCTGAGCTACTCCAGCCTGGCCATCGTGCTGCTCACGGCCACGCTCGCTGTCGAAGGGCTGCTGCCGGTCAACGTGGCGCTGGGCCTGGTGCTGGGCGCCAACGTGGGCAGCGGCGTGCTGGCCATGATCGTCACCTCGTCGGGCGCGGCCAACCTGCGCCGCCTGCCGCTGGGAAACTTCCTCTTCAAGGCCGCCGGCGCTTTGCTGGCGATCCCCTTGCTCGGCGAGGCGCAGTTGCTGCTGCAGACCTACGCCGGCAACGTGCAGCAGCAGGTGGTGCTGTTCCACGTCGCCTTCAACAGCGTGCTGCTGCTGAGCTTCATCGCCTTCACGGCGCCGATGGCGCGGCTCGTCGACCGCCTGCTGCCGACGCCGGCCGCCGACAACAACGGCCAGCGGCCGCGCCACCTCGACCCGGTGGCGCTGAGCACGCCCTCGCTGGCCATCAGCTGCGCCGCGCGCGAGGCGCTGCATCTGGCCGACGTGGTCGAGACCATGCTGCGCGGCATGGTCACGGTGCTGCGCGACAACAACCTGGAGCTGGCCGAGCGGCTGCGCCACATGGACGACATCGTCGACGAGCTGTACTCGGCGATCAAGTTCTACTTGACGCAAATCTCGCGCGAGTCGCTGTCGGAGCGCGAGGGCCGGCGCTGGACCGACATCGTCTCCTTCACCATCAACATGGAGCAGATCGGCGACATCATCGAACGCGTGGTGCAGGACATCGAGGACAAGAAGATCCGCAAGGGCCGCAGCTTCAGCGACGCCGGCATGGCCGAGATCTGCCACCTGCACGAACGCCTGCTGAGCAACCTGCGCCTGGGCATGAGCGTGTTCCTCGACGGCCATGTGCGCGACGCCAAGAAGCTGCTCGAGGAAAAGGCGCGCTTCCGCGACCTCGAGCTAGAGTACGCGGCCAACCACATCGCGCGGCTGCGCGACAACACCACGCAGAGCATCGAGACGAGCTCGCTGCACCTGGACCTGACGAGCGAGCTGCGACGCATCAACTCGCACATCTGCTCGATCGCCTACCCGATCCTCGAATCCGCCGGCGCGCTGGCTTCGACGCGCCTGCGCCATTCGCGGCTGTCGGCGCTCGACGAAACGCGCAGCTGAGATGCTCACGCTGCACGACATCGACGCCGTCTTCGCCCGCCGCGGCGGCGAGCAGTACAGCGGCGAGCCGGTGACGCAACTCCAGCACGCGCTGCAGACCGCGGCGCTGGCCGAGCAGCACGGCGCCGACGACGAGCTCGTCACCGCCAGCCTGCTGCACGACATCGGGCACTTGCTGCAGGCCCTGGGCAGCGGCGCCGACAGCCCGACGCTGCACGGCATCGACGACCGGCATCAGACAGCCGCGCTGCCCTTGCTGCGCGGCCTCTTCGGGCCCCGCGTGCTGGGTGGCATCGGCCTGCACGTCGACGCCAAGCGCTACCTGTGCGCCACCCTGGCGGGCTACCAGGCGGCGCTGTCGGCCGACAGCCAGCGCAGCCTCTTGCTGCAGGGCGGCGTCTTCAGCGCCGCGCAGGCGGCGGCCTTCATCGCCCGCCCCGGCGCTGCCCAGGCGGTGCAGTTGCGCCAGTGGGACGACGCCGCCAAGGTCGCGGGCGCTGCCACGCCCGCGCTGGGCCACTTCCTGGCCCGCGCCCAGCGCTGCGCTCTGGTGTGAGCCTGACCTGGCCGGTGGTGCTGGCCGTGCTGTTCGGTGCCGTCCTGCATGCGAGCTGGAACGCGCTCGTCAAGTCGGCCGGCGACAAGACGGTGGACACGGCGCTGGTGCACTTCCTGGGCGCCATCGTCGCCCTGCCGCTGCTGCTGTGGGCGGGGCTGCCGCAGCCGCAGGCAGCGCCCTACATCGCGGCCTCGCTCGTCGTCCACATCGGCTACTACATCGCGCTGGCCGGCGCCTACCAGCACGGCGAACTGGGCATGACCTACCCGATCATGCGCGGCTTCGCACCGCTCTTGGTGGCGCTGGGCAGCGGCACGCTGATCGGCGAGTCGCCCACCCCCGCCGCGTGGTTCGGCACGCTGGCCATCACGCTGGGCGTGGCGATGGTCGGACTAGCCCACCCGGGCGAGGCGCTGCACCACCGCAAGGCGCTGGCCTTCGCCTTTGCCAATGCCGCGATCATCGCCGTCTACACCTTCGTCGACGGCCTGGGCGTGCGCGCCGAGGTGGCGGCCGGCGGCAGCGCGTGGCGCTACGTGATGATCCTCTTCGTGCTCGACGGCCTGCCCTACCCGCTGCTGGTGTGGCTGCGACGCACGCCGGCGCAGCGGCGCGAGATCGTGGCCTATGCGCGCGGCCGCTGGCCCAAGGCGGCCCTCGGCGGTGCCGCGTCGATTGGCAGTTATGCCATCGCGCTGTGGGCGATGACGAAAGCGCCCGTGGCCAGCGTGGCCGCACTGCGCGAGACCAGCGTGCTCTTCGCGGCCTTGCTGGGCACCTGGCTGTTGAAGGAAAAGTTTGGCCTGCAGCGTGCGCTGGGCACCGCCGTGGTGGTGGCCGGCGTGATCGGCCTGCGGCTGGCCTGAAACAATGCAGCGGTGCGCTCCTGCACCTGAAGGAAGATTCCCATGGCAGACACCGTCCTCGTTTCCGGTGGCAGCGGCTACATCGCCGGCTTCCTCATCCGGCAGTTGCTGGCCGAAGGCTGGACGGTGCACACCACCGTGCGCAGCCTGGCCCGGGAAGCGGCGGTGCGCGAGCTGCTGGCGGTGGACAACAGCCGGCTGAAGTTCTTTGCCGCCGACTTGAATGCAGACGCCGGCTGGGCCGAGGCTGTTGCCCGCTGCAGCCACGTCGCGCACGTCGCCTCGCCGCTGCCGGCGGGCGTGCCCAAGGATGCCGACGAGCTGATCGTGCCGGCACGCGACGGCGCGCTGCGCGCGCTGCGCGCGGCCAAGGCCGCAGGCGTCAAGCGCTTCGTCATGACTTCGTCGGTGGCCGCCATCTCCTACGGTCGTGGCCGCGGCGTGCACCATTTCACCGAAGCCGACTGGACTGACCTGACGAAGCCCGGCCTCTCGCCCTACATCCAGAGCAAGACCGTGGCCGAACGCGCCGCGCGCAACTGGGTGGCGCAGGAAGGCGGCAGCATCGAATACTGCAGCATCAACCCCTCGGTGGTGCTGGGCCCCGTGTGGAGCCGCGACTATTCGGCCTCGCTCGTCATCGTGAAGAAGCTGCTCGACGGCAGCATGGGCGCCACCCCCGACGTCGGCTTCGGCATCGTCGACGTGCGCGATGTCGCCGATCTGCATGTGCGCGCGCTGAAGGCGCCCGGCATGGCCGGTGAACGATTCATCGCGTCGGGCCGCTTCATGAAGCTGCGCGAGATCGCCGAGGTCCTGCGCGCGCAACTTGGTGTCGATGCGCACAAGGTCACGACGCGCAACGTGCCCGACTGGCTGGTGCGCATCGCCGC
>JANMVM010000266.1:0-5093 GCA_031392695.1 Rubrivivax sp.
TGCGCCGCCCAGCAACACGTCGGCCAGCGCCGCCACGCCGCCCGGCACCTGCTCGCAGTTGTCGAAGATCAGCAGCGCCTGACGCTCGCGCAAGCGCTCAAGCAGGCGGGCTTCGAGTGCCGAGTCCGCGCCCTGCGCGACAGCCAGCGCGCGCGCCAGCGCCAGCGGCACCTGCGAGGCGTCGTCCAGCGGCGCCAGGTCGATGAACCAGGCGCCATCCACGACGTGCGGCAGCAGGCGCTCGGCCAGACGGATGGCCAGACGCGTCTTGCCGCTGCCGCCGATGCCAGTGAAGGTGAGCAGGCGGGTGCCTTGCAACCGGTGTTCGGCTTCGGCCAGCTCGATTTCGCGACCGATGAAGGGTGTGCGCGCGGCGGGCAGATTGTGGGCTGGCGTCTGACCCACGCACTCGACCGCCAGCGCAAAGCGGTATCCGAGACCGGCCACGGTGGCGATCGCGCCAGCGCCGAACAGCTTGCGCAGCAGCGAGATCTGCACATGCACGTTGGCCTCTTCCACCACCAGGCCAGGCCAGCAGCGATCGAGCAGGGCGTCTTTGCTCAGCAGCGCGCCGCGTTGCTCCACGAGTGCCAGCAGGACGTCGAAAGCACGCGCGCCCAATGCCAGCGGGTGGCCGTCGCCCAGCACGCAGCGCTGCAGCGAGCGCAACTCGAAGCGGCCGAAGCGGTAGTCGTGCGTCAAGCAGTCTCCAGGCAGCGGCAGGATTTTCCGGTCGGCACCGTAGTCCGTGGCGACTTTAGATCAATTGAGACGGCCTAAGGACGGCGTGGGCTGTGCCCGGTGACAGTGTCGTCACCGAGGGCCCGGCGACCGTGCCGGGGCTTCGGCTCTCGACCTTCCAGCCACCAGGAGCCCACGATGAAGCTTGAATCCATGCCCCGCTTACCCGGCAGCGCCAGCGCGTCCGTGTTGTCGATCGTGCTGGCGCTTGTCCTTGCCCTTGCGGCCTGCGGTGGCGGCACCGACGATTCACCGGCCGCGCCAGTCAGCCGCAACCAGGCTGCCGCGGTTCGGCCACTGCTGGCGGACGACGGCTCGGTGTTGGCCGCCGCGCCTGACAGCGTGCCGATGGACCACGGCGCCCACACGCGCAGCGGCCTGTACGCGCAGCGCGAGCAGGCTCTGCAGCTCGAGCGGCAGCTGCGCAGCGACGTCGTCTGGGTGCCGGTTGATTGCTGCGGCACCGAGGGCGCCGACCTCGCGGTGTTGATCGCCTACGGCATGCAGGCCGCCCACGACCTGCCCGCCAGCGCGCCGGTGTTCGTGTCGGGTGCCGACCTGCGGCTGGCCGCCAGCGTCGCCAACCGGCTGGCCGACGGCGGCATGAGCCGCGTGTTTCTGGTCACGCCGCCACGCACGGTTGCCATGCCAGCGGTGCGCTGATGACAGCGCCCGCCCGCCGCCCGCGCTGGGCCTGGGCCTGGGCGCTGATGCTGGCCTTGCTCAGCGGCTGCCTGGCGGCGCCGCCGCGCGCGCTGGCGCCGCAAGACGAACCCCAGGCGCCGCCCGCGCAGCAGGCACCGGTGCGCGTGGCGCTGGTGCTCTCGGGCGGTGGCTTGCGCGGCCTGGCGCACCTGGGCGTGCTGCGCGTGCTGCAAGCGCACGGCCTGCGGCCCGATCTGGTGGTGGGCACCAGCGTGGGCGCGATCATCGGCGGCGCCTACGCCTCGGGCGTGGCCATTGACGCGCTAGAGGCCCTGCCCCTGCCTGCCGAGCTCGACCCCTGGGGCAGCCTCTTCGTGTCGCCGGCGCGGCGCAGCGCCGGGCTCGAGGCCTTCGTGGCCACGCGGCTGGCGCAGCACCGGCTGCAGGACTTTCCACTGCGCTTCGTCGCCGTGGCCACAGCCCGCCAGTCGGGCTGCGTGATGCTGTTCGGCAGCGGCGATGCGGCGCGCGCCATCGTGGCTTCGTCGGCGCTGCCCGGTGCGTTGGCTCCGGTGCTCATCGGCACGACAGCCTATGTCGACGGTGGCCTGGGTGCACCGCTGCCGGTGCGGGTGGCGCGCTCACTGGGCGCGCAAATCGTGATCGCGGTGGACACCACCTTCCATGCCGAAACCGTCGTGCCCGACGGCATCGTCGACTCGGTCTTCCATGCCGGCATGGTGATGGCGCGAAACCTCGCCGTGGCCGACCGCGCAGCCGCCGACCTGGTGCTCACACCAGCGCTGCCGCCGGTGGCCGAGGTGACGCTGGCCAACCGGCAGGCCCTGGCACAGACCGGCGCGACGGCCGCGCTGCAGCAGATCGACCGCTTGCATGCGCTGTTCAGGGTCGCCCCCCGCACGACGGTGTCGATGCGCAGCTGGCCGCCGCCGCCTCTGTGCCTGGGCCCGGACGAGCTCAACCACGCCAGCATCAGCCCTTGATCGGGGGGCCCGAAGGGCTGTTGGTGTCAGTGTCAGTCTCAGTGTCGAGCGGTGACGGTGCAGCCTCAGGCACCGCCGGCACCGCCGGCACCACGGCAGTCGACGGTGCGACTTCACCCAGCGCGGCGAGCACGCCGTCCGGGTTCATCGCCTGCTGCAGGGCCACTGCGCGGGGGTCGTGGCGATCAGGGATGCCGGGGGCGTCGCGCCGCAGTTCTTCGAGCAGGTCGATCATCTTGGCCGCCTTCTGCTCGATCAGCAGCGTGACCTTGAGGTCGAGGTGGGAGCGCTGCTCTTCGAGCCGTGCCACGCGGTTCTGCTTGATCAACACCACGGTCGTGATGAGCAGCGCGCACAGGCTCACCAGGCCTTGCAGCCAGAAGTACGGCGCCGGGTCCCAGGCCGCCAGGCCCAGCAACTGGCGCACGACGTTCAAGCCGATCCAGAGCGCGACAAAGAGCGCAATCGCGACCAGGAAGAACGGATGTCCGACCGCATTGGCGATGCGCTCGGCCAGCCGCTGCGACAGGCTCAGGTCACGCGACTGATGGGTGTAGAAGGCCTGGACGGCGGCGATGTTCTGGCCGATCTCGTCGGCCTCTGCACCGCGCCCCGAAGGTGCCGTGGGTGCCGCCGGGCCAGGCGCCTTCGTCCTGGCGCGGCGCTGACGGGCGCCCACGGGTCAGTTCAGTCTCATCGCGCCGGCGCCGAAGAGCCCGATGAGCCCGATCACGATGAGGTAGATCGCCACGATGTAGTTCAGCAGCCTGGGCATGGCCAGGATCAGGATCCCGGCCAGCAGCGAAATGATGGGCGCCAGCCCGAGGTGGATGTTCATCGCGATCTCTCCGTTGCAGCGCAGCCCCCGGCTGCGTGCTGCCGCCAAGGTTGCGCTGTCTCAAGCATCGCTGCGTGGCGGCCGCCCGCCAAGCGGCGGCGATGCCGCGCGGCTGTAGGCCAACGCCGACAGGGCGCGCCAGAGCCGCGGGCCTGCCGTGCGCCTGCCGTGCACCAGCCGTGCGCCTGCCGTGCAACAGCCGTGCGATCACGGCATCACGTCGGGCCGCTTGTCGTGCACCGCCGGCACCCGGCCCGTGAAGACGACGCTGATCGCCAAGGGGATGAAGGCCCCCAGGCAGATGGCCGCCAGCACATCCGAAGGCCAGTGCACGCCGATCACCAGGCGCGACAGGGCCACCAGCACGGTCCAGGTCGCAGCAAGTGCCATCGGCAGCGTGCCGGCCCGGGGCCAGATCCGCATCACGCACAAGGCCGCTGCGGTCGACAGGGCCGCCGTATTGAGCGCGTGGCCGCTGGGAAAACTCGATCCCCAGTACCAAGGCGCCTCCCACAGCGCCGGACGGGCGCGACCGACGACGGCTTTCACCGCCCAGCCGATCAAGGCTGCCGCGATCGCCGAACTGCCCAGCAGCCAGGCCTCGGGCCGGCGACGGGCCCAGAGCAGGACGAGCGTGCCGGCCACCGCCACCGGCGCCAGGAAAGCGGCCGAGCCACTGAGCGTGACGAACGCAAAGAAGCCGTCCAGCACCGCCGGCACGTGGGCGCGAACGAACCACAGCAGGGCCTCGTCGACGGGGCCGGATTCTTTGGCCAGCACGTCCTCGATCACCTTGGTGCCCACCACCGTCAGCGTCAGCACGCCCAGCACCGCCAGCCGGCGCCGCGACCAAGGCGCCGGCCAGTGTCTGGCATAGGCGCGAAAGATCGCGTAGGCACAGGCAATGAAGGCGCCGAGCTTGGCGATGTCGAAGGCCCATTCGTAGCCCATGGCGCTGCTTCAGCCGCGGCCGGCGGCCGCGCAGGCGCGACGCGGGACGCGGGCCCGGCGGTCGCACGGTGCCGCGCGGCGGGCCAAGCGGCGCGGCGCGACCCGGGTGACGGCGATGCAAACGGGCTTGGCAGGTTTGGCGGGTCTGGCGCGCTGTTCCACAGCGCGAGCATGACAGCCTGCGGCAGCGGGCTGGCGCTCGGTCGGGAAGAAATCCAGGAGGCACTGGCAGAGGGGCCCTTCGAGCGCAGCGTGTCTCGCTGGCCAGCACGCCCAGGAAACGGGCCGTCCCCAACCGGCCGGCGGTTCAGGACCCTGCCGGGTCGCGCTCGACCATCCTGCTCAGGATCCGGACACCGCGACAGGCAAGCTCATGATCGAAAGGCGCAAGCGCATTGCCATCGTGGGCGCTAATTTCGCCGGCCTGACCGCCGCGATCAAGCTGTCGCGGCGCCACGCGGTGACGGTCATCGACGCCAACAAGCACTTCGAGTGGATGCCCAACATCCACGAGATCCTGTCGAGCGTGAAGACACCTCGGGCCTTGAGTCTGGACCGAGCCGCCATCGTCGCGCAGGCGGGCCACCACTTCTTGCGCGACCGCGTCACCGCGCTGCAGCCGGCGCAGCGCCGGCTGGCCACGGCCGGTGGCCGGCAACTGGACTTCGACGCCTGCATCGTGGCGGCGGGCTGCGCCCGCCGAGTGCGAGGCGAACTGCACGCATCACCGCCCGGTCCGGTTGGGCTGGGCCAAGCTGCTCAAGCGCGTGTTCGAGATCGACATGGCGCAGTGCCCGAACTGCGGTGGCGAGCTGAAGATCATTGCGGCGATCCTGGAGCAACCGGGGAATCGAGAAGATCCTCACGCACCTGGGACTGCAGGCCAGGGCACCACCCCGTGCGCCGGCCCGAGG
>JANMVM010000294.1:0-13336 GCA_031392695.1 Rubrivivax sp.
GCATTCACCGACGTGCTGACGACGTCGCCGGTGGCGCGGCTGTCGCTGATGTTGCCGCTGTTGTACCAGTAGCCGACGAGGCCGCCGCCGTCGAAGGTGGTGCTGACGCGGCCGCTGGCCTGCGAGTCGCTGATGGTGCCGGCGGACGACATCTGGCCAATCAGGCCGCCGACGTACTGCGTGCCGCCGATGGCGGCGCCAGTGGCGCTGCCCGCGGCCGTGCCGAAGCTCAGATTGCCGGTGCTGCCGTGAAAGCCCAACAGCCCGCCGGTGTTCTGGCCGCCGGAGACGTTGCCGCTGGCAGTGACGTTGGTCAGCGCGCCCGCACCATCGAAGTAACCGATCAGGCCGCCGACCGAGCGGCTGTTGATGGTGGTGTGCGTGGCCTGCACCTGGCCGCTGGCGGTGCTGCCAGCGACGGCGCCGCCGTTCATGTAGCCGACCAGGCCGCCGACGTAGCCATAAGGCGCTGCGGAACTCACCGGACCGGTGGCCGAACTGGTGCCGATCTGTCCGCCTGCCAAAGAATTGCTGAACTGGCCCACGAGGCCGCCGGCATAGACGGTGTTGTTGTTGGCCGTGCTGGCCGGGGTGGTGATCTGGCCCGACGCACTGCTGCCCGTGATGCTGGTCTGGGACAGGAAGCCCACCAGGCCACCGGCGAACTGCAAGCTGGTGATGTTGCCGCTGGCCGTGCTGCTGTTGATGCTGCCGCTGCTGACGCCGTAGCCGACCAGCCCGCCCGCATAGGTCGCGGCCGTGACGGCACCGGTGGCCTGGGCATTGGTGATGGCGCCCGCTGTGTCCCAGCGGCCGATCAGGCCACCGGCGTAGCCGTCGCCGCTGACGGCGCCCGAGGCACTCAGCGTGCTGAGCGCGCCGGTGCTGCCGTACCAGCCCACGAGGCCGCCGGAAAATTCGCCGCCCGAGACGTTGCCGCTCGCACTGCTGTTGCTGAGCGTGCCGACGCCGTCGAATGAGCCCACCAGACCACCGGCGTAGCGCGTGTTGTTGGTGCTGGACGAAGCAGCGACGGCGCCGCTGGCGCTGCTGTTGCTGATGCTGCCGGCCGTGAGGTTGCCCACCAGGCCGCCGAAGTAGCCGACGGCGGCCGCCGAGTTCACGCTGCCGCTCGCGCTGCTGCGGTCGATGAGGCCGCTGGTGGCCACGAAGCGGCCCACCAGGCCGCCGGCGTAGACGGTGGTGGTGTTGGCGGTGCTCACGGGCACGCTGCTGCGGATGTTGGTGAAGGTCGTGGGCGCGGTGGTGGGCGCCTGGCTGGCGGCATAGCCCACCAGGGCGCCGACGCTCGACAGACCCGTCACCGACCCGTTGGTGAGCTGCAGGTTGCGCAGCGTGGCGTCGTGGGTGACGCCGAACAGGCCGATGTAGTCGGTGCCCGGGCGGTTGATGGTGAGGCTGTCGATCGCATGCCCGAGGCCGTCGAAGCGCCCGCGGAAAGAGTTGTTGCTGGTGAAGGTGATGCTGTTGCCGATGGGCACGAAGCCGGCGCCACTGTTCTGGGTGGCCGAAGCAGAGGCATCGATGTCGACGGCCAGCGCGTAGTTGCCTGAACGCGTGGTGTTGCTCGCGTTGATGGCCTGCAGCGCACTGAGGTCACGGATCAGCGTGTAGTTGACACCCGCGATCTGCAGTGAACCTTGGGTGCCCGACAGCGTGATCTTGGCGCCCGTGGCCAGGTTGTAGGCGCCGCCCGTGCCGGGTGTCAGTACCAGGCCCGCGCCGATGCCACTGGCGTTGAGGTCGGCATTGATGTTGATGTTGCGCGCCGCCGTGAGCGTGAGCGTGGTGCCGGCAGTCCAGCCGACAGCGGCCTGCACGCGCAGGTCGCCCGGATCGGAGCCGGCGCCGGCAACAGTGGCCAGGCTGACGTTGCCCGTGTTCAAGTTGGTCGACAGCGTGTCGGCGCCGATGCCCGAGCTGGTCTGCCCGCCGCTGCCGGCGGCCACGGTGAAGTCGGTCGGGTCGATGGTCCAGGTGCCATGGGCACCCGCGCCGCTGAGCGTGTTGACGCGCATCGACGGTGCGATGCTGACCTGCGCCGCCGAGGTTTCGACTTCGCCCCCGCGGCCGCGCTCGGCACGGGCACTGATAGTGCCGTCGGCCTGCAGGCTGCCGCGCTCCATGCCGCCCTGGATCACGACCCGCCCGGCGTTACCGGCGCCAGTGGCATCGGCAATGATGTGGCCGTTCGAGCTGACCTGGTCGCCGGTGATCCAGACCTCGCCGTGGCGTTCCACCAGCGTGTTGGCGCGCACGATGCCGCTGTTGTTGACAAGCGAGGCGGCGATGTCGTGCGCCGAGTGGGCGCTGAGCGTGACGATGCCGCCGTCAGCCGCGATGCTGCCGCTGTTGCTGACCGATCCCGCGGCCCCCGGCATGACGACGGCCGAGAGCAGGCCGCTGCCGCTGATGCTGACCGTGGCGGCCCGGCCGCTGGCCAGCACCACCGAACCCGTGTCGACCGCGATCGAGCCCTGGTTGTCGACCCGGTTGCCAAAGAGCGCCAGGTAGCCGCCCGCGTTGGCGCGCAGGCTGCCCTGGTTGACGACGGCGCCGTTGCCGCTGCCGCTGAAGACGAAGCGGCCGTCGGCAAAGTCCTGCTGCGACAGGTCGAGCGAGGAGGCGACGAGCCCGCCGACATCGACCTTGGCACCGGGCGCAAACAGCACGCCGTTGGGGTTGGTCAGGAAGACCTGGCCGTTGGCGCGCAGCCTGCCGTAGATCTCGGAGCCGTTGTGGCCGACGACGCGGTTGAGGGCGATCGAATCGGCGCCGGGCTGGCGGAACTCCACTGTCGCACCGCTGCCGATGTTGAAGCTCTGCCAGTCCATGCCCAGGCGTGCGCTGCTCTGGTTGACGATGAGCAGGTTGCCGCCCTGCTGGACCTGTCCGCTGCCCACCACCACTTTGCCGCCGGTGGGCAAGGCCGTCGACGGCACCTGGGCGTAGGCCAGCCCTGCGCTGCCGAGCACCGCCGACAGCAACCAGGCCAGCAGGCGCGACAAACGGGGCTGGCGGCGTTGTGCGGCACGGCGGCGGCGGGCTGCGGTGCGCTTGAGCGCGGCGCTGCTGGCGGTACTGGCGGTACTGGCGGTACTGGCGTTGGAGCTGGCGGTGTCGTGGCGAGCAGGCATGGTGCTTCTCCGGAAGTCGGATGTCAGGCGCGGCCGGGCTGGGGTGCTGCAGCCGGGCTTGGGGCAACGGGTTTCAATTTCATGGCGTGATGAACAGCTGCAGGAACAGGCGCGGGCGCGGATCGGCAAGGTCGGTGGTGGGCGCGCGGCTGCCGCGCCAGGCCAGTGACGCGTTGAGGCCCAGGCCGCCGCTGCTCCAGCTCAGGCCGATGCCGCTGCCGTACAGCTCGGGATCGTTGCCCGGCTGGCCGCTGGCGCCGCGGTTGATGAGGCCACCGCCGTAGTCGTGAAAGAGCGAGCCGACGACGCTGCCGCCGACGAAGTCGAAGGCGTAGCGCAACTCCAGCGTTGCCAAGGCGCCCTGGTCCACCGAGACCTCGCCCGGGGCATAGGCGCGCACAGCCCCGGCACCACCCAGGCCAAGCTTTTCTGAGCTGTCGAGCGTGACGCCGGCCTTCTGCGCCGCGACCCGGGCGTACAGGCTCCAGGGGCCGAAGATGGTTTGCTGGCGCGCGGCTTGCAGGCCCAGCTTGCGCCACTCGCTGCGCTCATTGCCCACCACGCGCAACTGGCCCAGCGTGGCCGTGGCGCTGGCGGCGGACAGGCCGCCGATGCTGTCCCGGTAGTCGAAGCTGCCGCCGAGTTCGGCGGTGTTGCTGCGCTTGGCGGTGGTGGCGCCCAGCAACTGCAATTCGTCGCGCAGGCGTTTGTGGTCGACGCCTGCCCGCACATAGACGCTGCCTTCGGCGGCGCGACGCAAGGCATAGCTGGCGTCCAGGCCCAGCGTGTCGGCCTGTCCGACGGCGCCCAGCGCGCGGAAGTCACCCGCCAGCTGGTACCTCAGGCGTGACAGTGAAGCACCCAGTTTCCAGCCGTCGCCGCCCACCGGCAGCGTGGTGTTCAGGCTGCCGGTGACCAGGCTGCCCTTGTCCGAGACCATGCCGCGCGCCACGGTGCTGTCGCCCCAGCCGAACAGATCGCGCAAGTGCAGGCTGATGCCGGCGCGGTACTCGCCCGTCGACTTGCCGCCGTGGTTGTTGAGCTCGGCGCGCACCTCGAGCGGCTCGTCTTCGGCCACCGACACCACCATCTCGGCGCCGCCGGTGGTGGCGCCGGGAGTGAAGGCCGCGCGCGCGGTGACGCCGGGCATGTCGTTGAGCAGCAGCAGCTTGCGTTCGACCGCCGGCTGCAGCAGCGGCCCCGGTTCGGTGAGCGTGTCGGCATGGGCCTGGATCACCTCGTCGCGCAGCCTGACGTCTTGTGCGGTGACGATCTGCACGGCCTCGAGCCGGCCTTCCAGCACGGCGAGTTCAATCACGCCGTCGGCCACCCGCTGGGCGGGCAGGTAGGCGTAGCTCAGCAGGTGACCCTGGGACTGGTAGTGGCGGGTGAGGGCGCCGGCGGCTTCGTTGAGGCCGCGGATGTCGAGTCGCCGGCCGACCCAGGGCTTGACGAGCTCGGCCAGGTCCGCTGCTGGGAACGAGAGGGCGCCGGTGATGCGGAATTCAGAAACCGTGACCGCGACACCTTCGGCCATCGCGATCGTCGGCCGAACCGGGGCCTCGATCAGGCGCGGTGGTGTTTGTGACGGCAGCGCTGGCGGCGGCGGGCGGCGGGATTCTTCCAGCAACTGACCGGAACTGGGCGCGGTCTGCGCCCAGGCCGGCCACGCGGCCGCCACTGCGAGCGCCGTCGCGAGGGCCGGGGCCCAGGAACTGGCCGGTGACGGCGCCCGAGCCGAGGAGTGGCGGGGGCTGAGCGAGGGGGTCTTGGTCAAGATCGGCATCCCATGGGCTGGCGTGACTGGGGGTGATGGCTGCATGTCAGCGGCGGCTCATCTTGTCGAGCAGGGCCACCAGATGGCGCTCGGCTGGCGCGAAGGACTTGTCCCTGCCCAGCAGGGCTTGCAGCGCACTCACCGCGTCGTCGAGCCGGCCGGCGTCGGCCAGGGCCAGCGCCTGGTCATAGGCCTGCCAGGACGCGACGGCGTAGCTGGCGCCCGCGGCGTTGGCGCCGCCCAGTGCGCGCGCCAGCCGGCGGTTGAGGGGTTCAATCTGCTGCATGACGGTGGCCAGCGCCGTGGTGGCTTCGTCAGAGAAGAGGACCCGTGAGGTGGCGGTGTCCACCACGCGCACGTGCACCTGCACTTCGTCACCGAGCACGAAGAAGCCGCCGAACACCATGCGCGCCGCACCGACGATGCGGCCCAGGCGGACGCGGGCGTCCTCGTCGGCGAGTTCGGTGGCCGACACCTTTTGCTCGGTCAGCAGGTCCCGCAGGCGCTGGCGTTCCAGCACCGGCAGCCCGGCCACCTGAAGCAGCGTGACGGTAAGGTTCTCGGACAGCGAGCGCTTCAGGAAATCGCCGGCCGAGGCGGTAGCGGCGGCCCCCGGCGACTGGTTGTCGAAATCCCACACCACCACGGCCGGCAGGCTGGCCGGCTGGGCGTCGACGCGGGCCTGCACCAGCGCCATCGCGACGGTCAGCAGCACGACCGCCATGGGCGAGGCGCGCCACAAGGGCTTCAGCCGGACACGGTGCAAGGCACCGGCCGGCTGCTGGGTGAACGTGGCGCCGAACTTCATTCCTTGCGGGCAACAATCCTCTGGTTCTTCTCCAGCGGAGCTTTGGCTTCGGCCACCCGGCCGTAGGCCAGCAGGTCCTGCACCTCGGTGACCGTGATCTGCGCGATGCGGTCTTCCTTGTAGCCCAAGACGCGTCCGTTGAACTCGATCGGCTCGCCGCGCGACAGCACGTTGAACGACTGCCCCTTGGCCAGGCCGTGTTTCTTGCCCAGATTGATGATGGCGCTCTGGCCGTCGAGGGACACGATGCGCCCCTTCAGCGGGTACTTGTCCTGCACCGTCTTGGCCAGCGCCTGGGCGATCGTTGCGGCCAGCTCGGTGGGGTTGGGTGGGCCGGTGCTGCGGTCGGACCGTACCATCGCCAGCTGGGTGGTTTCGGTGTCGATGACGCGCACCGCAGCGGTGAGCGTGTTGCCTTGCGAGGTCAGCACGCCCGAGACCATCATTCGGGCCGCCAGCACCTTGCCCAGCTTGATCTGCGTGTCCTGGTCGGCGATGTCCGAAGAGCCGAGCTTGACCTCGGCCAGCACCTTGTCGAGCAAGCGACGTTCAACGATGGTGTAGCCGCGCGCCTGCAGCTCGCGGATCAGCTCTTGCTGCACCAAGGTCTCCAGGCCGATGCGGCCGGTGGCGCCGGGCAGCGTCTGGTCCTGGAACGGCAGCACGCTCAGGGCCAGCACGGGCGAGGTCCAGTCATCGGCGGCGCCCGCAGTGGCAGGCCGCACCGGCGGGTTGCGAAATTGCGCAGCCAGGTCCTTGACCGCGCTATCGATGTAGGTCTGGCGCGCCCGGTCCTGTTCGTCGGCCAGGGCTTCCTGGGTCTGGCGCATGAGGGCAATCGTCATCGCGTCGCCCGGGTCCAGGGCCTGGGCGCGTTCGAGCACGGCCTTGGCGCGCACGGCCTGGCCGTTTTGATTGAGCGTGACCGCCAGGTTGCTCAAGGCTTCCACCGACTGCGGGTTCTCGCGGCTGGCGCGTTCGTAGCTCTTGATGGCGGCCTGCGGATCCTGCCTGCGCTGTGTGTTGCCCACGGCGACGAGTGCGCTGGCCTTCTGCCAGGAGAAGTCGGCCGCGGTCTGGTCGCCGGCGGCTTGCTGCAGCGCCACCTGCGCCGCCGCGCCCTGGCCGGCGGCCGAAAGGGCCCGGCCGCGGATGAGGTAGGCCGCGCTGCGCGTGGGGGCGCGGGCGATGATGTCATTGGCAGCGGCGAGCGCGGCCTGATGGTCTCCGCGCGCCAATTGCACCTCGGCCACGCCTTCGCGGCCCATCCAGGCCACCTCGGGGTGGCCGGCGCCGGCCAAGGCGTTGAAGATGCGATCTGCGTCGTCGACCTTGCCCAGGCGCAGCAGGTCGTAGCCGCGTTCGGCGCGCGCGATCTGCTCCACGCCGGGTGGCGGAGGCAACACGGTCGGGCCTGCCTTGGCCGACACGGTGGGCGCGAAGAAGGCGAAATCGCCTTCCAGAGAAGTGCTTTCCCAGGGCACCTGGCCGCCGTTGGAATCAAGCCGGACGCCCAGGCGCACGCGCTTGAAGACCTCTTCGATCGACAAACCCGGCCTTTCGATGTTGGCCAGCAGGTGCTGCGTGTACAGGCCGTTGGTGCCCTTGCCGTCGCTGGCGACGCTGCCGGGCGCAGTGGCAAAGGCCACCAGCGAACCGATGGGCGCGTCGACCTGCGACAGCCCGCCCGCATTGGAGCGCGAGCTGCGGGCGAACGGGTTGTCGCGGCAAGCGTCGAGGATGACGACGTTGATGCGGTTCCTGGCCGTCTCCATCTTGTCGAGCACCTGTTGCACGTCGACGGCCTTGTAGGGCACTTCATCTTCGCGCTTGATGTCACTGCCCACCGGCATGAGGAAGTTGCGGCCCTTGATCTGCACGCCGTGGCCGGCAAAGTAGAAGAGCCCGGCGCCTCCGCCCTTGAGCCGGTCGCCGAACGCGGTGACGGCGTCCTGCAACTGCTTCTGGCTGGCATTGACCTTGAGGTCGACCGTGAATCCGGCTTTCTCGAGCACCTTGGCCACGGCGGTGGCGTCGTTGACGGAGTTCAGCAGCGGTGCGCTCGAGTAGTTGGCGTTGCCAACCACGAGCGCGTGGCGCGGCTCCTGCGTCGCAGCGGCGGCGACCGCTGCAGTGCAGAGCAGCCCGGTGGCGAACGTGGTGACCAGCCAGGCCAGCCATCCTGGTGCGTTGGTGGATCGCGGGATCTTGGGCATCGACGGGTCCCTCTTGCGGTGAGTGTCTGGCGGGCTCTGGCGGCGCTATGAACACGGTATGCGGAATCGTAAGCCAAGCGCACCCGCAAACAACCTTTATCCAGAGGAGTTCACTGCCGCGATCAGGGGGGTCCCCCACGAAGAGGGTGCCGGCGTCGGGCAGACCGAGGCGCTCGCCGCGCCCGGACGGCGGCCGGGCGGGTGCGCATCAGGCCTTCGACGCGCCCGAGGAGACCTTGTGCCGCATCAGGCGGCCGTGCTCGCGCTGCCAATCGCGTTTCTTCTCGGTATCGCGCTTGTCGTGCTCGGCCTTGCCCTTGGCCAGCGCGATCTCGGCCTTCACGTGGCCGCCCTTGAAGTGCAGGTTCAGCGGCACCAGCGTGAAGCCTTTCTGTTCGACCTTGCCCACCAGGCGGCGGATTTCCGCCTTGTGCATGAGCAGCTTCTTGGTTCGGTCGGCCTCTGGATGGACGTGGGTCGAGGCGCTGTTGAGCGCATTGATGCGGCAACCGATGAGGTAGAGCTGCCCGTCACGGATGTGCACGTAGCCGTCGGTCAGTTGCACCTGACCGGCACGGATGGCCTTGACTTCCCAGCCCTCCAGGACCATGCCGGCCTCGAACTGTTCTTCGATGCTGTACTCATAGCGGGCCCGGCGGTTTTCGGCGATGTTGGCCATTGATGGGCCACAGACCTGGCTGTGGCGCGCTCCTACAATGGCAGCATTGTATGAAGCATGTGCGCAAGTCAGTCCTGCTCTGGTACTCACCGCGAGAGATGTACGACCTCGTGACCTCGGTGGACCGCTACCCGGAGTTCCTGCCCTGGTGTGACCGTGCCGAGCTGGTGCAGGTGCATGACGATGGCGTCACGGCCCGCCTGGGCCTGGCCTACATGGGCGTCAAGCACAGCTTCACGACCCGCAACGTGCACGTGGCACCCGATTCCGTGACCGTGCAGCTCGTGGATGGCCCGTTTTCCTTGCTGGACGGCACCTGGCTGTTCAAGCCCCTGGGACGTCCGGGCAGCGAGCAGCTGGCGTGCAAGATCGAGTTCGACCTGCGCTATGCCTTTGCCAGCCCGGCGCTGGAGACCGTGGTCAGTCCCGTGTTCGACCGTGTGGCCAACACGTTCGTCGACTCTTTCGTGCGCCGGGCCGAGGATGTCTATGGCGTCCGCTGAGGCCCTGCAGGTCGAAGTGGCCTACTGCCCGGCGCCCGGCAGCGCTGAGGTAATGGCCCTGCAGCTGCCGGCCGGGGCCACGCTGGCTGATGCCTTGCGCAGCAGCGGCCTGCTGCAGCGCCATGACCTCGTTGCCGCCGCTTTGAAAGTCGGCATCTGGAGCCGGGTGCGCGAGCTCTCGACGCCACTGCGCGACTGCGATCGCGTCGAGATCTATCGCCCGCTCCAGGTCGACCCGAAGGAAGCGCGGCGGCTGCGCCACAAGCGCCACAATCACCACAAGACCGGCTGACTCAAGACAGCCGCAGAGCGGGTGCCGCCTCAGCGGCAGTCGGAATTCACGACCTCGCGTGCTCGGCGCTGCTCATCGGTACGGCCCTTGTCGTCGAGGATCTCGCGCTCGCCTTTTTCGTTCGTGCGGGCGATGCGCTGGCCGGATTCCAGCGCCGTGAGATGGCCGCGGGCGGCGCGACAGTTTTCGGCACGCACGACGCTCAGGCGCTCTTCCTCGGCGCGAGTTTTGGCGGCTTGTTCCTGCTCGGTGGCGCGCTTGCGGGCCTGCACCTCGCGCTCCAGCGCAGTGGGCGCGGCGGCGGAGGCTGGTGCAGCGGGGGCAGCGCTAGCGGCGACCGAAGCGACCGATGCGACTGATGCGACCGAAGCAGGCGTGCCAGCCGCCAGCGTGCGTCGCGCATCGGGCGCTGGCCTGCCGATGATGTCCTTGTCGAGTACGTCGCGCGGTGGCGGACGATCGCTGGCATTGACCTGTCCGTCCTTGTCGCGCCATCGCCACTGCGCGTCGGCGGGAGAGACTGCCGTTGCCGCCAGCAGGGCCACGAGCACCACGAGCGCCGGGAGCCCCGGGAGCCAGAAGCGTGCGCGCGAGGCGCAAAGCGAGAACAAGGCTGGAGTCATGCGGTGAGTTTAAGTCCGCGGCGCATCGGCACGCGGCCAGGAATGTGACAGGGCGTGAAGCCCGCACGCGCTCCCTATAATCTGCTTTTGTGTCCGGAGCATTTGTATGCGCCTACTCGGCAAAGCGCTCACCTTCGACGATGTGTTGCTGGTGCCGGCTTACTCCCATGTGTTGCCGCGCGACACCAGTCTGTCGACCCCGCTGTCGCGCAACATCCGCCTGAACCTGCCGCTGGTTTCAGCGGCCATGGACACCGTGACCGAAGCCCGCCTGGCGATTGCCATCGCGCAGGAAGGCGGCATCGGCATCGTTCACAAGAACCTCACGCCGCGCCAGCAGGCCGCCGAGGTGGCGCGCGTCAAGCGCTACGAATCAGGCCTGTTGCGCGACCCGATCACCGTGCCGCCCAGCGCGACCGTGCGCGAGGTCATGGCGCTGTCGCGTCAGCACGGCGTGTCGGGCTTCCCCGTCATAGACGGCAAGACGGTGGTGGGCATCGTCACCAACCGCGACCTGCGTTTCGAGACCCGGCTGGACATCCCGGTGCGCGAGATCATGACCCCGCGCGAGCGCCTGGTCTGGGTGCGCGAGGGCGCGTCGCCCGAGGAAGGCAAGGCGCTGATGCACAAGCACCGGCTGGAGCGCGTGCTGGTGGTCAGCGACACCTTTGAGCTGCGCGGCCTGATGACGGTCAAGGACATCACCAAGCAGACCGATTTCCCCAGCGCAGCGCGCGACGCCCATGGCAAGTTGCGCGTCGGCGCCGCGGTGGGCGTGGGCGATGGCACCGAAGAGCGGGTCGACCTGCTCGTCAAGGCCGGCGTGGACGTGCTCGTCGTCGACACCGCCCACGGCCACAGCGCCGGCGTCATCGAGCGCGTGCGCTGGGTCAAGCGTCACTACCCGCAGGTCGACGTGATCGGCGGCAACATCGCCACCGGCGCTGCCGCCACCGCCCTCGTCGAGGCCGGTGCCGATGCCGTCAAGGTCGGCATCGGCCCGGGCAGCATCTGCACGACGCGCATCGTCGCCGGTGTCGGCGTGCCGCAGATCATGGCCATCGCCAACGTGGCGGCGGCGCTCAAGGGCAGCGGCGTGCCGCTGATCGCCGACGGCGGCATCCGCTACTCGGGCGACATCGCCAAGGCCATGGCCGCCGGGGCCAGCAGCGTGATGATGGGCAGCATGTTCGCCGGCACCGAAGAGGCGCCTGGCGAGACCATCCTCTACCAGGGTCGCACCTACAAGAGCTACCGCGGCATGGGCAGCATGGGCGCCATGCAGCAGGGCAGCGCCGACCGCTACTTCCAGGAAACGGATGCCGGCGCCGGCAACAACCCCAACACCGCCAAGCTGGTGCCCGAAGGCATCGAAGGCCAGGTGCCGTACAAGGGCTCGGTGGTGTCGATCATCTTCCAGATGGCCGGCGGCCTGCGCGCCTCGATGCACTACTGCGGCTGCGCCAGCATTGCCGAGATGCAGGAGCGCGCCGAGTTCGTCGAGATCACCACCGCCGGCATCCGTGAGAGCCACGTCCACGACGTGCAGATCACGAAAGAAGCGCCCAACTACCGCATGGAGTGACGTTGAGCGAGCTTGCCCCCGCAGCCGATGGCCGCCGCAAGGCGGCCATGTCTTTCATTCTCGTCGCCGTGCTGATCGACATGATCTCGATCGGCCTCATGGTGCCCGTGTTGCCGCACATCGTGGGCGCGTTCACGAAGTCCAATGACGAGCAGACGCTGGCCTTCCTGATGGTCGTGATGGCTTTCGGCGTCGCCAACTTCCTGGGCTCCCCGGTGCTGGGTGCCCTGTCCGACCGTTACGGGCGCCGGCCGGTGCTGCTGATCGGCTTTGCCGGCATGGCGATCAGCTTCTTCGTCACCGCGGCGGCCACCTCCTTGTGGGTGCTGGTCGTGGTGCGGTTGTTCTCCGGTGCGATGCAGAGCAACATCTCCATCGCCAACGCCTATGTCGCTGACATCACGCCGGCGCAAGACCGTGCGCGGCGTTTCGGCCAGCTCGGCGCGATGTTCGGCGTCGGCTTCATCCTCGGCCCCGTCATCGGCGGCGTGCTCGGTGATATCGACGTGCGCTTGCCCTTCCTCGTCGCCGGCTCGATGGCGGTGCTGAACTGGTGCTACGGCTACTTCGTCCTGCCCGAATCGCTGCCGCTGGACAAGCGGCGGGCCTTCGACTGGCGGCGCGCCAACCCGGTGACGTCGCTTCGCGGCCTGGCGGCGCTGAAGGATGTCGGCCCGCTGGTGCTGGTGCTGGCCCTGTCGGGTCTGGCGCAGTTCATGCTGCACATGACCTGGGTGCTGTACACCAAGTTCAAGTTCGGCTGGGGGCCGGGCGAGGTCGGCTGGTCGCTGCTGGCCGTGGGCGTGATGTCGGCACTGGGCCAGGGCGTGCTGCTCAAGCCGCTGCTCAAGCGCTTCAGCCCCAGGCGGCTGGCGGTGATGGGCATGGCATCGGCCTCGCTGGCCTACCTGGGCTGGGGCCTGGCCACGCAGGCCTGGATGATCTACGCCATCATCTTCCTCAACGTGCTGGGTGGGGTGGCTTCGGCGTCGATGCAGAGCATCATCTCCAACGCCGCCGACGCGACGCGCCAGGGCCAGACCATGGGTGCCGTTTCTTCGCTCAACAGCCTGATGGCAGTGATCGCGCCGATCATCGGCCTGGAGCTGCTGCGCTGGGTCTCGGATCTGCCACCCGGGCATGTGCTGATCGGCCTGCCCTTCCTGACCTGCGCTGCGCTGCAGTTTGCGGCCATGCTGCTCGCGCTGCGTTTCTTTCGCCGCCAAGGCCGCCTGGCCGTGAGCCCGACCTGATGAACCACGACAAGATCCTCATCCTCGACTTCGGCTCGCAGGTCACGCAACTCATCGCCCGCCGCGTGCGCGAGGCCCACGTGTACTGCGAGATCCACCCCAACGACGTCAGCGATGCCTTCATCCGCGACTTCGCACCCAAGGCCGTCATCCTGTCGGGCAGCCACGCCAGCACCTACGAAGATCACGACCTGCGCGCGCCGCAGGCGGTGTGGGAGCTGGGCGTGCCCGTGCTGGGCATCTGCTACGGCATGTTCACGATGGCGGTGCAGCAGGGCGGCCAGGTCGAGGCCAGCCTGCACCGGGAATTCGGCTATGCCGAGGTGCGGGCGCACGGCCACACGCCACTGCTGCAGGACATCCAGGACTTCGCCACGCCCGAGGGCCACGGCATGCTCAAGGTCTGGATGAGCCATGGCGACAAGGTCACCGCGCTGCCGCC
>JANMVM010000298.1:0-5043 GCA_031392695.1 Rubrivivax sp.
ATTCGGGGCCGGGCTGGCCCACCGGGCGGGCAGCCAGGCGAACCTGGTGGTTGGTGGCGGCGGCGGCGATGGTGGGTGCGGACATCGGGACTCCTGGAAATCGGGGCGGCAGAGCCGGCGATGGTATCGGCGCTGCGGCACAAACGATGGCAGCGGCGCCGCGGGCGTCACACTGGCGTCACACTGGCGACGCTGCGGCGCCCTGGCAGCCGTGGACTTCGATGGTGATGTGCTTGAGCTGCAGCACCACCGCCAGCCGCTCGCGGTAGGTGGCGGCGGGCAGCGGTGCGTCGGCCACCACGGCCAGCGCGGCGCTGAAGGCCTGGGCGCCCACCTGCCAGACGTGCAGATCGGCCAGCTTGGCGTCGCCATCGGCTTCGATGAGGTCGCGGATGCGCTGCGTCAGCGCCGGGTCTTCGGTGGCGTCGACCAGCGCCTTGGCGGTGCTGCGCAGCATGCTCCAGGACCACTGGGCGATGACGGCCGCGCCGAGCAGCGCCACCGCCGGATCAAGCCAGGCCAGGCCGAACCAGGCGCCGCCGACGAGCGCAGCGATGGCCAGCAGCGAGGTGAAGGCGTCGGCCAGCACGTGCAGGTAGGCGGCGCTGAAGTTGTGGTCGTGGTGGTGGTGGCCGGCTTGGCCGTGATCATGGCCGTGATCGTGATGATCGGGCTGCCGATCGTCGGGGCCGCGCGAGCCGCGCGCCAGCAGCCACACGCTGGCCAGGTTGACGACAAGCCCGATGACGGCCACCACCAGGGCCTCGCGGTAGATGATGTCGCGCGGCGCACGCAGCGCCGAGATGCCTTCAGCGGCCAGCCACACTGCCACGGCCAGCAGCACGAGGCCGCTGGTGTAGGCCGCCAGGACCTCGATCTTCCAGCCGCCGAAGGCAAAGCCGGCCGGCCCGCCGGCCACCGCGCGGTGCGACGCCGCGCGCAGCGACAGGCGATAAGCCAGCACCGCACCCCCCAGCGCCAGCGCATGGGTGCCCATGTGCCAGCCATCGGCGGTGAGTGCCAGCGAGCCGGTCCACCAGCCGGTGGCCAGTTCGACGACCATCGTCAGCAGGGTCAGCAGCGTCACCCAGGCCAGGGCCTGCTCACGGCGCTGCTGGCCAGCGTCGGCAAAGGCATGGGCGTGCCGGAAGGGCTGCAGGTCGTGACGGTGGGTGCCGGCGCTCACGTCAAGGCGCCTTGCTCACCAGGGTCAGTGTGTACTGGCCGTTGATGCGTTCGGCGGTGAAGCGGATACGGTTGCCCACCGCCAGGCTGTCGAGCATCTTGGCGTCGCGAACGTGGAAGACCATCGTCATCGGCGGCATGTCCAGGTTCTTGATCTCTTCGTGCTTGAGCGTCACGCGGCCACCGGCCTTGTCGATCTTGGTGACCTCGGCGGCCGTGGTGGGCGTCTGCGCCCAGACCCCCGTCGTCGTCACCATCGCCATCACCATCACCATCGCCAACGCGAGCGCGAGCGCTGCTGTACCGAGCCACTTCATGGCGTCCTCCTGTGCTTGGGGTGCGCCCGAAGCGGTGCCGCACCAGCCGGGTCGGAGTGTGCCGCATGCGCCAGGTTTCGTGGCGGGCTGCCCGATCCAACCCCGAAGTCGCACTTTCCTACAATGCCGCGCACTCCCGCAACGCACCCCGGTGGCCCGCAACCATGAGCAATCCCGTCGAACCCGACCTGTCCCACATCACGCCGCGCGACCAGGCCGAGATCCTGGCCCAGGCCCTGCCCTACATCCGCAAGTTCCACGGCAAGACACTGGTCATCAAGTACGGCGGCAACGCCATGACCGACCCTGCGCTGCAACAGGACTTTGCCGAAGACGTGGTGCTGCTCAAGTTGGTGGGTATGAACCCCATCGTGGTCCACGGCGGCGGGCCGCAGATCGACGACGCGCTGGCCAAGATCGGCAAGAAGGGCACCTTCATCCAGGGCATGCGCGTGACCGACGAAGAAACCATGGAAGTCGTCGAGTGGGTGCTGGGCGGCGAGGTGCAGCAGGACATCGTGGGCCTCATCAACGCGGCCGGCGGCAAAGCCGTGGGCCTGACCGGGCGCGACGGCGGCCTCATCCGCGCGCGCAAGCTCAAGATGCTCGACAAGGACGGCACCGAGCACGACATCGGCCAGGTCGGCGAGATCACGGCCATCGACCCCAGCGTGGTCAAGGCGCTGCAGGACGACCAGTTCATCCCCGTCATCAGCCCGATCGGCTTTGGCGAGAAGAACGAGTCCTACAACATCAACGCCGACCTCGTGGCGGCCAAGCTGGCCACCGTGCTCAAGGCCGAGAAGCTGGTCATGCTGACCAATATCCGGGGCGTGCTCGACAAGGCCGGCGAGCTGATCACGGAGCTGACTCCGCGCGAGATCGACGAGCTGATCGCCGACGGCACGATCAGCGGCGGCATGCTGCCCAAGCTGGCCGGCGCCATCGATGCGGCCAAGAGCGGCGTCAACGCGGTGCACGTGGTCGACGGCCGCGTGCCGCACGCGATGCTGCTGGAGATCCTGACCGACCAGGCCTACGGGACCATGATCCGTTCGCATTGAAGTGCGTGCCACCCGGGTCTGGCTGTTCGACCTCGACGACACGCTGCACGACGCGTCCAGCGCGTCGATGGGCGAGCTGCATGTCTCGATGGGGCGCTACATCGAGGACAACCTGGGCCTGACCCAGCCCGAATCCGACGCGCTGCGCCGCCGCTACTGGCTCAAGTACGGCGCCACGCTGCTGGGCCTGGTGCGCCACCACGGCGTCAAGGCAGCGCACTTCCTGCGCCACACCCACCTGCTGCCGGGACTGGAGAGCCGCTTGCGTGGGCACGCGGCCGACATCGCCGCACTCAAGCGCCTGCGCGGGCGCAAGTTCATCCTCACCAACGCGCCGGCGGCCTACGCCGGCCGCGTGCTGGGCACGCTGGGCATCGGCCATCTGTTCGACGGCGTGCTGTCGATCGAAGACATGCACATGTTCGGTGACCTGCGCCCCAAGCCCGACGCGCGCATGCTGCGCCGGGTGGCGGCGAAGTTGCGCGTGGCACCCTCGCAGTGCGTGCTGGTCGAAGACTCGCTGGCCAACCAGCGCGCGGCCCACCGCGTGGGCATGGCCACGGTGTGGATGCAGCGCTGGCTGCCGCACCGTCGGGCGCGGCCGCACCGCCGGCCGGCCTATGTGGGCCGGCGCGTGAGACGTTTGCGCGACCTGGCCTGAGAGGCTGCCGGTGGCGCCGCCGCGGCCGCCGAAGCCACGGTCAGGCAGGGCTGGTCGCGGCAGACGCCAATCAATGTCGCGGCCAGCGGCGGCATCACCACCTGCGCCAGCGCCGAGCCGCCCGCGCCGCTTGCGGGCAGGCCGGCGGCCAGCACCAGCCACACGGCCGAGCACCGGACCCGGAATGTCATTGCGATGTCCATGACCCGAAGGCTAGGCCTTGCGTGCCGATGGCGCGTCACCCCGATGGGCGACGCGGCAGGTCTCAAATGTCGCAGCGCCGTTGCCAGCGGCGCTGGACCTCAGGCCTGCAGGCCCAGGTCGCGCGCCACCACCACCGCCTCGGTGCGGTTGCGGGCCTGCAGCACACGCAGGATGGCGGCGATGTGGATCTTGACCGTGCCTTCGGTCAAGCCGAGTTCGCGCGCGATGAGCTTGTTGGGCTGGCCGCGCATCAAGCAGCGCAGCACGTCGGTCTGGCGCGGCGTCAGGCCGCCGGCGTCGGGGCGCGGCGGCGGCGCGCCGTGGCGCAGGTCGGCCAGCGCCTGCGCCGGCAGGTAGGTGCCGCCGCCGAGCACCAGGCGCAGTGCCTGCTGCAGGACCTCGGGCGCCTCGCTCTTGGGCAGGAAGCCGCGCGCGCCGGCGGCCAGCGTGGCGCGCATCACGACCGGATCGTCCTCGCCCGAGGCCACCACCATCGGCACGCCAGCGAAGCGCAGGCGCAGCCGGCGCAGGCCGTCGACACGGTCCATGCCGGGCATGTGGAGGTCGAGAAGGGCCAGGTCGAGCGCCTGCGACTGCAGTGCCTGCACCGCGCCGGCGTAGTCGGCGGCTTCCAGCACCTCGGCGGCGGGCTCGACCAGCAGCAGCGTGCGCTTGAGCGCATCGCGCATCATGGGGTGGTCGTCGGCAATCAGCACCTTCATGGTGGGCCTTTCAAGGTGGGGCCGCGGCGTCGGGCAGCCGCTGCTCGAGCCAGGCGCGCAGGCGCGCCGGCGAAACGGGTTTGGTGAGCACGGTGGCGTCGGCGGGCAGCGTCGCGCGCAGGCCGCCGGGCGCGGTCTGGCCGCTGATCCAGAGCACCGGCACCGGGCAGCCCCAGGCCTGGTTCAGGCGGGCAACTTCTTCGGGCCCGGTGCGGCCGCCGGCCAGCCGCAGGTCGGCGATCACGGCATCGGGCACGGGCTGCGCCGACGCCGGCAGGCGCAGCAGCAACTGCGCCGCATCGGCCGCATCGACGACGCGACAGTCCCACCGTCGCAGCAGCCGGCCCATGGCATCGCGTACCGCGATGTCGTCTTCCAGCACCACCACCAGCAGGCCCGACAGGCGGCGCATGTGCAGCCGCGCGGCGGCCACTGCCAGCGGCGCCACGCCGGCCGGCGTCAGGCCCTCGACGAAGAACACGCTGCCGCGCCCCGGCTGCGAATGCAGCGTCACGCGCAGTTGCAGCAGGCGCACCAGGCGCTGCACGATGGCCAGGCCCAGACCCAGCCCGTGCGCTCGCTCACGCGCCCCGTCTGGCGCGCGCTCGACGATGCCGGCCTGGAAAAATTCCTCGAACACGCGGCCCTGGTCGGCCGCGGCGATGCCCACGCCGGTGTCCCAGACCTCGATGCGGCAGTGCGGCAGCCCGTCGCTGCCGCGGCGCGGCCGGCAGGCCAGCAGCACGCCGCCGCGCGCGGTGTACTTGACGGCGTTGGCGAGCAGGTTGCGCAGCACGCGCTCGAGCAGCAACGGGTCGGTCACCGTCATCGCGCCGGGCTCGCTGATGTGCAGCGCTAGGCGCAGCCCGCGCGCTTCGGCCTGCGGCGCC
>JANMVM010000306.1:0-1770 GCA_031392695.1 Rubrivivax sp.
GCTGCCCACCAGGCTGCCGGCGATGATCAGCATGCTGTTGTTGAGGCTGAAGCCGATGCCCGCCGCGGCCCAGCCCGAGTAGCTGTTGAGCATGCTCACCACCACCGGCATGTCGGCGCCGCCGATCGGGATGATGATCAGCACGCCCATCACGAAGGCGATCGCCAGCATGCCGAAGAAGGCCGGCCAGCTTTCGGTGAAGGCAAACACCAGCCCGAGGCCGATCATGGCCAGGCCGAGCACGAGGTTGATCTTGTGCTGGCCGGCAAAGGACACCGGCGCGCCCTGGAAGAGGCGGAACTTGTAGGTGCCCGACAGCTTGCCCCAGGCGATGACGGAGCCGCTGAAGGTGATGGCCCCGATGGCAGCACCCAGGAAGAGCTCGAAGCGGTTGCCGCTGGGGATCGGGCTGCCCTTGGCGACGATGCCGAAGGCCCAGGGTTCGGCCACCGCGGCGATGGCGATGAACACCGCGGCCAGGCCGATCATGCTGTGGAAGAAGGCCACCAGCTCGGGCATCTTGGTCATCTCGACGGTCTTGGCGCGCCAGGCACCGTAAGCGGCGCCCGCCACCAGCCCGACCACCACCCACACCATGCCCTGGGCGCGGGTCTGCCCCATGGCGCCGGCCAGCTGCACGATGAGGGCCGCGGTGGTGAGCACGGCGATGGCCATGCCGATCATGCCGAACAGGTTGCCGCGGATCGAGGTCGTGGGGTGCGACAGGCCCTTGAGCGCCTGGATGAAGCAGACGCTGGCCACCAGGTACAGCAGCGTGACGAGGTTCATGCTCATTTCTGCTCACCCCCGGTGCTCACGGCCGTCACGGCCGTCACGGCGGGCAGCTTTTTTTCCTTCTTGCGAAACATCTCGAGCATGCGCCGCGTGACCAGGAAGCCGCCGAAGACGTTGACCGCGGCCAGCGCCACGGCCAGCACGCCCATCGTCTTGCCGAGGTTGGTTTCGGTCAGTGCGGCGGCCAGCATGGCGCCGACGATGACGATCGCGCTGATGGCGTTGGTCACCGCCATCAGCGGCGTGTGCAGCGCTGGCGTGACCGTCCACACCACGTGGTAGCCGACGTAGATGGCGAGCACGAAGATGATCAGGTTGGTGACGGTGGGGCTGACGATGTCCATGGGCTATTTCCTTTTCACTTCACCGCAAGAATCAGGATTTGCGACGGACTTCGCCGTCGCGTGTCATCAGGCACGCGACCACGATGTCGTCGTCCATCGGCACGACGAAGCCGCCGTCCGTGGGCAACACGAGCTTGAGAAAGTCGAGCACGTTGCGCGCGTACAGGCTGGAGCTGTCGGCGGCCACGAGGGCCGGGATGTTGGTCTCGCCGATGAGCGTGACGCCGTGCTTGACGACGGTCTTGCCGGCCTCGGTGAGCGGGCAGTTGCCGCCCGCCGGCGCGGCCATGTCGACGATCACCGAGCCCGGCTTCATGCTGCGCACCATGTCCTCGGTGATGAGCACCGGCGCGGCGCGGCCCGGGATCAGCGCGGTGCTGATCACGATGTCGGCTGCGGCAACCCGCTTGGCCACCTCGACCTTCTGGCGGTCCATCCAGCTCTGCGGCATCGGCTTGGCGTAGCCGCCCACGCCGACCGCGGCTTCCTTCTCTTCGGCCGTCTCGTAGGCGACGTCGATGAACTTGGCGCCCAGCGACTCGACCTGTTCCTTGACCGAGGGCCGCACGTCCGAGGCCTCGATCACCGCGCCCAAGCGCTTGGCCGTGGCGATGGCCTGCAGCCCGGCCAC
>JANMVM010000343.1:0-10556 GCA_031392695.1 Rubrivivax sp.
GCCAGGTAGATGCTGCTGCGGCCCCTGACCAGCACCACATAGTCGCTCAAGCCCGGCAGATACGCGCCGCCGGCGGTGGACGAGCCATGCACCACGGCGATCTGCGGGATGCCGGCGGCCGACAGCCGCGCCTGGTTGGCGAAGGTGCGGCCGCCGTCGACGAAGATCTCGGCCTGGTACATCAGGTTGGCGCCGCCCGACTCCACCAGCGCGATCAGCGGCAGCTTGTTCTGCGCCGCCAGTTCCTGCGCGCGCAGTGCCTTCTTCAGCCCCATCGGCGCCACCGTGCCGCCCTTGACCGCGCTGTCGCTGGCGCTGACCAGCACGCGCTTGCCGGCGACGACGCCGATGCCGACGATGCTGCCGCCGCCCATCACGCTTTTCTTGCCGTCGTCGTCGTGCATGGCCAGGCCGGCCAGCGGGCTGAGCTCCAGGAACTCGCTGCCGCGGTCGAGCAGCCGCGCCACGCGTTCGCGCGGCAGCAACTGGCCGCGCTGCTCGAACTTGGCGCGCTTGCTTTCGCTCGTCCGCAACACCGTGGCCTGCAGGGCCAGCACTTCGGCCAGGCGCTGCTGCATGCGCTGCGTGTTGGCGGCGAAGGCGGCACAGCGTGTGTCCAGCAACGACGACAGCGCCGGCATTACTTCAGAACCTCGGGCGTGACCGCACGATGGAAACCGTCGAAAGGCACCGACTTCGATTCGCTGCCGAGCGCAAAGATGTCGCTGCCCAGTGATGCCGCGCCGTCGATCTGCAGCGTCACGCCGGTGATGAAGCTGGCCGCCGGCGAGAGCAGGAAGACGATGGCGCCGCTGACCTCGGCCTCCACGCCCAGGCGCCGCAGCGGCACGTGCGCTTTGAGCCGCGGGATGATCGACTTCATCGCGCCGCCGTAGGTGTCCATGCCGCTGCTGGCGATCCAGCCCGGCGCCACCGCGTTGACGCGCACGCCGGCGTGCGCCCACTCGAAGGCCGCCGTCATCGTCAGGTTGCTCATGCCGGCGCGCGCCGCGCCGCTGTGGCCCATGCCCGGCATGCCGTTGCGGAAGTCGGCCGTCATGTTGACGACCGCGCCGCCGTGGGCCTGCATGCACTGGGTGAAGAGCTCGCGCATCATCAGGAAGCCGCCGCTCAGGTTGCTGGCCACCACGGCGTCGAAACCCTTCTTGCTGATCGCCAGCAGCGGCGCTGGAAACTGACCGCCGGCGTTGTTGACGAGGCCAGCGACCGGCCCGTGCGCGGCCAGCATCGCGGCAACAAAGGCCTTGACCGCTTCTTCGTCGCGGATGTCGAAGGCCGCCGTATGGCACGCGCCGCCGTCGGCCGTGATCTCGGCCGCCACCACGTCCAGCTTGGCCTGCGTGCGGCCGCTGATCAGCACCGTGGCGCCCAGGCTCGCCAGTTCGTGCGCGACGCACCGCCCGATGCCGCTGCCGCCGCCCGTCACCCAGTGCACCTGGCCGGCAAAGAGGCCGGGGCGGAAGACGCTGGCGAAATGGCTCGGGGCGGCGTTGCTCATCGCGAGAGGCCCGCGCTCGGGCGAGCGCAGGCAAGGGCTGCGGAGGCCGCATTAGGCGGCCGGGTGACGTTAACGTCAACGGGGTCACACATGGGTGATTACCCGCATCCTTGCGGCACCCGCCCCGGCTACGATGCCGCCCATCCCTTTGTCGACCCATTCTCGAAAGACCATTGCCATGGACCTGCAAGCCTGCACCGAAGCCCTGCGAACCAAAGTCGGCGCTTCCAGCGGCCTCAACGCCACCCTCAAGTTCGACTGCGGTGCTGATGGCGTGGTGGTGATCGACGGCAAGAGTGTGCCCAACACGGTCAGCAACACCGACGCCGAGACCGACTGCACCGTGGGCATCACGTTGGACAACCTGGCCGCGCTGGTCAGCGGCGAGCTCGAACCCGCCACCGGCTTCATGATGGGCAAGTTCAAGGTCAGCGGCGACATGAGCGTGGCGATGAAGCTGCAGCGCGTGGTCTGACCGTGTTGATGGCCGTCGCCCGCAAGAAAGCAGCGGCCTCTGCGCAGGAGGTCGTCGACTCGCACCGCGACGAGGACACTGGCGAGCTCTTCGGCATCACCGAGCTGTGCCGCGAATTCGGCATCACGCTGCGCACGATCCGCTTCTACGAGGACAAGGAGCTGCTCAAGCCGCGCCGCATCAACGGCACCCGCGTCTACACGCGGCGCGACCGGGCGCGCCTGGCGCTTGTCCTGCGCAGCAAGGCCATCGGTGCCAGCCTGGCCGAAATCAAGCACTATCTGGACCTCTACGGCGCGCACGGCGAAGGCCGCGTGCAGCAGATGAAGTACGTGCTGGAACGCACCGACCAGGCGATCGTCGACCTGGAAACGAAACGCGCGCACATCGAAGCCACGCTGGCCGAGTTGCGCATCATCAACGCCGCGGTGCGCGTCCAGCTCGACCGCCGCTGAAAGCCAGGGCCCGCCCCGGCATGGAGACAGCACCATGGACATGGCCCCCAACCCCGAGTTGCTGCGCGCCACGCTGGCTGCCCACCTGGAACGCCAGCGCGCCGCTTACCACGCGCACCCGGTGCCCACGCGCGCCGAGCGCCAGGCCGACCTGCTGGCGCTGCGCGCCCTGGTGCGCCAGAACCAGCAGGCCTTGTGCGACGCGGTCAGCGCCGACTACGGCCACCGCTCGCGCCACGAGACCTTGCTGACCGAGATCTCACCGGTGGTCGACGGCCTGCGCCACGTGCAGGGCCAGCTGCGGCGCTGGATGGCGCCGCAGCGCCGCCACGTCGACCCCTTGAGCTTCTTCGGCGCCAGCAACCGCGTCATCCCGCAGCCGCTGGGCGTGGTGGGCGTGATCGTGCCGTGGAACTTCCCCATCAACCTGAGCTTCGTGCCGCTGTCGTACATCTTCGCCGCCGGCAACCGGGCGATGGTGAAGTTGAGCGAGAACTCGCGCCACCTGGCGGCTTTGCTGATCGAGCTGTCGCCGCGCTACTTCGCGCCCGAGAAGCTGCAGTTCTTCGACGAGACCGGCGGCGTCGGCATCGAGTTCTCGAAGCTGCCTTTCGACCACCTGCTGTTCACCGGCTCGGGCGCCACCGGCAAGGCGGTGATGGCGGCAGCGGCGGCCAACCTGTGCCCGGTGACGCTGGAGCTGGGCGGCAAGGCGCCGGCCATCGTCTGCGACGACTTCCCGCTGCGCACGGCGGCCGAGCGCATCCTGTTCGTCAAGTGCCTGAACGCCGGCCAGATCTGCACCTCGGTCGACCACGCCTGGCTGCCGCAGGGCCAGGTCGAGGCCTTCGTGCAGATGGCGCGCCAGATCGTGCCGCAGCGCTATCCGCGGCTGGACTCGCCGGACTACACCTCGATCATCGACGAGCGCAGCTACCAGCGCCTGCTGAGCGCGCTGGACGAGGCGCGCGCCGGCGGCGCCACCGTGATCCCGTTGCTGCCGGGCCCGGCCTTCGACGCCGCGACGCGCAAGATCGCGCCGCACATCGTGCTGGGCCCACCCCAGGGCAGCGCGCTGGCCGAGCGCGAGATCTTCGGCCCCATCCTGCCGCTGCTGCCCTACCGCGAGCTGTCGGAAGTGGTGGCTGCCGTCAACGCCGGGCCGCGGCCGCTGGCCATCTACCCGTTCAGCCACGACAAGGCGCGCGTGCAGCACCTGCTGGACCACGTGATGAGCGGCGGCGTCAGCATCAACGACGCGCTCATGCACGTGGCGCAGCACGACCTGCCCTTCGGCGGCGTGGGCGCATCGGGCATGGGCCACTACCACGGCCGCGAGGGCTTCGAGACCTTCTCCAAGCTGCGCCCTGTGTTCAAGCAGGCGCCCTTTTCCGCCATGAAATTCCTGGCCCCGCCGTACGGCAAGTTCGCCGACCGCCTGCTGCGCTTCCTGACCCGCTGAGAGGACTGCCATGAGCCACGCCTACATCTACGACCATGTGCGCACGCCGCGCGGCAAGGGCAAGAAGGACGGCAGCCTGCACCAGGCGAGTCCCGTCTGGCTTGCGAGAACGCTGCTGCAGGCGCTGCAGCAGCGCAGTGCGCTGGACACGGCGCTCGTCGACGACGTGGTGCTGGGCTGCGTCACGCCGGTGGGCGAACAGGGCGCCGACATCGCGCGCACCGCGGTGCTCGACGCCGAGTGGTCGCAGAGCGTGGCCGGCGTGACGCAGAGCCGCTTCTGCGCATCGGGTCTTGAGAGCGTCAACCTGGCTGCCGCCAAGGTGGCCAGCGGCTTCGAGGACCTGGTGGTCGGCGGCGGCGTCGAGAGCATGAGCCGCTGGGCCATGGGCAGCGATGGCGGCGCCTGGTTCATGGACCCGCGCATCAACCAGAAGCTGGGCTTCGTGCCGCAGGGCGTGGGCGCCGACCTCATCGCGACGCTCGAAGGATGGGGCCGCAGCGACGTCGACGCCTACGCGCTGCGCTCGCACGCCAAGGCGGCGGCGGCCCGCGCGGCCGGGCACTTTGGGCGCAGCGTGGTGCCGGTGCGCGACATCGCCGGCCTGCTGATGCTGGACCGCGACGAGACGATCCGTGAGAACGCATCGGCCGAGGCCATGGCCAAGCTTGAAGCCAGCTTCGCGATGATGGGTGCGATGGGCTTCGACGCCACCGCGCTGCGCAAGTACACGACAGTCGAGCGCATCGAGCACATGCACCACGCCGGCAATTCATCAGGCATCGTCGACGGTGCGGCGCTGATGCTGGTGGGCAGCGCCGAAGGCGGCAAGAAGGCCGGCCTGAAACCGCGCGCGCGCATCCGCGCCGCGGCCGTCATCGGCAGCGAGCCGACGATCATGCTCACCGGCCCGACACCGGCCTGCCGCAAGGCGCTGGCCAAGGCCGGCATGGCGGCCAGCGACATCGACCTGTGGGAGATCAACGAAGCCTTTGCCGTGGTGCCGATGAAGACCGCGCGCGACCTCGGCGTGAGCCTGGACCGCGTCAACGTCAATGGCGGCGCCATCGCGATGGGCCATCCGCTGGGGGCCACGGGCTGCATCATCCTGGGCACGCTGCTCGACGAGCTGGAACGCCGCGACCTGAGCACCGGCTGCGCCACCTTGTGCGTCGGCGGCGGCATGGGCATCGCAACGATCATCGAAAGAATATGACCCGCCCCCGTAGCGGCTTCGCCGCTCCCCCTCAACGGGGGCGAGCCGGCACCGAGCGAGCACCTTCGTGCTCGCCAGAGGCTGGCGAGCGCCAACCGGCCTGCAAGCCGGTTGGCACCGCCAGCGGCCCGGCGAAGCCGGTTCCGCGGCGGCCACTTGGCGCACCTGCGCTGTTCAACTGACGGAGCCGATCCATGAACGCAGTATCACTGACGCTTGGCGACGACGGCATCCTCGTCGCCACGATGGACCTGCCGGGCCGGCCGATGAACGTCGTCGGCGACGTGTTGATGGAAGGCATCGCCGCCGCGGTAACGCGCCTGGCCGATCCGGCCGTGAAGGGCCTGATCCTGACGTCGGCCAAGGCCGACTTCTGCGCCGGCGGCGACCTCGACCGCATGTCGAAGTGGACGCAGCCCGAAGAGCCCTTCGAAGCCAGCCTGGCGATGAAGAAGGTGCTGCGGCAACTGGAGCTGCAGGGCAAGCCCGTGGTGGCCGCCATCAACGGCCACGCGCTCGGCGGCGGGCTCGAGATCGCGCTGGCCTGCCACGTTCGCATCGCCATCGACGACGCGCGGCTGAAGATCGGCCAGCCCGAAGTCAAGCTCGGCCTGTTGCCGGGCGGCGGCGGCACCGTGCGCCTGCCGCGGCTGCTGGGCATCCAGGCTGCGCTGCAGATCTGCGGCGAGGGCGCCGACATCAGCCCGTCCAAGGCGCAGGGCATGGGGCTGCTGGCCAGCCTGGCCAGGGACCGCGACGACCTGATGGCGCAGGCCCGCGCCTGGATCGCCGCCAACCCCAAGTTCAAGCAGCCCTGGGACCAGCCCAAGTTCAAGTTTCCGGGCGGCGACAGCAAGAGCCCGGCGATGGCGCAGCTGTGGGCGGTGGCGCCGTCGGTGGCCGCGGCGCGCAGCTACGGCAACTACCCGGCGGTACAGCACATCATGAGCAGCATCTTCGAAGGCGGCCTGCTCGACTTCGAGGCCGCCAGCGTGGTCGAGAGCCGCTACTTCGCGGCCTGCGTGATGTCGCAGCAGTCGAAGAACCTCATCAACACGCTGTGGTACCAGCTGGGCGCCATCAAGAAGGGCGTTTCGCGTCCACAGATCGGTCCATCGGGCGTGGCGCCGTCGAAGGTCAAGAAACTCGGCATCCTGGGCGCCGGCATGATGGGCGCAGGCATCGCCTACGTCTCGGCCAAGGCCGGCATCGACGTCGTGCTGCTCGACACCACGCAGCAAGCCGCCGACCGCGGCAAGGCCTATTCGCAGGCTCTGCTCGACAAGGCGGTGAAGAAAGGCCGCAGCACGGCCGAGAAGCGCGACGCGCTGCTGGCGCGCATCAGCACCACGACGAGCTACGAGGCACTGCAAGGCTGTGACCTGGTCATCGAAGCCGTGTTCGAAGACCGCGCCATCAAGGCCGATGTGACGAAGATGGCCGAAGCGCAGTTGAGCGCAGGCGCCGTCTTCGCCTCCAACACCAGCACGCTGCCCATCACCGGGCTGGCCCAGGCCAGCAGCCGGCCGGCCAACTTCATCGGCCTGCACTTCTTCAGCCCGGTGGACAAGATGCCGTTGGTGGAGATCATCGTCGGCCAGCACACCAGCGACGAGACGCTGGCGCGCGGTTTCGATTACGTGCTGCAGATCGGCAAGACGCCGATCGTCGTTAACGACAGCCGCGGCTTCTACACCAGCCGCGTCTTTGGCACCTACGTCATGGAAGGCATCGCGATGCTGAAGGAAGGCGTGCACCCGCGCAGCATCGAGGTGGCAGGTTTGCAGGCCGGCATGCCGATGCCGCCGCTGGCGCTGCAGGACGAGGTCTCGCTGAGCCTGGGCCTGCACGTGGCAGACCAGACCAAGAAGGACCTCGCGGCCGAGGGCAAGCCCACCACCGAACACCCGGGCATGGCCGTGGTGCGGCAGCTGTGCGAGATCGGCCGCGTCGGCAGGAAGGCCGGCAAGGGCTTCTACGACTGGAACGAGGACGGCAAGGTGCTGTGGCCGGAACTGACGCAGCACTTCCCGGTCGCCGCCACGCAGCCGCCGCAGCAGGAGCTGATCGACCGGCTGATGTTCGCGCAGGCCAACGAAGCCGCGCGCTGTTATCAAGAGAAGGTGCTGCGCTCGGTGGCCGACGCCAACGTCGGCAGCATCTTCGGCTGGGGCTTCGCGCCCTTCCATGGTGGCGCGCTGCAGTTCATCAACGCCATGGGCGCGGCGGCTTTCGTCAAGCGATCGCGCGAGCTGGCGGCGAAGTTCGGTGCCCGCTTCGAGCCGGCGGCGGCGGTGGTGCGCTTGGCCGAAAGCGGTGGGCGTTTCGCTGACTGATCTGATCCAAGCGCGTGCACTGCTGGCGCCCGCGCTGGCGCAGCGCGGCGGCCTGTGCGTGCTGACCGGCGCCGGCATGAGCGCCGAAAGCGGCATCCCGACCTTTCGCGACGCACTCACCGGCTACTGGAGCCAGTTCGACCCGCTGGAACTGGCCAGCGAGGAAGGCTTTCGCGCCGCCCCGCAGCGCGTCTGGGACTGGTACGCCGAGCGCCGCGCCGGCGTGCAGCGGGCCCAGCCCAATGCCGGCCACCTGGCGCTGGCCGACTTCGCGCGCCGCCACCCCGGCGTGCTGAGGCTGGTGACGCAGAACGTCGACGACCTGCACCAGCGCGCCGGCAACGCCGATGCCATCCGGCTGCACGGCGACATCCTCGAAGACCGTTGGCTCGACGACTGCGCCCGCCAAGCACGCGGCGGCAATGTCTGCGATCCGCCATGGGCCGAAGCCGGCCGCCCGCCGCGCTGCGCCGACTGCGGCAACCGGCTGCGCCCCGGCGTGGTCTGGTTCGGCGAAGCGCTGCCGCTGCGCGCCATCAACGCCGCCGAGCAGGCCGCTGCGAGTTGCGCCGTGATGGTGGTGGTGGGCACCTCGGGTGCGGTCTGGCCGGCCGCGGGACTGGCCGCTCGCGCGCGGCGCGGCGGGGCGCAGGTGCTGATCGTCAACCCGAACGAGAGCGACATCGACGCCGAATCCCACCTCGTGCTGCGCGGCACCGCGGCTGGCGTACTGCCGGCCTTGCTGGCCTGAGTCCGACTGGCCGCAAGGCCGTGACCGGCGCGGCGATCAGACTGCCGGCAGCACCGTGCCCCGGCACTCACCGAAACCGATGCGCCTTGCGCCCTCGGCCATGCAGGCGCCGCGCAGGATGACGGTGTCGCCGTCTTCCAGAAATGCGCGCTGCTCGCCACTGCTCAGCGTGAGCGGCTGCTTGCCGGCGGCGCTGAGCTCGAGCATCGAGCCGCCCTGCCCCGGCCCCGGCCCCGACAGCGTGCCGGTGCCCAGCAGGTCGCCAGTGCGCAGGTTGCAGCCCCCCACCGTGTGGTGCGCCACCAGCTGCGCCAGCGTCCAGTAGGCGGCGCTGGCGTAGTTGCTGTGCGCCAGCCGGTCACCGCCGTGCCGGGCCTGGCGCATCTGCGCCGTCTGCAGCCAGACCTCGAGCTCGATGCCGATGGCGCCAGCCTGGCGGTTGTGTGCGCCGTCCAGGTAGGGCAGCGGCTGCGGGTGCCCGGCCGGCCGCGTGAAGGGCTGGCGGAAGGGCGCCAGCGCCTCCATCGTCACCACCCAGGGCGAGATCGTGCTGCCGAAGTTCTTGCACAGGAACGGCCCCAGCGGCTGGTACTCCCAGGGCTGGATGTCGCGCGCGCTCCAGTCGTTGAACAGCACCAGGCCGAAGAGGTGGTCTTCGGCCTTGTCGATGCCGATGCGGCTGCCCAACTCGTTGCCGTGCGCCACCAGCGCGCCGAGCTCGAGCTCGTAGTCCAGGCGCCGGCTCGGCCGCAGCGCCGGCTCGGCCACGTCGAGAGTCTTGATCTGGCCCAGCGGCCGGTGCAGCCCCTGGCCGCTGATCACGATCGACGAGCTGCGGCCGTGATAGCCGATCGGCACCCACTGGTAGTTGGGCAGCAGCGGGTTGTCGGGCCTGAACATCCGGCCCACCGTGGTGGCGTGGTGGATGCTCGTGTAGAAGTCGGTGTAGTCGCCGATGGCGCAGGGCAGCACCAACTGCGCGTCGGCCTGCGGCACCAGGCAGGTGTCGAGAAACGGGCCCTGGATGCTGCCTTCGGTGAGGGCTTCGGACAGCGCCGCGCGCATCCGCTTCCAGGCCGGCCGGCCGGCCGCCATGAAGGCCGCCAGGTCGCCCGCGGCCAGGGGCTGCAGCAGCGGCACCACGGCGTCGCTCCAGGGGCAGAGTTCGGCGGCCAGGCGCAGGTCGAGGATCTGGTCGCCGATGGCCACGCCGACGCGCAGCGGCTCGTCGCTGCCCTGGCGTCGGAAGCGCGCGTAGGGCAGGTTCTGCGGCGGGAAGTCGGTGTCGCGCGCATTCGCCGATTCGACCCAGCTGACGATCGCGGGGGCGTGGGTGACGTCCAGGGATTTCATGGTCTGAAGGTGTCCTGCAAGCCGGCCCAGCAGGCGGCATAACCCGCATCCAGTGCGCCACCCGCCATCGCCCAGGCCGTGGGCACCAGACGGTAGCGGCTTTCGAACATGAAGGCCAGCGTGTCGTCGAGCTTGTGCGGCGCCAGCGGCGCGTGGCTGGCCTTGGCGAAGGCCTCGGTGTCGGGGCCGTGCGGCACCATCGCGTTGTGCAGGCTGGCGCCGCCGGGTTTGAAGCCCTCGGGCTTGGCGTCGTACTGGCCATGCACCAGGCCCATGAATTCGCTCATCAGGTTGCGGTGGTACCAGGGCGGGCGGAAGGTGTCCTCGGCCACCAGCCAGCGCGGCGGGAAGATCACGAAATCGCAGTTGGCGGTGCCGGGTGTGTCGCTCGGGCTCGTGAGCACGGTGAAGATGCTGGGGTCGGGGTGGTCGAAGCTGATGCTGCCGATGGTCATGAAGTGCGCCGTGTCGTACTTCACCGGCGCCAGGTTGCCGTGCCAGGCCACGACGTTGAAGGGCGTGGCGGGCTGCTTGGTGCGCCACAGCCGGCCGCCGAACTTCTTGACCAGTTCGTAGGCGCCGGGCGTGTCTTCGCAGGCCGCCACCGGGGCCAGGAAGTCGCGCGGGTTGGCCAACCCGTTGCTGCCGATGGGGCCGAGTTCGGGCAGGCGAAAGGGCGCGCCGTAGTTCTCGGCCACGTAGCCGCGGCTGGCGCCGTCGGGCAAGGCGACCTTGAAGGCCAGGCCGCGCGGCAGCACCACGATCTCGCCCGGCCGCACGTCCAGCACCCCCAGCTCGGTGGTGACGACCAGGCGCCCCTGCTGCGGCACGATCAGCATTTCGCCGTCAGCGTTGACGAGCGCGCGGCGCGCCATCGATTGGTTGGCGGTGTAGACGAGCACGGCGATGCCGATCTGCGCGTCGGCGTCGCCGTTGGCGGCCACCGTGTGCAGGCCGTCGATGAAGTCGGTGGGCTCGCTTGCCAGCGC
>JANMVM010000414.1:0-1995 GCA_031392695.1 Rubrivivax sp.
CCCGACAGCGCGATCAGGCCGGCGCCGAACTCGGCCAGCCATTCCCACTTGATCCAGGCCTGGGCGCGCTGCGCGGTGGTGACCCAGCCGCGCGCCAGCAGTTCGCAGCCGGTGAGGTAGCCCTGGTTGTCCTGCACCAGCAGCAGCAGCCGGCTGGCCTGGCGGGCGCCCCCCGGGGCGCCGCCGTTGGGCTCCATCAGCACGTCGACGCCGATCAGCGGCTTGACGCCCTGGCTGCGACAAGCGCTGTAAAACTTGATGGTGCCGAAGAGGTTGTTGAGGTCGGTGATGGCCAGCGCGCCCTGGCCGTCGGCGCGCGCCGCGGCGGCGGCGGCGTCGATGCGCAACATGCCGTCGACGACGGAGTACTCGGTGTGGGTGCGCAGGTGGATGAAGGACATGGCGGCATTCTAGGGATCGGGGCCGGGGCCGAGGCCGAGGCCGATGCCTAGAATGCCGCGCGTGAGTCCCATTGCCGTCGCCGCCGCCTACCGTTTTGTCGAACTCGACGACGGCGCCACGCTGCGCGAGCGCCTGTTTGCCAGCGCCCGGGCGGCAGGTCTGAAGGGCACGCTGGTGCTAGCGGGCGAAGGCATCAACTTCACGCTCGCCGGCGAGCCGCTGGCGCTGCAGGGCTGGCTCGACGCGCTGGGCGCGGATGCGCGCTTTGCCGCGCCCGAGCTCAAGCAGCACCGCACCGCGGCGATGCCCTTTCAGCGCCTGCGCGTCAAGCTCAAGCGCGAGATCATCCGCATGAACGAAAGCGGCGTGCGCCCTCACGCCGGCCGCGCGCCGGCCGTGGACGGCGCGACGCTGGCACGCTGGCTCGATGCCGGCCACTGCGACGCGGGACGGCCGCTGCTCCTGCTCGACACGCGCAACGGTTTCGAGGTCGACGCGGGCGCCTTCGAAGGCGCGCTCGACTGGCGCCTGGCGCGCTTCAGCGACTTCCCGGCCGCGCTGCAAGAGCACGGCGCAGCACTGCAGGGCAAGACGGTGGTCAGCTACTGCACGGGCGGCATCCGCTGCGAAAAGGCGGTGCTGTGGATGCAGCAGGCCGGCATCCAGAACGTGCTCCAGCTCGACGGCGGCATCCTGCGCTACTTCGAGGCCGCGCCCGGCGCGCCGCACTGGCGCGGCCGCTGTTTCGTGTTCGACGAACGGCTGGCGCTGGACGAGCAGTTGCAGGGCGTGGCCACCTGATGGGCTTCATCGTTCGCATCGTCGGCGTGCTGCTCATGCTGACGGCGCTGGCGCTGGCGCTGGCACGCGCGCCCGACCGCGCGGTCGAGACGCTGGTGGCGCGCTGGGCGCCGCCGCCTTCGGACTTCGTCGAGATCAAGGGCCAGCTCGTGCACCTGCGCGACGAGGGCCCGCGCGACGATCCCTTGCCGATCGTGCTGGTCCACGGCACCTCGGCCAGCCTGCACACCTGGGAAGGCTGGGTGCGTGCGCTCAGGACACAGCGCCGCGTCGTCACCTTCGACCTGCCCGGCTTCGGCCTCACCGGCCCCTTTGCCGGGCAGTACGCGCCCGACGACTACCGCGGCGACACCTACGCGAGATTCGTGATCGACCTGCTGGACGCGCTCAAGATCGACCGCGTCGTGCTCGGCGGCAATTCGCTCGGCGGCGAAGTCGCCTGGCGCACCGCCTACGCGGCACCGGCACGCGTGGCGGCCCTGGTGCTGGTCGACGCCGGGGGGCCGGCCAACACGCCGCTGCAGATGCCGCTCGGGTTCCGGCTGGCGCGCGTGCCGGTGCTCAACCGCATCAGCGAATGGGCCCTGCCCCGGTCGCTGGTCGAGCAAAGCGTGCACAGTGTTTATGGTGACCCGGCCAAGGTCACGAGTGCCCTCGTCGACCGCTACTTCGAGCTCACGCTGCGCACCGGCAACCGGCGCGCGCTGGCCCTGCGCCTACAGGGCATGGTCAACGGCGAGCACGCCGAACGCATCGCCACGCTCAAGCTGCCGACGCTGATCCTGTGGGGCG
>JANMVM010000450.1:0-7990 GCA_031392695.1 Rubrivivax sp.
AGCGAACCCACGACTCGCCCCGAACGGCTGCTGATCTGCAGCCCCGGGCGCAGTTCGGAGACGAAGTCCCCGCCCTGGATGCCGCCCTTGCGGCTGTCGATGGCGTAGGTGAGACTGGTCTCGACGCTGGCGCTCAGGTTCGTCGAGCGGCCGGCCCCGTCCTGGGCCTGCGCGCCCAGGCCGATCAGGCAGCCCAGCAGCACGCCATGGCGCAGGCCTGGCGTCCAAGGGCGGGGCCCAGGCCTGACGCGATGGGCACGCAACTCACGGGATTCCATCGCGAGCGCGATCAGGGGCCGCGCTGCTGGGCGACAGCGGCCTGATCGGCTGGGGCTTCCATGCCGGGCGGGGCAGCGCCGGGCGCGGCTTGCGCGTTCTTGCCTTGGCCGTAGCCATAGCCGTAGCCATAGCCATAGCCGTAGCCATAACCGTAGCCATAGCCGTAGCCGTCGCCATAAGCGCCACCGGCACCACTGCGGGCCTTGTTCAGCACCATCAACTTGACAGGACAGGATTCGATCGTCGCCAGCGCCTGCTTGACCGTGTTCTGCAGCGTGCGGTCGGCATGCACCACCACCACGACCTGGCCCATGTGGGTGGCCAGCACGCGAGACTCGGTGGTCAGCAGCAGCGGCGGCGAATCAAAAATGATGATGCGATCGGGGTAGCGTGTGGCCATGTCGTCGAGCAGCTGCGTCATGGCGTCGCTGGCCAGGAGCTCGGTGGCGCGCGGGTGTGGCGAGCCGCTGGGCAACAGGGTCAACTTGTCGACGTTGGTGCGCATCAGCACGCTGGCCATGTCGGCCTTGCCTTCGAGCAGTTCCAGCAGGCCCGGGCCCTGCGGCAGGCCGAGCATGCGCAGGATCGACGGCCGCGCGACGTCGGCGTCCACCAGCATCACGGTGTGGTCGAGCTCGGCCGCGATGCTCATCGCCAGATTGATCGAGGTGAAGCTCTTGCCTTCACCGGGCAGCGCGCTGGTGATCATGATCAGGTTGCCATGCTTGACCGTGGCAGCGCCGCGCCCCATGGCATTGGCGATCAGCGGCCGCTTGATGACGCGGTACTGGTCGGCCATGTGCGAACGCGGCGCGTTGGGGGTGACGACGCCGGTGGTGGCGATCTGGGTCAAGTCCAGATCGACCTTGCGTGACTTGGAGAACAGTTCGCCGCTGGCGTTGTCGGCGTGGCCGACGTGAGGCCGCGGCTGCTGAGCAGGTTGAACTGGCTGCGGTTGCGCCGCTGGCGCCAGGTAGGGCGGCGACTGGGATTGCTCGAACGGCCCCGGCCGGGCGGGCGGCACGGGCTCCAGCTCCGGGATTTCGATCCCGGCCTGGCGCAGTTGCTCCAGGCGCTGCGCGGCTTGTTCAATGAGGCTGCTCATGGTCTTAGCCTCCGAACCGTGACATCAGGGACATGGTGATCAGCCCGGCGGCGAACAAGCCCACCAGGCCGCCCGAGGCGGCGACGAAGCGGAACAGGCTCAAGCGGTCGTGGCGCCGGTCGTCGTCGGTGGTGAGCATGGTCACGACGCCCAGCAGGGGCAGGCCGGTCTCCAGGCGCAGGGACTCGGCATTGGAGAAGGTCGGCCGCATCTGGCTGGCCGCGAAGGCAAAGAACAGTCCCATGCCCAGCGAGGCCAGCAGCACCATCGGCAGCAGCAGCAGGCGGTTCGGCGACACCGGCTTGGGCGCCACGCGCGGCGGGTCGATGAGTCGGAACTCGGCCACGCCGGAAGCCACGTCCAGGTCACCCGACATGACGGCGGACTGGCGCCGGCTGACCAGGTCTTCGTAGCCCTTCTTGGTGATGGCGTAGTCGCGGTTGAGTTGCGCCGCCTCGGCTTCGACTTGGGGTGCTGTCTTCAGAGACTCCTTGACCTGGGCGTAGCGGCTTGCAAACTCCTCAACTCGCGCTTGAATCGAGGCGACTTGAACTTCAGCGGTCGCCAGCATGCGGTTGAGTTCCTGCGCTGCCAGGCTCTCATTGTTGCCGCTCGGCGGAGCCGGGGCAGGCTGTGCAGCCGCCCGGCGTTGGAGCTCCTGTATTTCCTTGCGCTTTTGTTCTTCGAGGTCAGCCAACAATCTCTTGGTGCCGACCACATCAGGATGCTGATCCGTGTAGCGCTGAAGTAGGGCATCCAATGATCGCTTTTGCGCATCGATACGTGCATCAATTTCAGGTGTGGGAAATGAGGCAGGCTCTGCGGCCGTTCGCGGCCCGCCGAGCAGATTGGGCAGCGCGCTGCTCGGGGCTTGACCTCGGGCTTCAGCCAGCTGACGTTTGGCTGCGTCTCGCGCCCGCTCCGCCTCGCGCAGTTGCAGTCGCGCGCCTTCCAATTGGCCGGAGATCTCAGACAATCGCGTGGCCACGTCTTTGCCGTCGGCGCTTTGGCGATCGAGGTTCCTCAGGCGGAATTCTTTCACCCGGGCTTCGGCCTCTTCGAGCTTGGCCTCGAAGGTCTTGATCTGCTCGTTGAGGAAGGTCTTGGCGGAATCGGTGTCCTTGCGACTGGCGCCGAGGCCCGATTCGACGAAGATCGAGACCATCGACTGGATCACCCGCTTGGCGCGGTCCTGCTCCGAATCACGGTAGCCCATGGTGTAGAGGTTGTTGCCGCCCGCCACCTTGATCTCGATGCCCTTGGTGAGCTTTTCGATCAGTGCTTCCTGGTCGCCCTTGGATTGGCTCTTCAAGTCCAGGTCGGCCATGCGGATCAGTTTTTCGATGTTGGGCCGGCTGATCAGCGTGCGGCTGAGCATGCCGATCTGCTGCTCGACATTGGGCTGCACCGCCAAACCGCTCATCAGCGGCTTGAGGATCGAATCGGTGTCGACGAAGATGCGGGCCGAAGCCTCGAACTGATCGGGGATCTTCCAGACCCCCACCACGCCCACCACCGCCGTGATCCAGGCCACGACCAAGCCGGGCCAGCGGAACTTCCACATGCCGCGAAGCGCGATCAGGATCTGTTGGACGATTTCTTGCATGCGGGTGAGCGGCCAGGTGTCGGCAGTGCGGTGAGGCTACAGGGGACACTGCCCCCGAGGCCCGAGAAAAGCAGGGCCTGCCGGGGCTAGAAGAAGCTCTGCGGAATGATCAGGATGTCGCCCGGGCGCATCTCGACGTTGGCCGTCAGATCACCGCGCTTGATGAGGTCCTTCAGGCGCACGGTGTACTGCTTGTTGCCATCAGACGTGCGCTGGATGATGGCGCGGTTGCCATCGGCGAAGTCGGTGAGCCCGCCGACGGCGATCATCACGTCCAGCAGCGACATCTTCTGCTTGTAGGGCAGGAACAGCGGCCGCGCCGCCTCACCCACGACGCGGATCTGCTCACTGTAGGGGCCGACGAAACCGGTCACGATGACCGTGACGACGGGGTCGCGAACGTAGGTGGACAGCTTTTTCTCAATGTCGCGCGCCAGTTCGGGCGGTGTCTTGCCCTGGGCCATGAGTTCGTCGACGAGCGGCGCCGAGACCTTGCCGTCGGGCCGCACCGGCACCGAGAGCGACAGCTCGGGGTTGCGCCAGACGATGATGTTGAGGTTGTCGCCAGCGCCGATGATGTAGCTGTAGTCGGCCGACTGGGCGCTTGCAGGGGCAGCCGGCAACGACGGCCCGAACGAAGAGCAACCCGACAGCGCACAGGCCAGCAAGACCAGCGCCTGCCAAGAGAAGGGATTCAACCGGTTCGCAAGGGTTTGGAAGTACAAGATCGGCTCCAAGTGGTCGCTGCAGCGTAGACGCCCGTTCGCGAGAGGGTCGGCTGCGGGCACGGTACCCACCGACCCTGCCGAAGACTATGACGTGCGGCTGGCGCAGTTCAAAGCGGAATGATTGCACAGGTCTGAATCACCGATCGAACCTTGGCCCCCGGCGGCTGGGTGCTTCCGATCTTTTTTCACGATTACCCGGCCAGCGGGTGGCGTTCGGAGGCGAAGGTCGGCACGAGGATACGGGCCCGGCCTCAGGTTGCGTGGAGTAGGAAAATGCCTCTGAGCTGCATTCTTGCTCGCCAAAATCATACGCTGCGGAGCCCACCAGAGCGAGTCGTGAGATGCTCCCCGGCTGCAGCATTTGCACACTCGCCACGGAGCCGCTTTGGAAAAGCTAACCTACAGCCGTCACGTCCTTCTGGCATTGACTCTTCCGCTGCTCTCGCTGCTTGGGGCTTGCAACAGATCGACCGAGGACCACATGGCCTTGGCCAAGGCCGCGATCCAGGCCAGGGACTCGGCCACGGCAACTGTCCACCTGAAGAATCATCTGGCCAAGGAGCCCAACAACGCCGAAGCCCGGATGTTGATGGGCGAAGCGCTGCTCTCAGTGGGCGACTCCAACAACGCCGTGATCGAGTTGCGCCGCGCGCGCGAGCTGAAGATCGACGACAACCGGGTGGTGCCGCTCCTGGCACAGGCGTTGCAATCGATGGGTAAAGACCGGCTGCTGATCGACCAGTTCGGCGCCACCAAACTGACGTTGCCGGCGGCGGCCGCAGAACTCGCCAGCACGCTCGCGTTGGCTCACGTGGAGATGAAGCGGCCCGAGAAGGCTCGCGAGGTTGTGGACGCCGCTCTGAAGCTGGCTCCCGCGTCGGCGCCGTTGCGCCTGACCTCGGCCCGCATCAAGGTCGTCGAACGCCAGCCCGCCGAAGCGATGGCCATGGTCGAGGCCTTGTTAAAGGATTCCGCCAACTTTGACGACGCCTGGGCGTTTAAGGGCGTCCTGCATCAAAACACCGACAACCTAGACAAGGCGATGGCTGCCTACGAGCGCGCGATCCAGATCAATCCCAAACAGTTGGAAGCGCTTTACTCGGTGGCTATCATCCAGATGACTCGCGAAGACCTGAAGGCGACTCGAGAGGCGCTGGTTCGTCTGGCAAAGGCATGGCCACGCAACCCGAACACGCTCTATGTGGAGGCGCGCCTCAACCATCTCGAAGGCAACTACGCTGCCGCGCGCCCGCAATTCGCCGCTCTGCTCAACCTGGCGCCCGAGAACGTGCCCACCCTGATTGCCTCGGGCTTGAACGAGTTGAAGCTGGTGGCGCCGATTCAGGCCGAGGCGCAATTTGCCCGCGCCGTCAGCCTGGCGCCCACCGAGCACACGGCTCGCTACTACCTGGCCCAGTCGCAGTTGCAACTGAACAGGCCCGACAAGGCGACCGCTGCCCTTTCACCCCTGCTGGAGGGCGCAGGCGTCACGGCGGGCGTGCTGGTGGTGGCTGCGCAAGCCAAACTGCTGCAAGGTGATGCCGCCGGCGCGGACGCGTTGTTCAATCGGGCTGCCAAGCAGAAGCCGACCGATGCGGGCGTCCGCACGGCGCTGGCTGCCGCACGGATGAGCCGGCAGTCGGAAGTCGAGGGCGCGTTGCGCGAACTGCAGCAAATATCCGAGTCCAGCGCGTCGACGGAGGCGGACTTCCGCGTTATCAGCGCCAGGCTGGCCCGCAAAGAGGCCAAGGAAGCGCGCATTGCCATTGCCAAGCTTGAGCAAAAGGCTCCTCAAAACCCGGCTGGCCCGGAGCTTCGGGGCCAGGCTTTGAAGATGCTCGACGACCTTCCTGGCGCGCGCAAGGCCTTTGAGGATGCCCTCTTGCGCGACAAGACTTACGCACCGGCGCTCGCACAGCTGACGGCGCTGGATGTCAAGGAAGGCAAAGCCGAACTGGCACGCCAGCGTTTGATTGCCGCGCTGGCCAGCGACCGCAACAACAGCCAGGTGCTGACGATGCTGGCCAGCCTTTCGGTGCAAACCGGCGCCACGTCCGCCGAAGTCCTGGAACTGCTAGAAAGGGCCACCAAGGCCGATCCACTGAACCTGAACGCCTGGATGACGTTGCTGATGCGCCATTTCTACGCCGGCGACTTCCAGGCGGCCATGCTGGCGGCGCAGACAGCGACCAAGTCCATTCCGGACAACGTGCCGCTGATGGACCTGACAGGGCGCATCCAGCTGGCGGCAGGCAGCGTCAACCAGGCCAACAGCACGTTTGCCGACCTCATCAAGGTGGCGCCACGGTCACCAGCCGGTTACATGGGCCTGGCGACGACGCTGCTGGCTGCCAACGACACCGAGTCGGCGGCAAAGGTGATTCAGCGGCTGGTTGCGTTGGACCCTTCTTACATCGATGCTCAACGCATGGCCGCGGACATCGCCATCCGGCGGCGCCGTTATGGCGAAGCTACAACGGTTGCCCGTGGCCTCCAACGGATGTACCCGGACGAGGCCGCAGGCTTCCTCTTGGAGGCGCAGACGGAGTTGGCCCAGAACCACCGGCCTGCTGCGGTCGCGGCATTGCGGGCGGGCGTCAGTAAAGGCAATCCTCAGGTAGCGCCTGTGCGCCTGCACGAAGAACTGCTTCGTGGCGGCGACAAAGACGGCGCCAAGGAGTTTGCGGGCGATTGGCTGAAGCAGCATCCCAAGGACACCCAGTTCCTTGCCTATCTGGGTGACGTCGAGTTGGACGCCAAGAATGCGGACGCCGCGCTAGGCCTCTATGAGCGAGCCTTGCTGGTTGACCCCAACCATGTCGCCGCGCTCAACAACGGGGCGCTGGCGTTGCTGCAGCGCAATGATCCCAAGGCGCTGGAGTACGCGCAGCGCGCTTTGGTGATCCAGCCGAACCGTACCGAAGTACTGGACACGCTGGCGCAAATCCACCTCAGCAAAAAGGACTATCCCAAAGCAATCGCTGCACTGCGCCAAGCCATCAGCCGCGCCACCGACCCGAGCCCATTGCAGCTGTCGCTGGCACAGGTCTACATAGCCTCTGGCGACCCGGCAAGCGCCATGGCTGAACTGCAGGCGATCGTCGATCGCGGAAAGTCCAGCCCGAAATACCCCGCTGCTCGCAAGCTTATGGCCGAGTTGCGTCGTCGCTGAACCTAAAGCAATCGCCAGATGTCACGGTGTGATGCCGGCCGTGTGTTCACTCTGTGCACCAGTCATCCGATCAGGCTCAAGCGTCGAAAAATTTGACAGTTCTGCCATGCCGAAGATCTCTAAAACACCCAAGTCTTTGATAAATAATAACTTTCTTCACCTGGACCAGAGCTTGCTAACCTATGGGCGTGAGGTTGAATGAGTCCTGCAAAGTGCCTCAGACAGTTCAAGTCGCGGCGAACACCGCCAACTCTTTTCAAAGGTGAGATCATGAATATGCTCAAGAAAGTGACCTTGGCGGCGGCCCTGGCTGCTGGTCTGCTGGGTTCCGGTGCAGCCAGCGCGGCACAGATTTGCTCGGGTTGCGCCTACCGCTTCACCGGGGATGCCATGGGGAACGGGGGCGTCAACGCCGCGTCGTATCTCGGTTCGTATAACCCGAACTCCGGTCTTCCGACATCAACCAACGGTGATCGTGGCTCGTTCACGCACGGTGGTTTGGGCGGTGGCGTCTTCACCGACTACTGGGTCTTCCAAGTGAACCCGGGCGGCTCCGGCGAGTGGGACGCGACCTTCAATCCTGGCGCTGACGTTTCGGCCTTTTCGGTCAAGGTCTTCGCCACCAGCGGTCTGAGCGTTGGCACGGGTTTGGGTAGCAGTTGTTCAAACATCTCCTTCCCGTTCGGCGGCGCACAAGGGATCGTGGCTGGCTTCTGCGGCAGCACTGGCACGCTCGGCGCGTTGATTGGATCCAACGGTCCTTCCAGTCAATTGCGTATTACCAACCTGCAACTTCCGGTCGGCTGGTACGCAGTGGAGGTGAAGGGCACCGTCATTGCTGGCGCAACAGGCGACTTCTACTCCGGCAACATCTCGACAAAGGTTCCGGAACCTGGCTCCCTGGCTTTGGCTGCTTTGGGCCTTCTGGCTGCAGGCGCGGTTCTGCGTCGTCGTGCCTGAGTTAGATCTCGTCACACTGAAGGCCCCGCACTGCGGGGCCTTTTTTCTTTCTTGGAGGATCTACTTCCTTCTTGGCCGGCCTTCTGTCAGCGCGCCGAGTGTCGTTGCAGCCGCCAAGTGTGCCCTGCGCCAGGAATGTC
>JANMVM010000012.1:0-7518 GCA_031392695.1 Rubrivivax sp.
GCCGCTCAGGCGTGCAGTGCCAGCCGCGGTCGCGTGCGCCCTTGCGCGGCGCTGACTTGCAGCATGCCGAGCACCCAGCGCCGCAGCGCTTCCCAGGGCTCGTGCGGCCAATCGGGGTGCTTTAGGCCCTTGACGATGCCGTCGCAGATGCTGGCGGCGTCGAGCAGTTGCGCCACCTGGTGGTCGGCCAGCAGCGGCAGCACGCGTTCGAAGAGCTTTTCCTTGACGCCCCACACCCGCGCGTCCTTCAGCGCCAGCGGCAGCGGCTTGCCGCCGGCCAGCGCAGCACGGGCGCGGGCCAGCGCGCGGATGTCCTCGGCCAGCGTCCAGTGCACCAGCACCGGCGCCTCGCCCTCGGCCTGCAGGCCGGCCAGGACGCGCAGCGCGCGCGCCGTCTGGCCGGTCCAGACCGCTTCGGCGAGCTTGCCCACGTCGTAGCGCGCGACGTTGAGCACGGCCGCTTCCACCTGCTCGAAGCCGAGCTCGCCCGCGGGGTGCAGCAGCGCCAGTTTCTGCAGCTCCTGGTGGGCGGCCAGCAGGTTGCCTTCGACGCGGTCGGCAAAGAACGCCAGCGTGCGCTGGCCTTCGTCGCCTTCCTTCACGCGCTGCTGCTGCAGCGCCAGGCGCTGCGCCAGCCAGGCCGGCAGCGCATGGCGCGGCAGTGTCTCCACGCGCAGCGTGACCCCGGCGGCATCGAGCGCGTTGAACCAGGCCGCCTTGCTTTGCTGGAAGTCGAGCCGGGGCAAGGTGACGAGCGTGAGCACGTCCTGCGGCAGGCGCTGGCAATAGCGCTGCAGCGCCTCGGAGCCGTCCTTGCCCGGCTTGCCGCCGGGGATGCGGATCTCGATCAGCTGGCGCTCGGCAAACAGGCTCATGGCCTGCGCTGCGCCGAGCACGCCGCTCCAGTCGAAGTGGGCGCCGCTGACGGTGAAGACCTGGCGCTCGGTGTAGCCGGCGGCGCGCGCCGCGGCGCGGATGGCGTCGCCGGCTTCCTGGGCCAGCAGCGGCTCGTCGCCGTGGATCGTGTACAGCGACCGCAGCCCGCGCGCCAGCGCGGTGTCGAGCTGCTCGGGGCGCAACTGCATCGCGCCTACACCGTGACCGCGGCCAGCCGCCGCAGGACCTGCGCCACAACGTCGGACTGCATCTCGCGGTAGAGCTCGGCCTCTTCGGCCTCTTTGGCCAGCGCCGCGGTCTCGCGGTAGCTCAGGTCGCGCGAGACCAGCAGCTCGGCGCGCGGGATCAGCTCGCGCCCGCCCGGCGTGCGGGCGCGGAAGTTGAACTTCAGCCGCAACTGCAGCTCGCGCACTTGCGCCGCCGCGGTGGAGGCGACGACGCTCTTCTCGCGCAGGTCGTCGATGGCCTGCAGCACGACGTCGGCCTTGTCCGGCGACTCGAGCACCTGGATCTGCTGCAGCAGCCGGCGCCTGAGTTCAGCCTCCAGCGGCGAGCGGCGCGCAAAGCCGCTCAGCGCGATGCTGCCGAAACTCAGCCGCGCCGGCTGGCGCAGCTCGAAGCCGCAAGCGGCCAGCAGCAGCGTGCCGGCGCCGGACACGATGGCGCGGCGCCGGGCCGAGGACGCCCCGGCCCTCGCCGGGCAGCAACAGTCCTCAGGACTGTGGCCTTCCGGGCTCGGTCTAGACGACCACATTGACCAGGCGGCCCGGCACCACGATCACCTTTTTGACCGGCCGGCCCTGGGCAAAGCGCAAGAACGCGGGCGATGCCAGCGCCGCGGCCTCGATGGTGGCGTGCTGGGCTTCGGCGGCGACGCGGACCGCACCGCGCAGCTTGCCATTGACCTGCAGCATGAGCTCGACCTCGTCCTGCTGCAGCGCTGCTTCGTCGACGACGGGCCAGGACGCGGTGATGATGTCGCCGTGCACCGCTTCGAAGCCGAGTTCGCGCCACAGCGCGTGCGTGATGTGGGGCGCCACGGGGTACAGCGTGCGCAGCAACAGGCTCATGCTTTCCTGCAGCGCCGCAGCATCGGCCGGCGTGTCGGCCAGGGGCGCATCGTCGATGGCATTGAGCATCTTCATCGCGCCCGAGACCACGGTGTTGTATTGCATGCGGTCGTAGTCGTGGCTGACCTGGCGCAGCAGCAGGTGCACGTCACGTCGCAGCGCCGCCGCGGCGGCCGAACCGCCGCTGCAGGACGCGGCCGCCGCCGCCAGCCGCGGCTGCACGCGCACGCCGCTGGCCCACAGGCGGCGCAGGAAGCGGAAGGCGCCTTCGGCACCGCTGTCGGACCAGGCCGCGCTCTGGTCGGGCGGGCCGGCGAACATCGTGAACACGCGCGCCGTGTCGGCGCCGAACTTGGCGATGATGTCCTTGGGCTCGACGACGTTGTTCTTGCTCTTGGACATCTTCTCGATGCCGCCCAGCGACACCGGCAGGCCGTCGGCCACGGCCCTGGCGCCGCTGGGGTGGCCCTTGTCGTCGTACAGCAGCTCGACCTCGCTGGGGTAGAACCAGCGCGTCTTGCCGCCGTCTTCCTCGCGGTAGTAGCTTTCGTTGAGCAGCATGCCCTGCGTGAAGAGCTTGGTGAAGGGCTCGCTGAAGTGGACGAGGCCGATGTCGCGCATCGCCTTGGTCCAAAAGCGGGCGTAAAGCAAGTGCAGCACGGCGTGCTCGATACCGCCGATGTACTGGTCCATCGGCATCCAGTAGTCGTTGCGCCCGTCGACCATGGACTCGTCGCTGCCCGGGCAGCAGTAGCGCATGTAGTACCAGGCGCTGTCGACGAAGGTGTCCATGGTGTCGGTCTCGCGCCGCGCGGGCTGACCGCACTGCGGACAGGCGACGTTGAGGAAGGCGGCGCACTTGTTCAGCGGGTTGCCGCTGCCGTCGGGCACCAGGTCTTCGGGCAATAGCACCGGCAGGTCCTTCTCGGGCACCGGGACCGAGCCGCACCCGGGACGCTGGCGGCCCGGCTCACGGCTGCCGTCGCAGTGGATGATCGGGATCGGCGTGCCCCAGTAGCGCTGGCGGCTGATGCCCCAGTCGCGCAGGCGCCAGGTCGTCTTCTTGTCGCCCAGGCCCTTGCCGGCGAGCGTGGCGGCGATGGCGTCGACGGCCTGCTTGTAGCTCAGGCCGCTGTAGTTGCCGGAATTGACGGTGATGCCGTTTTGCTTGTCGGCGTACCAGTCCTGCCAGTGCTCGTAGCTGAAGTGCTCGCCGTCGACGTGCACCACCTGCAGGATGTCGATGCCGTACTTCTTGGCAAAGGCGAAGTCGCGCTCGTCGTGCGCCGGCACGCCCATCACCGCGCCGTCGCCATAGCCGATCAGCACGTAGTTGCCCACCCACAGCGGCACCGCCGCGCCAGTCAGCGGGTGCGTGACCACCAGGCCGGTGGGCTGGCCCACCTTGTCCCGCAGCGCGAGTTCGGCCTCGGTGGTGCCGCCCTTCTTGCACTCGTCGATGAAGGCCGCCAGCTTCGCGTTGCCGCGGGCTGCGTGCGCGGCCAGCGGGTGCTCGGGCGCCACGGCGCAGAAGGTCACGCCCTTGATGGTGTCGGCGCGCGTCGTGAAGACGTACAGGCGGCCGTCCTGGATCAGTGCCCCAACGGCAGCGCGGATGTCGTGCGTGAAGGCGAAGCGCACGCCTTCGCTCTTGCCGATCCAGTGCTCCTGCATCAGGCGCACGCGCTCGGGCCAGCCTTCGAGGACGTGCGGGTGGGTGGTGTCGTTGACGCCGGCCAACAGCTCCTCGGCGTATTGCGTGATGGCCAGGTAGTAGCCCGGGATCTCGCGCTTCTCGACGATCGCGTTGCTGCGCCAGCCGCGCCCGTCGACGACCTGCTCGTTGGCCAGCACGGTCTGGTCGACCGGATCCCAGTTGACGATCTGGGTCTTCTTGTAGGCAATGCCCTTGGCGAGCATCCGGAGGAAGAACCACTGGTTCCACTTGTAGTAGCTCGGGTCGCAGGTGGCGAGCTCGCGGCTCCAGTCGAAGGCCAGGCCCAGCGGCTGCATCTGGCTCTTCATGTCGGCGATGTTGGCGCGCGTCCATTGCGCCGGCGGCACCTGGTTGTCCATGGCCGCGTTTTCGGCCGGCAGGCCGAAGGCGTCCCAGCCCATGGGCATGAGCACGTTGAGGCCCTTCATGCGCAGATGGCGGCCCATCATGTCGCCGATGGTGTAGTTGCGCACGTGCCCCATGTGCAGCTTGCCGCTGGGGTAGGGCAGCATGCTGCAGGCGTAGAACTTGGGCCGCGACGCGTCTTCGGTGACGCGGTGGGCCTGGGTGGCCTGCCAGTGCGCCTGGGCGGCGGATTCGACCTCGGCGGGGGCGTATTTGTCGTTCATGCGGCGATTGTAGGGACGCCTACCTTCCCGCGGCCTCCGTCACAAGGCCTATGCGGGTCAGGCCGGCCTCTTGCACCCAGGCGATGAGTTCGGCCACGCGGCCATAGGCGACGCGACTGTCGGCACGCAACTGCACCTCGGTGGCCGGGTCGCGGCGGGCGGCTTCGCGCACGCGGGTGGTGATGAGTTCGCGCGCCTGCGCCGGGGCCAGCGGCTGTTCGCCCAGGAAGAGCCGGCCCTCGCTGTCGATGGCCAGCGCGACGAAGGCCGGCGCGTCGCTGGCGCTGGCCGACTCGGCCTTGGGCAGGTCGAGCTTGAGGCTGCTGGTCAGCAGCGGTGCGGTGATGATGAAGATCACCAGCAACACCAGCATGACGTCGATCAGCGGCGTCATGTTGATGTCGCTCATGGGCTGCGAGCCGGGGTTGCGCTCCAGGCGGCCGAATGCCATGGTCAGCGCCGTGAGGTGAGGTCCAGGACCATCTCGCGCAGATCGTGGGCAAAGCCTTCGAGCTCGCCTTCGCAGCGCGCCACCGACTTGCCGAAGACATTGAAGGCCAGCACCGCGGGCACCGCCACCGCGATGCCGGCGGCGGTCATGATCAGCGCCTCGCCGATCGGGCCGCTGACCTTGTCGATGGTGATGCCGCCCGCGGCGGCCATGCCGATGAGCGCGTGGTAGATGGCCCAGACGGTGCCGAACAGGCCCACGAACGGCGCCGTGCTGCCGATCGACGCCAACACCACCTGGCCATACTGCAGATGCGCCAGACCCTGGTGCAGCGCGTCGCGCAGGCGCCGCGTGAGCTGGGATTCGGTGCGGCCGCTGGCCTCCAGCGTCTGCGCCACGGGCTTCGCGGTGGCGGCTTCGAGCAGCGGCACGAGGACGCGCTCGCGGTCGAGCGCGGCCAGGCGCAGCCGGCCTTCGTCGACGGTGCCGGCGTCCCAGAAGGCCGGCACCGCGCGCGCGATGTCGACGTTGGCGCGCCGCAGCACCCAGCCCTTCCACAGGATCAGCACCCAGGCCGCCACCGACATCGCCAGCAGCAGCAGCGCCACCGCACGGCCGACGCCGTCGGTGGTGGACCAGAACTGTTGCAGGCCCTGCATCGGGCTCACAGGCCGAGCACGTCGGCCATGCCGTACAGGCCCGGCTGACCGGGCTTGATTGCGGCGAGGAAGTGTGCCGCGCGCAGGCTGCCTTCAGCGTAGTTGGCGCGGCTGCTGCTCTTGTGCGAGATCTCGATGCGCTCGCCGGTGCCGGCAAACAGCACCGTGTGCTCGCCCACGATATCGCCGCCGCGCACGGTGGCAAAGCCGATCGTGCCGCGAACGCGCTCGCCGGTGTGGCCGTGGCGCGTGAAGACGCCTTGCGCGGCCAGGTCGACGCCACGGCCGCGGGCCACCGCCTCCCCCAGCGCCAGCGCGGTGCCGCTGGGTGCATCGACCTTGTGGCGGTGGTGGGCTTCGACGACCTCGACGTCGTACTCGTCGCCGAGCGAGCGCGCCGCGGTTTCGAGCAGGCGCAGCATGACGTTGACGCCTACGCTCATGTTGGGCGCCAGCACGATGCCGATGTGCTGTGCATGGGCCGCCACTTGGGCCCGCTGCTGCGGCGTGAAACCGGTGGTGCCGATGACCGCGCCGACGCCGAGTTCGCGGCACACCGCCAGGTGGGCCAGCGTGCCCTCGGGCCGCGTGAAGTCGATCAGCACCCGCGCACCGGCCAGTCCGGCGTGCAGATCGGCGGTCACGACGACCCCGCTCGGGCGGCCGAAGGCGGCGGTGGCATCGTGGCCCAGCAGCGCGCAGCCGGCGACGTCGAGCGCCCCGCTCAGGCGCGCCAGCGGGTCGGCTTCGACGGCCTCGAGCAGCATGCGGCCCATGCGGCCGGAGCAGCCTGCGATGGCGATGTTCAGCACCGGCGCGGGCTCCTGTGATCCTGTGACTCAGCTCTTCTCGAGCGGCGGGTAGTCGCGCACCGCGCCCATCGGCTCGGCGGGCGGGGCTTCGCGGCGCACCGGCATCGGCAGCGCCTTGCGCTCTTCCTCGGACAGCTCCAGCTTGGGCTGGCGCAGGTCCTTGTAGCGGCTGATCGAAGCCACGAATTCGCGTTCCGACGGCAAGTCGGGGGCCTGCACGGTCTTCACGACGTCGCCCTCGAACACCACCACGACGCTGCGGCGCTGCACGTCGGTGCCCGGGCGGCGCAGCGTGAAGATGTAATCCCAACGCTCGGCATGGAAAGGGTCGGCCACCAGCGGCGTGCCCAGCACGTCGCGCACCTGCAGGCGCGTCAGCCCCGGCTTGATGAGCGCGGCCTGCTCCTTGGTGATGGCGTTGCCCTGCACGATGTCGATGCGGTAGGGCGTGATGAGGCCGAGCAGGCTGTCGGTGCGCTGCAGCGACTCGCAGCCGCCCAGCAGCAGGGCTGCGGCCAGGGTGCAGGGGAGAGCAAGGATTCGGCGCATGGGCGGCGTGGCAGCGTGCTGCAGGTGGGTGGCGCAAAAAAAGTGGCGCGGTGGCGGGCGGCCGCGCCGGCGACCAGGGTACCGGCCCTGGTGACTATGATCTGCGGATTCTAGCGGCGGTGTCCCTTCGGGCGTCCGCCACCGCCACCCGGGCAGGAGAGGCGATTGAAGCACGCAGACGAACTCAAGAGCAGCGGCCTGAAGGCCACGCTGCCGCGCATCAAGATCCTGGAAGTCTTCCAGCACACGGAACGCCGCCACATGACGGCCGAGGACGTCTACAAGGCCCTGCTTGCCGAAGGGGCCGACGTCGGCCTGGCCACCGTGTACCGCGTGCTGATGCAGTTCGAGCAGGCCGGCCTGCTGACGCGCAGCAACTTCGAAAGCGGCAAGGCGGTGTTCGAGCTCAACCAGGGCCAGCACCACGACCACCTGGTGTGCCTGGACTGCGGCCGGGTGGAAGAGTTCTTCGACGCCCAGATCGAGCAGCGCCAGCGCGAGGTCACGGTGTCGCGCGGCTTCGAGCTGCAGGAGCATTCGCTGGCGCTCTATGCGCGCTGCACCAAGCCCGACTGCGCGCACCGGCAGAAGTGAACTAGTGCTCCAACCCATAGGTTTCGAGACAAGTTGAAAACGATGGATTCGTTCGCCAGGCTAGGCGCAAACCACAGCGATACCTTCTGGTATCGCGAGGATTTGCAACGACGCATGGTGGACGAAGACGCGTTTTCATG
>JANMVM010000016.1:0-6334 GCA_031392695.1 Rubrivivax sp.
GGCGCCGCACTGGCAGCGCAAGCGGCCTTCGTGGTGGGTTTCGCCGTAGTCGACGGTGATCTCTTCGCCCGGCGCAATCGCGCGGCCGGCATAGAACTCGACGCGGCCGTTGCGGATGACGAGGCGGGCGTTGGGCCGGCAGCTGTGGTTGGTGTAGCGCATCGGGTCGGCGCTGCGGCTGAAGTCGATGGCCTTCTTGTCGGACAGCTCGACGATCATGATGCGCTCGCTGCGCGTGGCGCGGATGCGCGCCTGCTGCACGCTGATGCTTTCGCCGCGAATCTCGCCGATCTTCAGCCGCGCCGGGATCGCCTCGGCGGCGAAGGCGCCCTGGCCGTCGATGGCGCTGGCACGCACCTCGACGGCGAACTTCTGGTACGCCGCTCGCACCGGGATGCTCACCGCGTCGCTCACCGGCTCGCTCATCAGCCGCTGTCGCCCGGCAGCTCGATCTTCGGTGCCGGCTTCCAGCCCTTCTTGCGCTGCTCGGCGGTGACGAAGGTGCGGATGCCGCCGCGCACGAACCAGTCGGCGTGCAGGCGCACGAAGCGCGGCGCGATGGCGTCGACGAGGTCGCTGACGATGCGGTTGGTGACCTTCTCGTGGAAGGCGCCCTCGTTGCGGTAGCTCCAGAAGTACTGCTTCAGGCTCTTCGTCTCCACGCACAGCCGGTCGGCCACGATCTCGATCGTGAAGTGCGCGAAGTCGGGCTGGCCGGTGAGCGGGCACAGGCAGGTGAACTCCGGCACGTCGAAGCGGATGACGTAGTCGCGCTCGGGCGCCGGATTGGGGAACACGTGCAGATCGCGACTGGGGGCACTCGGCGGTGTCGCCGGCGGCTGGCGTTGCGGCGGCGTTGCCGTCGACTTGCGTTGCGGCAGCGCCGCTGCGGCGCGTGGAAGCTGGGCTTTCTTGGCCATGTCTGAGGGCAGTGGGCGAGGGGGCGCGATGCTATCATCCGGCCCGCGTTGCGCCTGGGGTATGGGCGCCTTTTTCTATTCAAATCAAGCACTTACCTCAAGTGCGGCCAATCCCGGCCTGGCCCGGGCAGGCTCCAGATCACCGCCGATGCGCCTCACCCAGATCAAGCTCTCGGGCTTCAAGTCTTTTGCCGAACCCACGACCTTCCAGCTGCCGGGCCAACTGGTGGGCGTGGTGGGCCCCAACGGTTGCGGCAAGAGCAACATCATGGACGCCGTGCGCTGGGTGCTGGGCGAAAGCAAGGCCAGCGAACTGCGTGGCGAGAGCATGCAGGACGTCATCTTCAACGGCAGCGGCCAGCGCAAGCCGGCCAGCCGGGCCAGCGTGGAGCTGGTGTTCGACAACACGCTGGCGCGCGCCGGGGGCCAGTGGAACGCCTTCGGCGAGATCGCCGTCAAGCGCACCCTCACGCGCGACGGCACCAGCAGCTACTACATCAACAACCAGCCGGTGCGCCGGCGCGACGTGCAGGACGTGTTCCTGGGCACCGGCCTGGGGCCGCGCGCCTACGCCATCATCGGCCAGGGCACGATCAGCCGCATCATCGAAAGCCGGCCCGAAGAGTTGCGCCTGTTCCTCGAAGAAGCCGCGGGCGTGTCCAAGTACAAGGAACGCCGCAGGGAGACCGAGAACCGGCTCAAGGACACGCGCGAGAACCTGACCCGCGTCGACGACATCCTGCGCGAACTTAACAGCAACCTCGACAAGCTGGAAAAGCAGGCCGAGGTGGCGAGCCAGTACCGCGCACTTCAGGACCAGGGCACGACGAAGCTGCACCAGCTGTGGTTCCTCAAGCACCGCGATGCGTCCAACGAAGAAGCGCGCGTGCGCAGCGCCGTGACCGAAGCCGCCACCGCCCTGGAATCGCGCATGGCCGATCTGCGCCAGGTCGAGGCCCAGCTCGAACACGTGCGCCAGGCCCATTACACCGCCAACGACGTGTTGCACAGCAAGCAGGGCGTGCTGGCCGAAGCGGCGCTGGACGTCAGCCGTCTCGAAGAGCGCATCCGCTACGTCGTCGAAGGCCGCGCCCGTGCGCAGTCGCGGCTGGCCGACCTGCATACCCAAAACGCCCAGTGGGCCGAGCGCCAGAGCCAGGCCGGGCACGAGCTCGTGGCCCTGGCCGAGCAGATCGTGGCCGCCGATGAGCAGGCCGAGCTGCTGCACGCCCAGGCCGAAGAGCAGGGCCTGGCGCTGCCCGATGCCGAAGAGGCCGTGCGCGCCGCCCAGGGCAGCAGCAACCAGCAGCGCGGCACGGTGGCGCAGGTGCAGCAACAGATCCAGGTGCTGGCCGCCGACAGCCGCAACATCGAAGAGCAGTCGCGCCAGCTCAAGGCCCGGCGCGACCGGCTCGCCGGTGAAAAGCAGGGCCTGCAGGCACCCGACCTGGCGCGCATCGACACGCTCAGGCTCCAAGAAGCCGAGGCCGGCGAGGCGCGCGATGTCAGCGAAGCGCGGCTGCACGACCTGAACGAGCAGGTGCCGCAGCTCGACGAGCAGCGCCGCGCGGCGCAGGACGGCGTCAACCGCGAAACCGGCCGCCTGGGCGACATCGGCGCCCGGCTCGAAGCACTGCGCTCGCTGCAGGCCAAGGTGCAGACCGAAGGCAAGCTCAAGCCCTGGCTCGAGAAGCACGGCCTGTCCGGCCTGCAGGGCCTGTGGACGCAGGTCCACATCGAGGCCGGCTGGGAAACCGCGCTCGAGGCGGCACTGCGCGAGCGGCTGAATGCGCTGTCGGTGGGCCGCCTGGACACGGTGCGCGCCTTTGCCGCCGATGCGCCGCCGGCCAAGCTGGCCTTCTACGCGCTGCAGGCATTCCCGGCGCCGTCGGCCGCCGCCCCACCAACGCTGCCGCGCCTGAGCGAGTTGCTGCGCCTGGGCGATGCCAGCCTGAAGGCCCTGCTCAGCGACTGGCTCGAAGGCGTCTACACCGCGGCCTCGATCGACGAGGCGCTGGCGCGGCGCGCCCAGCTCGGCCACGGCGAGGTCATCATGACGCGCGACGGCCACGCCGTGAGCCAGCACGCGGTGAGCTTCTACGCCCCCGACTCCGAACAGGCCGGCATGCTGGCGCGCGCGCAGGAGATCGAGAACCTCGACCGCCAGCAACGCGTCCAGGCTCTGCTGGCCGACGACGCCAAGACCGCGTCAGTGCGCCTGGAAGCGGCCTACACCGAGGCCTCGCAGGCCCTGCTGTCGGCGCGCCGCGAAGCCGCCGAGGCGCAGAACCGTGCCCACGGCCTGCACGTCGAACTGCTGCGCCTGACGCAGCAGGCCGAAGCCGCGACGACGCGCCGCGACCAACTCGACGAGGAGCTGACCGAAATCGAAGCCCAGCTCGAAACGCTGGAAGAGCGCAAGGCCACCGGCGAGGCGCGCTTCGAGGAGCTCGACCTCGCGCTGGCCACCACGCAGGAGCGCCACGCCGAGCTCGACGACGCCGTGATCGCCGCTGAACGCCGCCTGGCCGACGCACGCGAACAGCAGCGCAGCCTGGAGCGCCAGGCCCAGGAAGCGCGCTTCCAGGCTCGCGCGCTGGCGGCGCGGCGCGACGAGCAGCAGCGCAGCATCGAGACCGCGGCGCTGCAGGTGGCGGCCAATGTGCAGGCCGGCGAGCAGCTGCAGCTCGAGCTGGGCGGCTTCGACGACGCGGCGGCGCAGTCCGGGCTGCAGGCTGCGCTCGGCCTCAAGCTTGAGCGCGAACAGTCGCTCGGCCTGGCGCGCAGTGAATACGACGACCTGAGCGCGCAGCTGCGCCGCGCCGACGAGCAGAAGATGGGCTTCGAGCGCAGCCTGGAGCCGCTGCGCGAGCAGATCACCAAGCTGCAGCTCGAGCTGCAGGCGGCGCAACTGGGCGGCGCGCAGTACCTCGAGCAGCTCACGGCCGCCGAAGCCGACATTGAGGCGCTGGCCCGGGGCATCGAAGCCGGCAGCGTCAAGCTGTGGGGCCTGCAGACCGAGATCGACCGCATCACGCGCGACATCAACGCGCTGGGCGCGGTCAACCTGGCGGCGCTCGACGAGCTGACGGCATCGAGCGAGCGCAAGACCTTCCTGGACGCGCAGAACGCCGACCTCATTGAAGCCATCACGACGCTGGAGGACGCGATCCACAAGATCGACCTCGAGACGCGCGACCTGCTGGCCAGCACCTTCAACCAGGTCAACGAGCACTTCGGCCTCATGTTCCCCAAGCTCTTTGGCGGCGGCAACGCGCGGCTGGTGATGACCGGCGCCGAGATCCTGGACTCCGGCGTACAGGTGCTGGCGCAGCCGCCGGGCAAGAAGAACAGCACCATCCACCTGCTCAGCGGCGGCGAGAAGGCGCTCACGGCGATCGCGCTCGTGTTCGCCATCTTCCAGCTCAACCCGGCGCCGTTCTGCCTGCTCGACGAGGTCGACGCGCCGCTGGACGACGCCAACACCGAGCGCTACAAGAGCCTCGTCACCGAGATGAGCAAGGGCACCCAGTTTCTGTTCATCAGCCACAACAAGATCGCCATGGAGATGGCCGAGCAGTTGATCGGCGTGACGATGCAGGAGCAGGGCGTGTCGCGCATCGTTGCCGTCGACATGCAGTCCGCGCTCAGCCTGGCCGTGGCGGCCTAGCAGCGCTGCCATGAAGCTGAGCACCGCGCTCGCGATCCTGGGGGCCCTGGTGCTGCTCGCGCTGGCGCTGCAGGCCTGGTGGAGCACGCGGCGGGCGCAGCCGCGCCAGGGCCACGAGCCGAGCCCCGGCCCCGAGCGCGTGGAGCCGGCGCTCGATGCCGCCCCCACGCAGCCCGGCGAGGCGCCGGCCTTTCGCGCGGCCGCCCGTCGCATGCAGCGCATCGACGCACTGATCGACGCCATCGTGGCGCTGGCGCTGGAGGCGCCGGCTTCGGGCGAGCAGTTGCTGCAGCACCTGCCGGCCTCGCGCCGCGCCGGCACCAAGCCGTACTACGTCGAGGGCCTGGACACGGAGACCGGCACCTGGGAGCCGCTGGCCGCAGGCCGCCGCTACGGCGAGGTGCAGGCCGGCGTGCAGCTGGCCAACCGCAGCGGGCCGCTCAACGAGATCGAATACTCCGAGTTCGTGCAGCAGATCGAATCCTTCGCCGAAGCCGTCAGCGCCAGCGCCGACATTCCCGACATGCTCGAAGTCGTGGCCCGTGCGCGCGAGCTCGACGGCCTGGCCGCGCCGCTGGACGCCCAGCTCTCGATCACGCTGCGCACCAACGGCGTGGCCTGGTCGGTGGGCTTCGTGCAGCAGGTGGCGAGCCGGCTGGGCCTGGTGCCCGGCGCGGTGCCCGGGCGCTGGGTGCTGCCCTCGACCGAAGACGGCGCGCCGCCGATGCTCGTGCTGTCGGTCGATGCCCAGGCCGCGCTGGCTGAGAACCCGCAGGAAGCCGTGGTGCGCGACTGCACGCTGGCGCTCGACGTGCCGCAGACGCCGGCCAGCCTTGAGCCTTTCCCGGCCTGGCACCTGCTGGGCAAGCAACTCGCCGACGACCTCGATGCCACCGCCACCGACGACCAGGGCCAGCCGATCACGCTGCACGCCTTCGACGCCATCGGCAAGGAGATCGACGACCTCTACCGGCAGCTCGAGCAGCTCGACCTGGCCGCCGGCTCGGCGGCCACGCGGCGGCTCTTCAGCTGATGCCGGGCCTGCGGCTGGCCACGGCCGCCGACGTGCCGGCACTGGCCGCCCTGTACGCCGACACCGCGCGCGCCCTTGGCGCCGGCTGCTACACGCCGCAGCAGGTTGCGGCCTGGGCCGGCTTCGGCGCCGCGACGCCGGCTTTCTTCGACTACGTGATGCAGGCCCGCACCTGGGTTGCCGCAGCGCCGGACGGCACCGTGCTGGGCTTTTGCGGCATCGCCTCGCAAGGCGAGGTGCACTCGCTGTACGTGCGCGCCGGCCACGGCCGCCAGGGCCTGGGCGGTGCGCTGCTGGAGCACGCCCTGACACAGGCGCGGGTTGCCGGCAGCCTGCGCTTCGCGGCCTGGGCCACGCCCTTCAGCCGGCCGCTCTTCGAGCGCGCCGGCTTCGTACTCGCGCGCAGCGTGCGCGAACCCTTCGAGGGCGTGATGTTCGAGCGTTACCGCATGGCGCTGGACTGAGGCTCGAGCACGCGCGCCGGCTCGCGCATGAGCACGAACTCCTCTGCCGCCGTCGGGTGCATGGCGATGGTGCGGTCGAAGTCGGCCTTGCTGGCGCCGGCGCTCAAGGCCACGGCCAGGCTCTGCACGATCTCGGGGGCATCGGCGCCGATCATATGCACGGCCAGCACGCGATCGGTGTCGGCATCGGCAAGCAGCTTCATGCGCGTGCGCTCGTGGCCGCCGATGAAGGCCTGCTTCATGGGCC
>JANMVM010000024.1:0-3830 GCA_031392695.1 Rubrivivax sp.
GCAGGCCAGGCAGACGGGCGCGCTGGGCATCGGCCGCCAGCGTCGCGCTGCTGCCGGCCGCAGCGGCGGACGAGCAGGCGCAGGCCAGCAGCAGCGCGTCGAAGCGGGCGGCGCGGCGCAGCGCATCGCAGCGCTCGAACAGGCCCATCAGGCCCGCGGCTTCGAGCGTCGCGCTGGCCTGCACTGCCGCCTGCTCGCGCACCATCACGTCGGCGAGCTCGAGGCAGTCGCTGCTCACACGCAGGCCGAGGCCCAGCGTGCGCAGCGCGGCTGCGTCGCCGGCACCTTGCACCAGGCAGGCCCAGCGCACCGCCAGCGGCGCGCTCGCCGCGGCGCAGCAGGCTAGCGCGGCTTCACGCGCCGGGCTCCAGGATCGGTCGAGCGCGGGCAGCAGGCGCAGCAGCGCACCGCAGTCGCGCATCACCGCGAACAGGCGAGCGGGATGATCGGTCATGAGCCCGCGCGACAGCTCCTGCCACACCCGTTCCGGCACCAGGGCATCAACCTCGCCGGCGGCCACCATATGGCGCAGCAGGGCCAGCGTCTCAGGCGCGATGCTGAAGTGAGCAAAGCGGGCGGCCAGGCGCGCCAGCCGCAACAGCCGCACCGGGTCTTCGACGAAGGCGCCACTGACGTGGCGCAGCACCCCTGCGCGCAGATCGGCCTGGCCGCCGAAAGGGTCGACCAGCGTGCCGTCGTCGGCGCGCGCGATGGCGTTGATGGTCAGGTCGCGGCGCGCCAGGTCCTGCTCCAGCGTGACCTCGGGCGCGGCGTGGAAGGTGAAGCCGTGATAGCCCGCGGCGACCTTGCGCTCGGTGCGCGCCAGCGCCACTTCTTCGCCCGTGCTGGGGTGCAGGAAGACCGGGAAGTCCTTGCCCACCGGGCGGTAGCCCAGGTCGAGCAGCTGCTGCGGCGTGGCGCCCACGACGACCCAGTCGCGGTCGGCTGCTGGCAGGCCCAGCAACTCGTCGCGCACGGCGCCGCCGACGACGTAGAAGCGGGCCTGCAGCGCGCCGCTCACCGGTGCTTCCGGTAGGGCTCCTCGAAGTCGAGGAAGTCCTGCTCCGCCAGCGCGGCGCTGATCCACGCCGCCACCCCCGGCGCCGCGGCCACGCGCTGCACGTAGCCGCGCGCGCTGTCCGACAGCGGCAGTGCGTAGGTCACGAGGCGCATGCACACCGGGGCGAACATGGCATCGGCGGCGCAGAAGTCGCCAAACAGGAAGGGGCCGCCGCTGTCGGCCAGGCCGGCGCTCCAGGCGGCTTCGATGCGCGCCAGGTTGCTGCGCAGCGCCGGCTCTTCGGCCCACAGGCGCTCGCCGACCTCAGGCAGGCGGGCTTCGATGTTCATCGGGCAGTGGCTGCGCAGGGCGCCGAAGCCGGCGTGCATCTCGGCGGCCAGGCTGCGCGCGCGGGCGCGGCGCTGGCGGTCGGCGGGCCAGACGCCGGGGTGGCGCTCGGCCAGGGTCTCGACGATGGCCAGCGAGTCCCACACCGCCAGGCCGCCGTCGACGAGCACCGGCACCTGGCCGGCCGGGCTGTAGCCGGCCACCGCCTGGCGGAAGGCCGACCCGGGCATGAAGTCAAAGCGCAGCGGCACTTCGTCGAAGGCGATGCCCAGTTGCTTCATCAGCACCCAGGGCCGCATCGACCACGAGGAGTAGTTCTTGTTGCCGATCACGAGTTGCATGGCGCGCTCCGGTGGGGGTGGCTGCGCATGCTAAGGGGCCGGCGCGCGCCTCGGCATGCAGCGTGCTCATCGCGGCGATGTCCGGGCCGCATCGGTTCAGGTGCGGCCGGCCCCCGCGCGCCAGCGGTCCAGATCGGGCCGCTTGAAGCGGTCGCCCAGGTAGCCCGGCGCCACCGCGTCCATCGCTGCCGGCGTGATGCCCAGCGCCTGCAGGCCGGGCAGGGTGCCGCTGGCCACGTTGGGCACGCGCATCGAGTCGAGGTTGTCGCGCGACATCAGCGGCTCGCCGGGCAGCACTTCCAGGCTCGCGGCCTGCAGCCGGCCGGCCCAGGCCGGCAGCGCGATCTGCGGCCGCTCATGGCCTGCCCAGCGGCCGGCCAGGCGCACGATCTGGCTGAGCGTGAACTCGGCCGGGCCGACGCATTCGTAGACTTGTCCGATGCTGGCGGGCTGGTCCAGGCAGGCCACGATGGCCGCCGCCACGTCCTCCACCCACACCGGCTGGAAACGCGCCGTGCTGCCGGCCAGTGGCACCACCGGGGCCATGGACTGCAGGCGGGCAAAGAGGTTGAGAAAACGATCCTGGGCGCCGAAGATGACCGAGGGGCGCAGCAGCGTCACGTCCAGGCCCGAGGTGGCGAGCACGGTCTCGCCGGCGGTCTTGCTGCGCAGGTAGTCCGACGGCGCAGCCGGGCCAACGCCGAGCGCGCTGACGTGCACGATGCGGCGCACGCCCGCGCCCTTGCAGGCCTGCACCAGTTGCTGCGGCAGGCCGACGTGGACGCGGTCGAAGGCCGCGCGGCTGCCGTGCAGGATGGCCACCAGGTTGATCACCGCGTCGCAGCCGGCCAGCAGGCGCGCGAGCGTGCCGGCGTCGTTGACGTCGCCGCTGACCAGGTCCACGGTCGGCAGCAGCTTGACGCCGTCGCCGCGCGGGCCGCGCCGCGTTGGCACGACGATGCGGTCGCTGGCGCTGCGCTCGGACAACCTTTCGCACACGGCACGGCCCACGAAGCCGGTGCCGCCAAGAACGAGGATGCGGGTCATGGGGTCAGGGAATCTCTTTGTCAGGCGCCGGGGCGGCGGGGTCGCGCGGGCCGATCGCCCGGCCGAGGCGGGATTTGAGTGTCGGCACCGTCTGTCCCAGTACCGCCGCGTAGTAGATCGAATTCGACAGCACCTTCTTGACGTAGTCACGCGTCTCGTTGAAGGGGATGGTTTCGGCCCAGGCTGCGGGCTCCAGCAGTGCCCCTTCGCGCCAGCGCCGCGGGCGGCCGGGGCCGGCGTTGTAGGCGGCGGCGGCCATGGCCAGCGAGCCGTCGAGGTCGTCCAGCACGCGCTTGAAGTAGGCAGCGCCGAGTTGCAGGTTGACCTCGCGGTCGTTGATCATCTGCGGCGTGTAGGCCAGCCCCACCTGCTTGGCCGTCCAGCGGGCGGTGGCGGGCATCAGCTGCATGAGCCCCGAGGCGCCGACGCCCGAGCGGGCGTCGCTGACGAAGCGCGACTCCTGCCGGATCAGGCCGAGCACGATGGCCGGATCCAGGCCGACCTGGCGCGCCTTGGCCTCGATCAGCTGGCGGTGTGGCGTGGGGAAGCGCTGCGCCATGTCGACTTCGGTGCGCGTGCGGTCGCTGGTGTTGATGCAGCGGTCCCAGACCTCGCGCTCACAGGCCAGCTGGGCGGCGGCGAGCAGGCCGCGCTCGTCCAGGCCGCGCAGCGTGAAGTTCCATTCGCGCACGCCTTCGGAGCGCAGGCCCAGCGCGATGAGCTGCAGCGCGCGGGCAAAACCCGGCTCCCGGCGCGGCGCTTCGCGTTCAGCTGCGGTGAGTGGCGCCGGTGCCGGCGGCAGCGTCATGCGGCCGCCCAGTTCCTCGGTGGCCAGCTTGCCGTAGAAGCTGAGCTGCGGCGCCAGGGCCTCCAGCGCCTGGCGGGCACCGGCGCGTGCGCCGTCGCCTTCGGGTCCGGCGCTGGCGCGGGCGATGGTGGCCCGCGCCTTCCAATAGATCCAGGCGCCGTCGGCCTGCTCGCTGGCACTCATGGCATCGATTGCGCGCTGCATCAGCGCCCAGCGGTGCTTGTCCTTGGCTGGCGTGCGCAGCGCGGCGCGCACGTGCCAGGCCAGCAATTCGTCTCCCCAGCTG
>JANMVM010000043.1:0-8704 GCA_031392695.1 Rubrivivax sp.
GTGTTCCCGCCGACCGCCTGGACGCCTGGCTGGCCACTTGCAGTTGGCAGGCCGTGCTCAACCGCCGCGGCACGACCTGGCGCAAGCTGGACGCCGCGACGCAAGCCGGCGTCGTCGACGCCGCCAGCGCGCGGGCGTGCGTACGTGCGTGCGTGCGTGCGTGCGGTGATGCTGGCGCAGCCCAGTGCTGTCAAGCGCCGTCAAGCGCCGTCAATCGCCCCATGGTCGAGTGGGCCGACGGCGCCGTCGCGGTGGGTTTCGACGCCCAGGCGTGGGCGCAAAGACAAGGCCACCGCTGAGGTGGCCTTGGTGACCCCTGGGAGGGCCGAAAGACTGGTGGAACCGGGGGGAATCGAACCCCCGTCCGCAAGCCATCACCGGACGGTTCTACATGCGTAGCTGTCTGATTTGGATTTAGGCGCCCCGGTCGCGCAGCAGCACGCTACCTTGGCCCCGAGTCATTTGGTTTTAGGACCGCTACGAATGACACGCAGCGGCACGAGCCTATGTGAATGACCTCGCAGCTTTTGGCCTTTCGACCTCAAACCCAGCCCATAGACAAGCTGTTGCAAGGCTCACCGGTTTTAAGCGGCGAGGGCGTACGTTTGATCGTTCGCAGTTACTTTGTTTCCAGTGGATTTACGAGCGAACTGGTGCTCGGCATGCCCCGCGCCGACTCAGTACCCACGTCGAAGCCAGGTCGGTCCCAGAACGGTCTAGTTTAGGCCAGTTCGAGCCTTTGCAAGAGCTCTTCGGCGTGCGCCAGCACGGCGTCGGCACGCCAGGCTTGCACGGACGCGTGCAGACCCAGGTAACCCCAAGCAGCCGCCCAGCCCGCCATGCCGGCGGCGCGCGCGGCCTGCATGTCGCGCGGGTCGTCGCCCACGTACACGCACTGGCCGGGTTCGCGGCCGAGCCGGCGCGCCGCCTCAAGCAAGGGCGCCGGATGAGGTTTGGTGTGGGGCGTGCTGTCGCCGCCCACCAATACGGCGGCACGCGGCCACAGCCGCAGCGCCTGGGCCAGCGGTTGCGCAAAGCGCAGCGACTTGTTGGTCACGATGCCCCAGGGCATGCGGCGCTCATCCAGCGCATCCAGCAGCCTGAGCACGGGCTCGAAGACGCAGGTCAGCTGCAGCATGCGCTGCTCGTAGCGGTCGTGGAACTCATCGCGCAGCGCCTCGTATCCGGCGGCGCCGGGCGCCAAGCCGAAGGCGGTGCCAATCATGCCGCGTGCGCCCGACCCGGCATGCGGACGCAGCACGGCGTACGACAAGGCCGTGCGCCCGCGTGCAGCGAGCATGTCGTTGGCCGTGCCGGCCAAGTCCGGCGCGCTGTCGATGAGCGTGCCGTCGAGATCGAACAGCACCGCCGTGGGCGGCGGCTTCAGCCCGGCTTGCGACACGCCAGCAGGTAGTTGACGCTGGTGTCGCTGGTCAGGCTGTAGCGGCGCGTCAGCGGGTTGTAGTCCATGCCGCGGCTGGACTGCAGCGCCAGCCCGGTGTCGCGGCACCAGCGTCCGAGCTCGCTCGGGCGGATGAACTTGGCGTATTCGTGGGTGCCCCTGGGCAGCAGGCGCAACACGTACTCGGCGCCGATGATGGCCATCAGAAACGACTTGGGGTTGCGGTTGAGCGTGCTGAAGAACACCCAGCCCCCGGGTTTGGTCAGTGCCGCGCAGGCCTGCACCACGGCGGCCGGGTCGGGCACGTGCTCAAGCATTTCCATGCAGGTGACGACGTCGAAGGTGGCGGGCCGTTCGGCGGCCAGCGCCTCGGTCGCGATCTCGCGGTACTCGAGGTTGGCGACGCCGGCTTCGAGGGCATGCAGCCGGGCCACGCCCAGCGGCTTGGCGGCCAGGTCGATGCCCGTGACCTCGGCAGCACGTCGCGCCATGGCTTCGGCCAGGATGCCGCCGCCGCAGCCCACGTCGAGCACGCGCTTGCCGGGCAGGCCGGCGAGCTGGTCGATCCACTCCAGGCGCAGCGGGTTGATCTGATGCAGTGGGCGGAACTCGCTTTCCGGGTCCCACCAGCGATGGGCCAGTTCGCTGAACTTGGCCAGTTCTTGGGCGTCGACGTTTGACATGGTCCGATGGTAAGCGCAGAGCAAAAAAAACCCCGCCTAAGCGGGGTTTGTCGGAAGGGCAGCCCGATGCGATCAGCCCGCACGCTTCACGGGGTCTGTCACTTGCGGGTGCGGGTACCGACGACTTCGACCTCGACGCGGCGATTCTTGGCGCGGCCTTCGGCGGTCTTGTTGTCTGCCACCGGCTGGCTGAAACCCTTGCCTTCGGTGTAGACGCGGTTGGTCTCGATGCCCTTGCCGGTGAGGAATTTCTTCACCGCTTCAGCACGAGCAATCGACAGCTTCTGGTTCAGCGCCGCGCTGCCCACGGTGTCAGTGTGACCCACCGCGATGATGACTTCCAGGTTCACACCCTTGGTCTTGTCCACCAGATCAGCCAGCTTGGCTTGCGCGTCGGGCTTGAGCACGGCCTTGCCGGTATCGAAGAACGCGTCAGCGGCAAAGGTGACCTTTTCGCTCACCGGAGCGGGCGGCGGCGGCGGGGGCGGCGGCGTCGCGGGCTTGGCCTCTGGGGCTACCGGAGCAGCAGCCGGGGGCGGCGGGGGCGGCGGAGCCACGACCGGCGGCGGAGCCGGAGCGGGCGTGGGCGGCGGCTTGATGGCGCCGTCGCAGCCCTCGGCGGCGGTGGCCGGGGTCCAGCCGGAATCGCGCCAGCACAGTTCATTGGTACCGTTCTTCCAAACGGTGCCATCGGTTGCACGCCAGTTGTCGATCGACTTCGCTTGCGCAAAGGCGGCGATCGGGGCGGCAAGAGCGACAGTTGCGAAGAGCACTGCCACCTTGTTCAATTTCTTCATGATTCTCCTCTCGAGGAAAGCCGCAGACAAGCCTGCGTAACGTCCAAAACGACAAGCCGAAAATTTGACGAATTACAGGGCAAATCCCCACAGCCGCGGGTACTTACCACCGATGTGTCATTGTGCCATAGGGCGTCGGCTGCTCTGTATTTTGGGCCTTGTGGTGGTGCTGCCCTGCGCCGTTGTTGCGCATCCGCGACAGGCCGGGCCCCCGTAGAATCCTCTCCGATTGGCCGCTGCAAGACACCCCGTGCGGCCCTCTCCAACATCCCCATCGCATGAGCTCCTTCGCCAAGGAAACACTTCCCACCAGTCTTGAAGAGGAGATGCGCCGGTCGTACCTCGATTACGCGATGAGCGTGATCGTCGGCCGTGCGCTGCCCGATGCGCGCGACGGCTTGAAGCCCGTGCACCGGCGGGTTCTCTTCGCGATGCACGAGCTGTCCAACCACTGGAACCGGCCGTACAAGAAGAGCGCCCGCATCGTCGGCGACGTCATCGGCAAGTACCACCCGCACGGCGATACGGCGGTGTACGACACCATCGTGCGCATGGCGCAGGACTTCAGCCTGCGCCACATGCTGGTCGACGGCCAGGGCAACTTCGGCAGCGTTGACGGCGACAACGCTGCGGCCATGCGCTACACCGAGATCCGCCTGTCGAAGATCGCGCACGAGATGCTCGAGGACATCGACAAGGACACCGTCGACTTCGCGCCCAACTACGACGGCTCCGAGCGCGAGCCCACGGTGTTGCCGACGCGGCTGCCCAACCTGCTGATCAACGGCTCGACGGGCATCGCGGTGGGCATGGCCACCAACATCCCGCCACACAACCTCAACGAGGTCGTCGACGCCTGCCTGCACCTGCTCAAGAACCCCGACGCCACCATCGACGAGCTGATGGAGATCGTGCCCGCACCCGACTTCCCCACCGCCGGCATCATCTACGGCCTGAGCGGTGTGCGCGAGGGCTACCGCACCGGGCGCGGCAAGATCGTGATGCGCGCCAAGTGCCACTTCGAGGACATCGACAAGGGCGCGCGGCAGGCGATCATCGTCGACGAGATCCCCTACCAGGTCAACAAGAAGACGCTGCTCGAGCGCATGGCCGAGCTGGTGCACGAGAAGAAGCTCGAAGGCATCAGCCACATCCAGGACGAGAGCGACAAGGACGGCATGCGCGTCGTCATCGAACTCAAGCGCGGTGAAGTGCCCGAGGTGGTGCTCAACAACCTGTACAAGCAGACGCAGTTGCAGGACAGCTTCGGCATGAACATGGTGGCCTTGATCGACGGCCAGCCCAAGCTGTGCAACCTGCGGCAGTTGATCGACATCTTCCTCGAGCACCGCCGCGAGGTCGTGACGCGGCGCACCGTGTACGAGCTGCGCAAAGCGCGCGAACGCGGCCATGTGCTCGAAGGCCTGGCGGTGGCGTTGGCCAACATCGACGAGTTCATCGAGACCATCAAGACCAGCCCCACGCCGCCGGTGGCCAAGGCCGCGCTGATGGCCAAGAGCTGGGACAGTTCGATGGTGCGCGAGATGCTTGCCCGCGCCGAGGAAAACACGCTCGGCGGCCGCAGCGCCTACCGGCCCGAGGGCCTGCCCGCGAGCTTCGGCCTGCAATGCGACGGCCTGTACCGCCTCAGCGACGACCAGGCGCAGGAAATCCTGCAGATGCGCCTGCAGCGCCTGACGGGCCTGGAACAGGACAAGATCATCAGCGAGTACCGCGAGGTCATGGCGCAGATTGCCGACCTGCTCGACATCCTGTCCAAGCCAGCGCGGGTGACCGCCATCATCAGCGGCGAACTGGCCGACTTGCGCCAGGAGTTCGGCCAGAGCAAGCTCGGTGCGCGCCGCAGCGTGATCGAGCGCAACGCGCTCGAGCTCGGCACCGAAGACCTCATCACCCCCACCGACATGGTGGTCACGCTCAGCCACACCGGCTACGTCAAGAGCCAGCCGCTGACCGAGTACCGGGCGCAAAAGCGCGGCGGCCGCGGCAAGCAGGCCACGCAGACCAAGGAAGACGACTGGATCGACCAGCTCTTCATCGCCAACACGCACGACTGGATCCTGTGCTTCAGCGACCGTGGCCGCGTCTACTGGATCAAGGTCTGGGAGGTGCCGCAGGGTTCGCGCGCCTCGCGCGGGCGGCCGATCGTCAACATGTTCCCGCTGCAGCCGGGAGAGAAGATCACCGTGGTGCTGCCGCTGACGGGTGAATTCCGCAGCTTCCCGGCCGACCACTACGTGTTCATGAGCACCGCGCTGGGCGTCGTCAAGAAGACGCCGCTGGACGATTTTTCCAACCCGCGCAAGAGCGGCATCATCGCCGTCACGCTCGACGAGGGTGACTTTCTCATCGGCGCCGCGCTCACCGACGGAAGGCACGACGTGATGCTGTTCAGCGACGGCGGCAAGGCGGTGCGCTTCGACGAGGCCGACGTCACCGCCCACGGCCGACAGGCCCGCGGCGTCAAGGGCATGACGCTGGAAGACGGCCAGCGCGTGATCGCGATGCTGGTGGCCGAGGACGAAACCCAGAGCGTGCTGACCGCGACCGAGAACGGCTACGGCAAGCGCACCAACATCCTCGAATACACGCGCCACGGCCGCGGCACCAAGGGCATGATCGCCATCCAGCAGACCGAGCGCAATGGCCGCGTCGTTGCCGCCACGCTGGTGCGGCCGGCCGACGAGATCATGCTCATCACTGACAAGGGTGTGCTGGTCCGCACACGGGTGAGCGAAATCCGCGAGCTCGGCCGCGCCACTCAGGGCGTGACGCTGATTGCGCTGGACAATGGCACCAAGCTCTCGGGCCTGCAGCGCATCGTCGAGAACGACGCGCCGCCAGACATCGGCGAGGATACCGACGACAACTCCGCCAGCGACCCTGGCGCGGAAGGAAGCTGATGCGCAAGACCTTGCTGACCGTCGCCTGGATGGCCGCGGCCGTGATCACCAACCCGGTTTGGGCGCAGGCGCCGACGCCCGCGTCGGCGGGCAAGAAGGAACAGGTGTCGCGCATCCTGCAACTGCAGCAAGCCGCCATCGAGGGCATGGCCCGCGGCCTGGCCGAGCAACCGGCGATGCAGCTGATGCAGCAGGCCGGCCCGGCCGTGCAGCGCCTGCCGGCTGAACGCCGCGAGGCCGTGGCGCGTGACATCGAAGCCGACCTGCGCAAGTACGCCGAGGAGTCCGTGCCCATCGTGCGCGACCGCGCCGTCAAGGTCGCGCCTGGCATCATCGGCCCGATGCTCGAGGAGCGCTTCACCGAAGACGAGTTGCGTCAGGTCGTGGCGATGCTCGAGTCGCCGGTGATCCGCAAATTCCAGGCCATGGCCGTCGAGATGCAGAAGGCCATGACCGAGAAGATCGTGGCCGAGACCAAGGCCGAGGTCGAGCCCAAGGTGCGCGCGATGCAGCTCACGGTGGCCAAGCGCCTGGGCCTGGCGCCGCCGCCGGCCAACGGCGCCTCCGCAGCCAAGAAGTGACCAGCCGCTGGCGCTGCGCATGACCGAACCGGCTGCCGTCAACCCGCAACTGCTGGCGCTGCGCGAGCGCATCGACGCCGTCGACCGCGAGATGCTCGACTTGCTCAACCGCCGCGCGGCGCTGGCGCTGGAGGTGGGCGAGCTCAAGAAGCAGGAAGGTTCGGTGGTCTTCCGCCCCGAGCGCGAGGCCCAGGTCATCGACGGCCTCAAGGCCCTCAACGGCGGGCCGCTGCAGGCGGCCAGCGTGGCGCCGATCTGGCGCGAAATCATGTCGGCCTGCCGGGCGCTGGAAACGCCGACCCGGGTGGCCTATCTGGGCCCTGCAGGCACCTTCAGCGAAGAAGCGGCGCTGGGATTCTTCGGCTCCTCGATCCTGCGCGTGCCCTGCGCCAACTTCGACGAGGTGTTCCACGTCACCGCCACTGGCGCGGCCGACTTCGGCGTCGTGCCGGTCGAGAACTCGACCGAAGGCGTGGTCACGCGCTCGCTCGACCTCTTCCTGCACACGCCGCTGTTCATCATTGGCGAGACCAGCCTCTTCGTGCGCCACAACCTGCTGCGCCGCGGCGAGGCGCTGCACGACATCAGCGCCGTGCTGGCGCACCCGCAGGCGCTGGCGCAGTGCAATGCCTGGCTCTCGGCGCACCTGCCGCAGGCCGAGCGGCGGCCGGTGTCGAGCAACGCCGAGGGCGCGCGACTGGCGGCGCTGGATGCGTCGCTGGCCGCCATCGCCAGCACGCGTGCCGCGGGTGAGTTCGGCCTCCGCGTGGTGGCCCCGGCGATCCAGGACGACGCCCACAACCGGACCCGCTTTGCCGTCGTCACGCACCCGCAGCGTCACCCGGCGCCCCAGGCCTCGGGGCACGACTGCACCAGCCTCGTGGTGTCGGTCAGCAACCGGCCGGGCGCGGTGCACGACATGCTGGTGCCGCTCAAGGCGCACGGCGTCTCGATGAGCCGCTTCGAATCGCGTCCTGCGCGGTCGGGCCAGTGGGAGTACTACTTCTACATCGATGTCGAAGGCCACCCCGACGAGCCCCACGTGGCCGCCGCCCTGAACGAATTGCGCGGCGTGTGCGCGTTCTTCAAGGTTCTGGGCACCTACCCGGTGGACGTCAAGTGATCGGCCTGCCGGCCTGCCTGCAATGCGTCGCCCCGGGGGCGACGCTGGCGCCGATCGGCAAGCCTGGCGGGCGCGCCTGACCATGTTCAATCAACTGGGTTTGATCGGCTGCGGCCTGATGGGTGGCAGCTTCGCGCTGGCGCTCAAGCGCGCCGGCCTCGTCAAGCGCGTCGTCGGCTACAGCAAGTCGCCTTCCACCACCGAGCGCGCCAAAAAGATGGGCGTCATCGACGTGGCGGCCGAGTCGGCTCTGCTGGCGGTGTCGGGCTCCGACATCGTGGTGCTGGCCGTCCCGGTGGCGGCCACCGAGACCACTTTCAAGGCCATCCGCCACCTCGTGGAGCCCGGCGTGCTGTTCATGGACGTCGGCAGCACCAAGCGCGACGTCGTCGATGCGGCGCGGCGCGTGCTGCGCGAGCGCATCAGCTCTTTCGTGCCCGCGCATCCGATCGCGGGCAAGGAAGTCTCCGGCATCCAGCATGCCGACGCGGCGCTGTACAGCGGCCGCCAGGTCATCATCACGCCGCTGGCGCAGACCTCGCCCGAGCTGGTGCAGAAGGCCACCGACGTGTGGTCGGCCATCGGCGCCCAGGTGCTGCGCATGACGCCCGAAAATCACGACGCCGCCTTCGCTGCCGTCAGCCACCTGCCGCACCTGCTGGCGTTTGCCTACTTCAGTGCCGTCGTCAACCAGCCGGCGGGCAAGGATTTCCTGTCGCTGGCGGGCCCGGGTTTTCGCGACTTCACGCGCATCGCCGCCAGCAGCCCCGAGACCTGGCGCGACATCCTGGTGGCCAACCGTGAAGAGGTGCTCAAGCAGTCGCAGCGCTTCCGGCGCGCGCTCGATGCGCTGGAACACGTCATGCGCGAAGGCAACGGCGACGCGCTGGAGGGCCTCATCCGCAGCTCGGCCGAAGGCCGCGCGAGCTGGCAGATGGGCGCACCGCGCGTGGCTGCGAATGCGGCCAACCCCGGCACTCCGGGCAACCCCAACAAGACCTGAATCGCGTGGCGCTCGCGCCGCCGCGCTGCCCGCATGTACGACATCCCCCACCTCGACCTGCCGCCGCTCAACGGTGCTTCGGGCACCGTGCACCTGCCCGGATCGAAAAGCATCTCCAACCGCGTGCTGCTGCTGGCCGGCCTGGCCGCCGGCACGACTGCCGTGCACGACCTGCTCGACAGCGACGACAC
>JANMVM010000143.1:0-8707 GCA_031392695.1 Rubrivivax sp.
AAAGCGCTGGCCATCCGCATCGGGCAGGAAGATGGCGCTGTTCTCGGCGGCGAGCAGTTCCTTGGCGTGCGCGGCGATGCGGTCCATCACGGTGGCCAGATCGAGGGTGGACGAGAGGTCGCGGCCGACCTCCGACAGCGCTGCCGATTCGCGCGCGTTGCGCTGGGTCTCGTCGAACAGGCGCGCGTTTTCCAGCGCCACGCCCATGCTCGCGGCCACGGTCGTCAGCAGACGGACCTCGGCCTCGCCGAACGCGTTCTCGCGCTCGTGGTTGTCGAGCACCAGCCCGCCGAGCACGCGGTCACTGCCGATGATCGGCACATAAGCGCTGCACTGGCAAGCATCGGTGCCCGCGACGGGTGCGCCGTAGAGCGCGAACTCTTCCGCGGCGGTGTGGGTGACGATCGGCTCACGGCCGGAGATCAAGCGCTCGCTCGGGCTGCCGGGCCGCAGCGGTGTAGGCGGCCACAGCGGCAGCCGGGCGCCGTGCTCGTAGTTGTACAGCGCTTGCACCGTGCGCTTCTCGTGGTCGAACCACCGGATGCCGACGTCACCGGACCGCAGCACCTGTCGCAGCTTGTCGCCGACCAGGTCGATGATGGCCTGGAAGTTCAGCTCCGCGGCCATGCCCTGCTGGATGCTGTTGATGACCGCCAGCTCCGAGCTGCGCCGCTCGGTCTCCTTCAGCAACCGCTGGGTTTCGTCGAACAGGCGCGCGTTTTCGAACGCCACGCTCAGGCTGCTGGTGAGTGTCTCCAGCAACCGCACATCGGCCTCGGTGAAGGCCTCGTAGCGATCGACGTTCTGGATGCTGACGTAGCCCCTGACCTCGTCGCCCACCAGCATCGGCACGAAGATCGCCGACTTCGGCAGCTCGCTGTCGCCGATCGGCTTGGCTTCGAATCGGTCGGCTGACTCTTGTGTAACGTGGTTGTCGAAATACGTCTGGCGCGTCTGGATGATGTGCCGGCGCAGGCCGTTGAGCGGGCGCGGCGGCTCGGTGCCGTACACCCCCTTCTCGAAGTTATAGGTGAAGGCCTCGACGCCCTTGACATGGTCGAACAGGGCGATCAGCACCGACTGCGCGTCGAACACGTCGCGCACCCTGTCGCCCACCAGCCGATGGATGGCCTGCACGTCGAGCTTGGAGGCCAATGCGGCCTGCACGCTGTTGACGATGGCCAGCTCGGCGGCGCGCTGCTCGCTTTGCTTGAACAGGCGCTGCGTCTCGTCGAACAGGCGTGCGTTCTCCAGCGCCACGCTCATGCTGGCGGCCAGGGTTTCCAGGAGGCGCACGTCACTGTCGCTGTAGGCGTGCTCGCGCCGCGTGTCGAAGAGTTGCAGGACGCCGCGCACCTGGCTGCCGGTCATCAGCGGCACCATCAACTGCGCCTTCGGGATCGAGACATCGGGATGGAAGACGTGGGAGCCCAGACGCTTGGCCTCGGCCTCGAAGTTCTCGTTGGTCAGCAGCATCTTGCCGGTACGCATCACCTCCCCCACAAAGCCCCGGCCATCGACGACCATCGGCGCTGTTTCCAGCCGTCGCCCATCGAAATACGTGTAGGGGAAGTGGAGCACGCCGGTCGCTGCATCCAGCACGCGCAGCGAGACGAACTGCCCCGGGAATACATCGCGCAGCTTGTCCCCCACCGCGTCATAGACGCCCTGCATGCTCAGCTCGCCCGCCAGCGCCTGTTGCACCGCGTTGATGATGGCCAGCTCGGCGGCGCGCTGGCGCTCGGCCTCGAAGCTCCTGGCGTTGAGCAGCGCCACGGCCATGCTGGAGGCAATGGTGGACACCAGCCGCGCCTCGGCCGGTCCGAAGGCGTTGTCGCGTTCGTGGTTCTCCAGATGCACCGCGCCGAGCATGCGCTCGCCAGCCAGCATCGGCACCACCAGCAGGCTGCGCGCACGGTCGGTGCCGGGTTGCACGGGCACGCCGCGTGCCAGTTGCTCAGCCACCGAGCCGATGCTCACGGTCTGCCGATCGACGGTGTAGAAGCGATGCGAAATCGTGCCGGGCTTGAGCACCGCCACGTGGCCAGGCAGCCGCCGGCCATGCTCGCAGACGTACATGTCGTGCACTGCCCCTGCGGCCTCGTCATACCAGCGGATGCTCAAGTCGCCGGTGGCGAACACCTGGCGCAACTTGTCGCCCACGGCATCGACGATGGCCTGGAAGTCCAGCGCCGCGCCCACCGCCTGCTGGATGCTGTTGATCACCGCCAGCTCGGCGTTGCGCGCTTCGGTCTCTTTCAGCAGGCGCTGGGTCTCGTCGAAGAGGCGGGCGTTTTCCAGCGCCACGCCCATCGACGCCGACACCGTTTGCAGCAGCCGCAGTTCGGCGTCGCCGTAGGCGGATTCGCGTTCGTAGTTCTCCATCGCCAGCGCGCCCAGCACGCGGTCGCTGCCGATGATGGGCACGATCACGCAAGACAGGCTCTGGTCGGTGCCTTTGACGGCGCCGGCGCCGGCCGCGATCTGCTCAGCGGCGGTGGCGAAGACTTTGGCCTGGCGCGTCCGCATCAGCCACTTCGCGGCTTCGGGCAACGGCATGGACGCCAGGTTCAGCCGTTGGCCATGCTCGTAGGCGTAGAGGAATTGCAGCCTGTCGTTGGCCTCGTCGTACCACTGGATGCCGATGTCCTTGACGTGCAGCACTTCGCGCAGCTTGTCGCCCACCAGATCGACGATGGCCTGGAAATCCAGCGCGCCGGAGATGCCCTGCTGGATGCTGTTGATGACGGCCAGTTCGCTGGCGCTCTGCCCGGCCTGTGCCTGTGAGGCCATGGCATCCGCGCTGCGCTGCGCCACCTGGGCTTGCAGGCCGGCGGCCAAGCGCAGGTGGGCCAGCGCCACGGCGGCCTGCGCGGCCAGCATCCCCAGCAGGGCACGCTCGGTCTCTTCGAAGCGCCCGTGCGCGCCTTCGCTGTCGGCATACAGGCAAGCCAGCGCGCCATCGGCGGCCACCAGTGGCGCCACCAGACAACTGCGCTGGCCGATCGGCTCAGCGCCGTCGGGGCCGTGGCGCAGCCGGCTGGCGCCCGAGTCCAGGGCTTCGGCCAGCCAGGGTGCCACCGCCTGCAGCAGGCGCTTGGCGCTTTCGCCCGGCGGCAGCCGCGCGCCAGCGATGTGCTTGGATGCGTTGGCCGGCTGCAGCACCAGCAGCACGCGCTGCGCGCCCAGCAAGACGGCGGCTTCATCGACGATGGCCTGGTGCAGCCCGGCTTCGCTGCTGTGCCGGTTCAGGCGCAGGCTGACGTCGGCCAGGTATTCAATCAGCGGCCGGGCATCGTTGGCGCGGCGCGCGGGTAGGAGTCTGTCAACGATCATCACGGGCGGTCACTTTCAAAATGGCCTCAACCAGCGCATCCACCCGGATCGGCTTGGTCACGTAATCGTCCATGCCCGCAGCCAGGCATTCCTCGCGGTCGCCCTGCATCGCATTGGCGGTCATGGCGACGATGCGCGGGCGCTCGTTGGCAATCCACTGGGATGTTATTTGCCGTGCGGCCTCCAGCCCGTCCATCTCGGGCATCTGCACGTCCATCAACACCACGTCGTAGGTCTGGCGCTCGATGCACTCGATGGCCTCGATGCCGTTGGATGACAGGTCGGCGCGGTAGCCCATCTGCTGCAACAGGCGCAGCGCCAGCTTCTGGTTGACGACGTTGTCTTCGGCCAGCAGGATGCGCAGCGGATGGCGCGCTGCCATGCTGGCGTCGAGCCTGGGTTTGTCGGCCACGGTCCGGGCCTGGGCCCGCGGACCCGCGGCCAGCAGCGTGATCAGCGTGTCGAAGAGCTGGCTCTGGTGCAGCGGCTTGGCCAGCGTGGCCGCAAACAAGCCGTCGGCGGCTTCGTGGCGGCCCAGCGACGAGAACAGCACCAGCGGCAGCGTGTGGCCGGCGGCGCGGATGCGCTGGGCCAGCACCGCGCCGTCGATGCCCGGCATGTGCATGTCGACGATGGCCAGGTCGTAGGCCGCAGCCTGCAGCATCTGCAGCGCCTGTTCGGGTGCTTCGGTGTCATGCGCCAACATGCCCCACTTGGCGGCTTGCAGCGCCAGGATGCGCCGGTTGGTGGCGTTGTCGTCGACCACCAGGATGCGCTTGCCCTTGAGTGCAGACTGTTCACCGATGAACTCGCGCCGCGCGCCCGCCGGCAAGGCCGCGGCCTGGGCCCGGATGCTGAAGTGGAAGGTGCTGCCCTGCCCCGGGCCGGCGCTGGTCACGCCCATGCTGCCGCCCATCAACTCGGCCAGCAGCTTGCTGATGGCCAGGCCCAGGCCGGTGCCGCCGTACTTGCGCGTGGTGGAGCTGTCGGCCTGGCTGAATTTCTGGAACAGGCGGCTCTTGCCCTCTTCGCTCAGGCCGATGCCCGTGTCGCGCACGGTGAAGTGCAACTGCTCGTCTTGGGCCGAGACGCTGAGCACGACCTCGCCGGCTTCGGTGAACTTGACCGCGTTGCTCAGCAGGTTGAGCAGGATCTGGCGCAGCCGTGTCACGTCGCCGGTGATGGCCGGTGGCACCTCACCCTCGAAGACGTAGGCGATGTCCAGGTGCTTGTCGGCGGCGCGGCCGGCGATCAGGTCCAGCGCCGATTCGACGCAGTCGCGCAGGTCGAAAGGCTGGGCCTCGATATCCATGCGCCCGGCCTCGATCTTCGAGAAGTCGAGGATGTCGTTGATGATCGTCAGCAGCGCGTCGCCGCTGTCGCGGATGGTGCCGGCAAAGTCGCGCTGCTCGTCGCTGAGTGGGGTGTCGAGCAGGAGGCCGCTCATGCCGATGACCGCATTCATCGGCGTGCGGATCTCGTGGCTCATCGTCGCCAGGAAGGCGCTCTTGGCTTCGTTGGCGGTCTCGGCGGCGGCGCGGGCCTCCTGCGCTTCCCTGAACAGGCGCGCGTTCTGGATCGCGATCACGGCCTGGTCCGCGAAGGTCTGCAGCAGCGCCACCTCCTTCGGCGTGAAAGGCTGCGGCGGCGAGCGCAGGATATCGATGGTCCCGATGCCGCGGCCATTCCATCGCAAAGGTGCGAGCGCGATGGCGAAGTCGCCCACGCTGGCGGTGGCTGCGCGAACGTAGTCCGGAATGCTCGGGTCGAGCGAAGTCGCGACGCTGTCGACCCAGTGGACCGAGCCCTTGCGCATCGCAACCTCGCTCAGCGTGCCCTGCAGGGAGCGCGGATACTCTTTCGTCGACGGTGACACCAGCCACGGGCCGCGAGACCCGGCCACCTGCAGTTGACCGTCGGTCGCCAGGAACATGGCCACGTGCGGCGTGGCCAGGAGGCGCTCGCAGCTGTCGAGGATGCGCTCGAACACCGGCTGCGGGTCGGCCAGCGAACTGCTGATGACCTGCAGCACTTCGGCGCTGGCCGTCTGCTGCTCCAGCGCCTCCCTGGTCTCGTTGAACAACCGCACGTTCTCGATTGCAATCACGGCCTGGTCGGCAAAGGTCTGTGCCAGCGCGATGTCGCGGGCGTCGAATTCGCCGGTGGCTGTGCGCAGGATCGCGATGCAACCGATCGCCCGGCCTTCGCGCAACAGCGGCACGAACAGGCACGACCGGTAGCCCAGCGCCATGGCCAGATCGCGCATGCGGGCAAAGCGCTTCGATCCTTCCTCGGTATCTGCGACCTTGACGACGCAGGAATCGAGGATGCAGGCTCCGGCCCCGCTGCTGCGGTCCAAGGGCCAGGGCTTCAGAAAGCCGACGCCGCTGTCGGTGGGCATGTCGGCGGCATAGGCTACCGACTCGATCATGTCGGCCTTGGGCATCACGAGCGTCACCGCCTTGCCGGCAAACAGGCGCCGGCAACTCTGCACGATGGCCTCGAACACGGGCTGGGTGTCGGTGACGGAGCGGCTGATGACGCGCAGGATGTCGGCCGTGGCCCTTTGCTGCTCCAACGCCTCCTTGGTCTCGTTGAAGAGGCGCACGTTCTCGATCGCGATCACGGCCTGGGCGGCGAAGGTCTGCACCAGCGCAATCTCGGTCGGCGCAAATGCGCGCACCTCGCAACGGGCCACCGAAATCACACCGAGGGCTTCGCCATCGCGCAGCAGCGGCACATTCAGCGCCGAGCGAAAGCCGATGCTGGCCTGGATCTCGCGCAGATCGGGGTACTCGGTGTCGAGCAGCGGCACCACGTCTTCGACCTGGATCGTGCACTTGTCCAGCAGCGCACGCCCGGCGATTGAGCTGCGGCGGATCGGCAGGACCTCCGTCTGCGACGCAGCGGCGCCGCTGCCGTAGCCGGTCATCGCGCACAAGCGTCCGTCGCGCACGAGCCAGACGCGCGCGACGTCGGCGCGGCACAGCACACCGGCGCGCCGCGCCACCGCTTCGAGCACCGGCTGGAGATCGGTCGGCGATTCGCTGATCACTTTCAGCACCTCGGCCGAGGCCGTGCGCTGCTCCAGTGCCTCCTTGGTCTCGTTGAAGAGCCGCGCGTTCTGGATCGCGATCACCGCCTGGTCGGCGAAGGTCCTGAGCAGACCGATCTCCTTGTCGGAGAAAGCGCCGGCAGCCTCACGACCGACGAAGATGGTGCCGATGCCGCGACCTTCCCAAGACAGCGGGCAGAAGATGACCGAACCGACACCGATGATTCGGCAGCCCTCGCGCGTGGACGGTGGCACCTGGTCGCCGTGGGCAACGTCGTCGAAACTCACGACGCGGAGCGTCGAGATCGCACATCCGGAGCCTGAGGTGGAATCGAGCGCAAGCGGGAAGATGCGCTCGAATTCGGCGCGACTGGGCCCTGCATAGGCGCCGAGGTGAATCATGCCGTCATCGCCCACCAGGTTCAGTCCAACCTGTTTGCCGAAGAACAGGTGCTGGCAACTCTCAAGGATCTTCTCGAACACGGGTTGCGCATCGGCCATCGAGCCGCTGATGACCTGCAGCACCTCGTTCGAGGCGGTTTGCTGCTCCAGCGCGTCTTTGGTTTGGTTGAATAGCCGTACGTTCTGGATCGCGATCACCGCCTGGTCGGCGAAGGTCGACAGCAATCCCATCTGCTGGTCCGACAAGGCACCTGGCTCAGGCGACGACATCGAGATGACGCCGATCGCCACGCCGTCCTGCATGAGAGGAGCCGACGCGATGGCGCGAAACGACAGTTCGCGCGCCTGCGACGCGAAGAAGGTGTCGTCGGTGCCCGGCGCCCGGCTGTCCGCCACCTGCAAGGCCCGGCCATCCAGGACGGCGCGGCCGACCAGGCTGCGTCGATCGATCGGCAGCAGGTCGGGCCCATGAAACTCCTCGGCCGTGACCTCATAGCTGCGCGCGCGCCGCAACAGGCCATCCCCTTCCACCGTGCGCAAGGCGGTCTTGCGGCCGAACAGGCGCGCCGCGCTGTTGACGATGGCGTCGAACACCGGCTGCACGTCGGCCGGTGAACTGGCAATGACCTTGAGCACTTCGGCCGTGGCGGTCTGGCGCTCGAGCGCTTGCTGGGTCTGGTGGAACAGGCGCGCGTTCTGGATCGCCACCACCGCCTGGTCGGCGAAACTCCGCAGCAGACCGAATTCCCTTTCACTGTAGGGCCGCGGCGGGAAGCGAACCACATGGATCGTGCCGATCCCCTGACCCTTCCAGACCATCGGCGCAATCAGCATCGAGTAGTTGCCCAGCACATCGGTGGACCGGCGCATGACCTCGGGCACGTTCGGCCCGTTCGCGAGGTCGGGGTAGTGGACGAGGCGACGCTTGCGGATCGCATAGCCCTGATACGAGTCTTCCACCGGCCGCGGAAAGCCGCGGTTCATGTAGGCGCTGGTCTCGGGCGACCCCCCGCCGATCGCGGCATGGTAGATCTGGCCATCCTCGCGAACGATCGAGATCAGTGCGTGGTCGCCGTCGAACAGGTGCTGGCAGCTTTCCACGATCTTGTCGAACACCGGTTGGGCGTCCGAGACGGAGTTGCTGATGACTTGCAGCACTTCGGCGGTGGCCGTCTGCTGCTCCAGCGCCTCCTTGGTCTCGTTGAAGAGGCGCGCGTTCTGGATCGCGATCACGGCCTGGTCGGCGAAGGTCTGGAGCGTCGCCAGTTCTTTGTCGCTGAACGCGCCTTTCTGCCGCGACACGCCGATCGCGCCAATGCCGCGCTCGTTCCACATCATCGGCGCGTAGGCCATGGCCTCGTAGCCGGCGACTTGCGCGACGAGGCGCACCGCGCGCGTCAGCCGTGGGTCGTTGGCCGCGTCGGTGTAGTGCACCACGCGCTGCTCGCGGATGGCATGACCGGCGGGCGACTTGGCCAGTGGCGCCGGAAAGGTGGCGGCCACCGCGTCATGCTGCTTGCCGACATAGGCGCCGAGCGTGACCTGGTCTGCCCCGTCGACCAGCAGCACGGCGGTTTCGTCGCTGCCGAACAGGTGCCTGCAGCTGTCGAGGATCTTGTCGAACACCGGCTTCGTGTCGGCCACCGAACTGCTGATGACGGCCAGCACTTCGGCCGAGGCCTTCTGCTGCCGCAGCGCGGCTTGGGTCTCGTTGAACAGGCGCGCGTTCTCCAGCGCCACACCCAGGCTGGCGGCGACAGTGCCGAGCAGGCGAACATCAGCCTCGTCGAACGCCTGTTCGCGCTCGACACTGGCGATGTGCAGGCGGCCCAGCACCCGGTCGGCACCCACGATGGGCACGCGCAGCAGCGACAAGTCCTGGTCGGTCCCGGGCGCGGGGGTGACGCCGGCGGC
>JANMVM010000234.1:0-25337 GCA_031392695.1 Rubrivivax sp.
GCTACGACGCGGGCTTGAGCAGCGCCTTGGCCACCGCGGCGCACATCGTGGCGCGGTCGACGGGCTTGGTCAGGTAGGCGTCGAAGCCCGCCGCCAGGCCGCGTTCGACGTCGCTGGCCAGCGCGTGCGCCGACACCGCGATGACGGGGATCGCGCGCGTCGGCTCGTGGCGCCGCAGTTCGCGCAGCACGTCGTAGCCGGACAGATCGGGCATCTCCAGATCAAGCAGCACCAGGTCCGGCAGCTCGCGGGTGACCACGGCCAGCCCGATGCGCGGCTGCTCCACGGACTGCAGCGCCACGCCCGGCAGAGCCGCCAGAAAGGCTTCCATGAGCTCGATGTTGACCGGGTTGTCCTCGATGTAGACGACGCGGCCGACCGGGCCCGCTGCCGCCTGCTGCGCCAAGCCCGCCGCGACGGCGGCAACGCCATCGGTGGCGGCAGCACGCGGGCGCGCCAGGCGCAGCCAGAAGGTGCTGCCCACGCCGACTTCGCTGTGCACGCCGAGCTCGCCGTTCATCAGCCCGGCCAGGCGCTGGCTCAGCGCCAGGCCGAGGCCGCTGCCCGGCACCGCGGTCTTGTCGGCGTCCAGCCGTTCGTAGTCCTTGAACAGGCGCGAGCGCTGCTCGGCGCTCAGCCCCGGGCCGGTGTCGGCGATGTCGACCTGGACCTGCGCCCCCAGCACCTGCAGACGGGTGCCGACGCGGCCGCCGGCGCGGTTGTACTTGATGGCGTTGCCCAGCAGGTTGAGCAGCACCTGCTTGACGCGCATCGGGTCGGCATGGACTTCGAAGCCCCGGCCGACGCAGACCATCGGCTCGAGCACGATGCCCTGGGCCTGCGCCGTGGCTTCGAGCAGCAGCAGGCATTCGCCGACCAGCGCCGCCAGATCGAGGGTCTGCCAGTCGACCTTGGACCTGCCGGACTCGATGCGCGCCAGGTCGAGCACCTCGTCGATGAGGCCCAGCAGGTGGGTGCCGGCGAGGTGGATGCGGCCGACATAGCGTTGCTGCTGGTCGGTCAGCGGGTGCGCCTCGTCGGCCAGCAGCAGCTGCGAGAAGCCGAGCACCGCGTTCATGGGTGTGCGCAGTTCGTGGCTCATGCCCGAGAGGAACTCCGACTTCGCGCGATTGGCGCGTTCGGCCTCGTCGCGTGCCAGCGCCAGGTCTGCGGTGCGCTGCTCGACGCGGCTTTCCAGTTCGGCGTTGAGCGTGGCCAGTCGCTGCTGCTCACGCTCGACGACGACGCGGTGGAAGGCGCTTTCCAGCGCTTGGGGCAGGCCGTGCAGGTAATCCGGGTGCTTGACGAGGTAGTCGGTGGCACCCAGCCGCATGGCTTCGACGGCCAGGTCTTCGCTGCCCTGTCCGGTGACGATGACGACCGGCAGGTCCAGCTCCAGGTCTTCGCGCAACTGCTTGAGGAGCTCGAGGCCGCTCTCGGGCGTGAGGCGGAAGTCCAGCAGCAGCAGGTCGAAGGGCTGCGCCGCCAGCGCGTCCGCGGCCAGGCGGGCCTGCACCGCGGCAGAGTCGGCCACCACCTCGACGCGGATGTGCGGTGCGTGCTGCTCCAGGTGGCGGCAGGTCAGGTCGGCGTCGGCTGCGTGGTGTTCGCCGTAGAGCAGGCGCAGGCCGCGCCGCTGGCGGCTCTGGTCGCGCCGGAAGCGCTCCAGCGCGGCTTTCAGCGTCGCCTGCAGGCGCTGGCTGTAGAGACCCGACTTGCTCAGGTAGTCGTCGGCGCCGGCCTTCAGCGCCGCCACCGCCAGCGCCTCGTCGCCCTGCCCGGTGAGCGCCACCACGGCCACCGGCAGCGCGCGTTCGCGGATCTCGCGCACGAGATCCAGCCCGGTGCCGTCGGGCAGCTGGATGTCGGTGAGCACGAGGTCGAAGGCCGGCGCATCGGCCAGGTGCAGGCGCGCCGCGGCCAGCGTCGGCGCCACCGCCAGGCTGTGCGCCAGCGTGGCGCCGGCCAGCGATCGTTGCAGCAGGTCGACGTCGACCGGATCGTCCTCGACGTACAGGATCTTCACGCCGAGCGCCCGGGCGGTGGTGCGTTGAGGACCATCCAGTAGAGGTCGATGCGGTCGGCGACTTCGACGAACTTCTCGAAGTTGACCGGCTTGACGATGTAGGAATTGGCGCCCAGTTCGTAGGCCGTCTGCACGTCGGCGCTGTCGGCCGAGGTCGTGAGCATGACCACCGGGATGGTGCGAAAGCGGGCATGGGCCTTCAGCTGGCGCAGCACTTCCAGGCCATCGACACGCGGCATCTTGATGTCGAGCAGGATCACCGCGGGCAGCGGCTCGCCGGCTTCCCAGCGCCCGATCCAGGCCAGCGCCTCTTCGCCGTCGCGCGCGACCTCGATGGTGTTGGTCAGGCGCCGTTGCTGGAAGGCGCGCAGCGTCAGGTCCAGGTCCATGGCGTTGTCTTCGACGAGCAGGATCGGGCTGTTGATGGCGGTGATCATGCGGGCCACCTTCAGGCGCGCGGCAGTTCGAGGAAGAAGGTGGCGCCCTGGCCCGGCGCGCTTTCGGCCCAGGCGCGGCCGCCCATGCGCTCCATCGCCTTGTGCACGATGGCCAGTCCGACGCCGGTGCCGGGATAGTCTTCACCGCGCTGCAGGCGCTGGAAGATCTCGAAGATGCGGTCGTGGAACTTCATGTCGAACCCCAGGCCGTTGTCGCGCACCCACAGCACCACCGTGGTGGCGGTGGCGTGGCCGCCGATCGCCAGCCGGGCCTGCGGGGTGCGCAAGGTGAACTTGAGCGCATTGTCGACGAGATTGCGCAGCGTTTGTGTCAGGCCTTGTTCGTCGGCGCGCACCGGCTCGGGCGGCAAGTCCAGCTCGGCCACCATGCCGCGCTGCGCCAGCTCGGCGGCGCAGGCCGCCAGCACAGGCCTGACGATCGACGCCAGGCTCAGGCTCACCAGCTCCTGGGGCCGGCGTTCGATGCGCGAATAGGTCAGCAGATCGTCGATCAGCTGCCCCATCTGCACCGAGGCACGGCGGATGTGGGCGAGAAAGCCGCGCGCTTCGGCGTCGAGCGCGCCGGCATGGTCGCGCAGCAGCAACTGGCTGTAGCCGTCGAGTCCGCGCAGCGGCGCCTTCAGGTCGTGCGAGACCGAATAGGTGAAGGTCTCAAGCTCGCGGTTGGCGCGCTGGACGCGCTGCAGGCTGTCGTCGAGCGCCGCCGTCAGGCGCTGCAGCTCGGTGACGTCGGCGATGCTGACCAGCGCCAGGCCATCGCTGCTGTCGGGCGGCGCGAAGGCGACGTTGACCAGCACGTCGCGCCGCGAGCCGTCGGCGCGTGTGATGGTGCGGGTGGCGGTGAAGCGCGCCAGGCCGGCATGCAGGGCCAGCAACTCGTCGACGAAGCCCTCGGTGGCCCCGGTCTGCTTGAACACGTCCTCGAGCGAGGCCATCTGCTGCGGCTGCGCGGTGACGCCGTACAGCGCCATCGCGGCCGGGTTCATGCTCTCGATGCGCGTCGAGCGCAGGCAGTGCGCCAGCAGCTGCGGCCGGGCCGCCAGGTGCGCGCGCAGCGCATCGGCATCCAGGTGCTGCAGCGCGCGCACGGTGGCCGTGGCCACCGACCAGTCCTGGCGCAGGATGGCCACCGGCACCGACTCGAACACGATGCGGTAGCGATGCTCGCTCTCGGCGAGCTGGGCGGTGCGCTCGCTGACGCGGGCTTCGAGCTCGCTGTTGAGCTCGCGCAGTGCCTGCTCGGCCTGCACCAGCGCGGTGATGTCGATGAGCGTGCCGGTCAGGCGCAGCGGCCGGCCCTGGGCGTCGACCTCCGGGCGCCCGGTGGCACTGAACCAGCGCGGTGCTCCGTGCTCGGGGTTGCTGCGCACCGTCACCTGCTGCTGCGTGCCGGTGGCGCTGGCGCGGTCCATCGCGGCGCGCGCCAGCGCCCGGTCCGCAGCGTGCAGATGGCGCAGGTCCGCTGGCGCGCCGCCCTCGGACGGCAGCTTCGTCAACACGAACATCTGCGCCGACCACCACACCGTGCCCGTGGCCAGATCTTGCTCCCAGCTGCCCATGTTGGCGATGCCCTCGGCGCGCTCGAGCCGGCTCAGCTGGCTCGCCAGCGCCACTTCGGCGCGCTTGCGCTGGGTGATTTCGGTGAAGTAGATCGTCAGACCGTCCTGGGACGGGTAGATGCGGCTCTCGAACCACAGGTCCCGGGGCTCATCGTGTTGCTCGAAGGTCACCGGCTGCTGGGTGCTTGCCGCCTGCTCGTAGGCCGCCCGCTCGTAGGCCGCCCGTTCGTAGGCCGCCAGGAAGGGCTGGCCGACGCGATCGGGGTACTCGGTCCAGATGTGGCGGCCGAGCAGGTCTTGCGGCCCCTGGCGCTGCAACATGCGCGCGGCGTTGCTGTTGACGTAGGTGTAGCGCCAGTCCTTGTCGAGCGCCACCACGCCGTCGTCGACGCGCTCGAAGACGCTGTCGAGTTGCGCGCGTGCCGCGTCGGCCAGGCGGCGGGCGGCCTCGGCGTCGGCCAGCAGCTGCGCGCGCTCGCGCTCCTGCAGCTTGCGCGCGCCGATGTCGACGAGCAAGGTCTGGATCGCCGGCTGGCCGGCCTGCGTGACGCGCGTGCTCGAGGCTTCGACCTCGATGACGCGCCCGTCCAGGCGCAGGCAGCGGGTCTCGAAGCGTTGCACGTCGCGCCGGCCTTCGGCGACGCGGCCGATGCGTCGCTGGGCCTCGGCCCGCTCGTCGGGGTGGCAGCGGTCGAACACCGGCTGGCCGATCAGCAACTCCTTATCGCGGGCCGCGAACAGCGACACCGCGGCCGGGTTGACGTAGAGGATGCGGCCGTCCTGGTGCAGGCAGATGGCATAGGGCGACTGGCTGACGAGCGTGCGGTAGCGGGCCTCGCTGTCTTCGATGGCGCGCTGTGCCTGGCGCATGGCGGTGATGTCGAGCACGGTGCCGCTGTAGCGCAGGTTGCCGGCGGCGGCGGTCTCGGGCTGCACCGACAGGCTGAGCCAGCGCAGCGGGCCCTGGGCCGGGTCGGTGCGGATGACCGCCGGCGCGAGTCGGCCGCCATCGACCTCGCGCCGCAGCGTCGCGGACACGACGGCCCGGTCGTCCGGATGCAGGCGGCCGTTGAAGGTCTCCAGGCTGGGCATGCCGGCTGCCGCGTCGAGGCCGAACAGGGTGTACATCTGGTCCGACCACCAACCCTGCCGGCGGCCGAAGTCGTAATCCCAGCTGCCCAGGCCGGCCTGGCTCTCGGCAGCGCGCAGGCGCTGCAGCTGGCGCCCTTGCGCCGACTCAAGCTGCTTGCGCGCATCGATGTCGGTGTGGGTGCCCAGGATGCGCCGGTGCTGGCCCGGCAGCGCCGGCTCGGCGATGCGGCCGCGCGACAGGATCCATTTCCACTCACCGCTGTTCGTGCGCTGGCGGAATTCGACCTCGTAGGCTGGCACACGCCCCGCGACATAGTCGTCGAAGGTCTCGCCCACGCGGCGCGCGTCGTCCGGGTGCAGGCGTTCGAGCCAGCCAGCGTGGGTCTCGTGAAAGGCCTCGGGCTCGTGGCCCAGCATGCGCGCGTACTCGGGGCTGACGATGGCTTCGCCGGTCACGAGGTCGACGTCGTAGAGGCCCTGGTTGGCCGATTCGAGGGCCAGCCGCAGCCGCGCCTCGGATTCGGCGAGCGCGCGCTGCACGGCGAGCCGGCGCGTGATGTCGCGCGAGATCGACAGCAGGCAGGTGACGCCGTCGATGTCGACGACCTCGGCCGAGATCGACACCACGCCCCGGCGGCCGCTTTTGCCCAAGTACGGGGCCTCGAAGTCGCGCACCCGCCCGGCGCGCGAAAACGCCGCCATGAAGGCGGCGCGGTCGGCGGCACTGGCCCAGATGTGCAGGTCCACCGCCGAGCGGCCGATGAGCTCGGCCCGGCTATAGCCCGAGAGCTGGCAGAAGGTGTCGTTGACCTCGAGGTAGGTGCCATTGGCGAGGCGGCTGATGATGAGCGCATCCGGGCTCACGGCGAAGGCGGTCTTGAACTTGTGCTCGCTCAGCGCCAGCGCCTGCGCGGCGCGCGCGCTGTCGGTCACGTCGCGCCAGTTCAGCACCAGGCCCTGGACGGCCGGGTCGTCCAGGCAGTTGGTGCCCAGCGAAGCCAACACGCGCCAACTGCCGTCGGCGTGGCGCAGACGGTAATGCGATTCGACGCCCGGGTTGCGGGCTTCGACGACCTCGGCGAACTCGCGGCGACTGCGCTCGACATCGTCGGCGTGGATCCAGTCGAAGGAGCACTGGCCGACGACCGCTGCAGGCTCCAGGCCGAGCAGGCTGCGCGAGGCCGGGCTGGCGTAGAGCACGACGCCGGCGGCGTCGCACACCAGGGTCATGACCTGAGCCTTTTCGGTCAGCGCTCGGAAGCGCCGCTCGCTGTGCTGCAGGGCCTGCTGCGCCTGGCGTACCGCGGTGATGTCCTCGACCGTGCCTTCGTAGCCCAGCACACGGCCCGCGTCGTCGCGCAGCGCATAGGCGTTCTCGCGGATCCAGATGCGTTCGCGCGTGCGGTGGCGGTAGATCTCGGACTCGAAGTTCACGACCTGGCCGTCGCGTTCGATGACGCCGGTGAACTCGGCGCGCCGCGATGGCTCGACATACCACTCGTCGGCGATGTTGTTGACGGCCTGCAGCAGTTGCTGCTCGGTGTCGTAGCCATTGAGCAGCACCAGCGCGCGGTTGGCGCGCAACTGCCGGCCGTCGACGCTGGTGCGGTAGGCGCCGATGGGCAGGCGCTCGAAGAGGTCGGTCAGCGGCAGCGCCTCGAGGCGATCGGCTGCCGGCACGCTCCCGGGGGGTGGGGAATTTCTGGCCACGGTGACGGTGGGTCCTGCGGGTCCGTTGGGGTGCGCTCGGCTTCAGCCCGAGCTTAGCGTGTTGGCCACCAGCATCGCCGCCAGGCCGAGCATCACGAGGCCGATGATCGCGTCCAGCAGCTGCCAGGCGCGCGGCCGCGCAAACACCGGCGCCAGGGCCCGGGCGCCGTAGCCCAGGGCGCTGAACCAGGCCAGGCTGGCCGCCGCAGCGCCGGCAGCAAACCACCCGCGCTCGGCGCCCCACTGCGCGCCGACGCTGCCCACCAGCAGTACGGTGTCGAGGTAGACATGCGGATTGAGCAGCGTGAAGGCGGCGGTTTGGGCCAGTGCCTGCGCCAGGTTGCTGCCCGCGGCGCCAGGCCCGGCCAGCAGCCGGCCCGGGTGGCGCGCGCGCCACAAGGCCCGCAGCCCGTAGAGCGCCAGGAACAGCGCACCGCCTGCCGTCAGCCAGGCCGCCAGGGCTGGCCGCCGGCCCAGCACCTCGGCCGCGCCGGCCACGCCGGCCAGCATCAGCGCCGCATCGGCAAGTGCGCAGAAGGCCACGATCGGCCCCACGTGCTCGCGCCGCAGGCCCAGGCGCAGCACGAAGGCGTTCTGCGCGCCGATGGCCACGATCAGCGTCAGGCCGAGCGTGGCGCCGGTGGTGGCAGCGGCAGCGGCGCTCATCGCGAGCGCCTGGCGCGCCTGCACCGTAGACTGACCGCCCCAACAGGAGCCCGCATGAAAGTCTGCATCGTCGGCCTGGGCGCCATCGGCGGCCTGCTGGCCGGCTGGATGGGCACGCGGCTGCCCGCCGGCACGGTGACGCTGTCGGCGCTGGCGCGCGGCGCCACGCTGGCCGCGGTGCGCAGCCGCGGCCTGGTGCTGCAAGCCGCCGGCGGGGCGCAGGCGGTGCTGCTGCACGCCAGCGATGACGCCGCGGCGCTGGGCGTGCAGGACCTCGTGATCCTGGCCGTCAAGGGCCCGGCACTGGCCGCGGTGGCACCTGCAGTGCACCGCCTGCTGGGCCCGCAGACGCAGGTGCTGACGGCGATGAACGGCGTGCCCTGGTGGTTCTTCGAGGGCCTGCCCGGGCCCGGCCAGGGTCTGGTGCTGGACAGCGTCGACCCCGGCGGCGCGGCCCGCTCGCTGATCCCGGCGTCGCAGGTGGTGGGCGGCGTGGTCCACCTCAGCAGCGCCTGCCCGGCGCCGGGGCAGGTGCGCCACGTCAACGGCAACGGCCTCATCCTGGGCCGTGCGCTCGGCGGCAGCGACGAGCGGCTGTTGGCGCTGGCGCGCCTGCTGGGCGCGGCGGGCCTGGCGGTGACGCTGTCGGACTGCATCCAGCGCGAGGTCTGGTTCAAGCTCTGGGGCAACATGACGATGAACCCGGTGTCAGCGCTCACCGGCGCGCCGTGCGACCGCATCCTGGACGACCCGCTGGTGCGCGCCTTTTGCAGTGCGGTGATGGTCGAAGCGCAGGCCATCGGCGCGGCCTTCGGCATCCCGATCGATCAGGCCCCCGAAGCGCGCCATGCGGTGACGCGCAAGCTCGGCAGCTTCAAGACCAGCATGTTGCAGGACACGCTGGCCGGCCGGCCGCTGGAGATCGATGCCCTCGTCGGCGCGGTGCGCGAGATCGGCGCCCACCTCGGCCTGGCCACGCCCAACATCGACGCGCTGTTCGGACTCGTGCGTCTGATGGCCAGCGAGCGCGGGCTCTATGGCAGCGCGCCCGAGGCCGCCGCGCCGCTCAGGTCTTGACGATCGCCGAGACCACCGCGGTGGTGGCCTCCTTGAGCTTTTCCTTGGCCAGCGCCTTGCACTGCTCGGTCGAGGAATCGGCCTTGGCGTCATAGGCAGTGGCCGTCTTCTGCGGGCGAAAGAGCACGGCCTTGGCGGCAGCCGTCAGCGGCAGCACGATGACGCGCGCGGCCACGACGCAGGTCCGGCCGGCGTTGACGCCGCCTTCGACCTGGCTCAGGAAGACGTACTTGCTGGCCGGGTAGATCTTCCACACCTTGGCCGGGATCGCATCGGCCATCACCGCCTTGGCGGTGGTGGCGTCGATGAGGCCGCTGTTGGAGTGATCCATGAAGTTGGTCTTGACGCCGGCAGCCCAGGCGGATGTGGACAGCAGGACGGCGGTGGCGAGAACGGCGTTTTTCATGAGTCCCCTGTGCTGGGTGGGTGGAGCCTGTGGACGGCGACGGCGCGCCCCAGGGCGGCCCGTCGCGCCAGGCAGTGTAATCAGGTCAGGAGCCGGGGCCACTGTCGGGCGCGCGCGTCTGCGTCTGCAGGCGGCGGATGTCGCCCGTCAGGCGCCCGGCGATCAGCCGCACCACCTCGAGGCCGAAGTCGGGGTTCTGGTAGACGAGCTGCTTGAAGGTGTCCTCGTCGATCGACAGCACCGTGCAATCCGTGAGGCAGCGCGCACTGCTGCTGCGCCGGCGGTCGGGCGCGAAGAAGGCGATCTCGCCGAACATCTGCCCGGCCTCGAGCGTGCGGCCGACGTCGGGCAGCGCGACGCGGCCGCTGGCCAGGAAGTACAGGCGATCGGCCTCGTCGCCATTGCGAAACAGCGTGTGCCCCTGGCGGTACTCCTGGCTGCGCATGTAGGGGCGCAGCCAGATCTCGAGCTGGTGCGAATCGGCGCCCGTCGCGGCCACGCGTCGCGTGAGCTGGATCATCTGCCACACGCGCCACAGATTGACCGGCAGCAGCACCGCGTGCAGCGCCACCATCAGCGGCGCGGGCTGGGTCAGCCCGTAGATGATGAAGCCGGCGTTGCTGGCCACCGCCAGCCAGCGCAAGGGGATCATGGTGCGCACGAAGGTGCTGACGATGACCAGCAGCGCGGCCACGGCGGCCGACAGCAGCGCCAGGATCTGCTCAGGCTCGGCCAGGTGCGCCAGCAGGTGGTCGAGCTGCTGCAGCAGCATCTCGTGCAGGGCCATCGCGGCTTCGGCGGGGTTGCGCTCGCGCCGGGCGCTACCAGCGCGCCGGCAGCTTCTTGAGCAGCGCGATGCGGCCGCCGCGCATCTCGACATAGCCGCCTTCGCTGAGCGGCTTGAAGACCCGGCTGACCATCTCGCGCGACGAGCCCACGCGCTCGGCGATGTCCTGCTGCGTCAGCTTGTCGGGCACCATGAGCACGCCGTCCTCGTCGCGCGCCAGCGCGCGCAGCAGCTTGGTGACGCGGCTGTAGACGTCGTCCAGCGCCAGGCTCTTGACGTGCTCGGTGGACGCGCGCGCCAGCCCGATCAGCTTCTTGATGACGTGGAGCGCGAAGTCGGGGTTCTCGGTCAGAAACCGGCGCACATCGGCACCAGGCACGACGGCACAGCTGGTGGGCTCCAGCGTCATGATGCTGGCCGAGCGGGGGCCGCCATCGAGCGTCATTTCGCCGAAGTACTCGCCCGCGCCCTGGGTGCCGTAGACCACCTCGCGGCCGTCTTCGGCAGCGCCGTAGGCCTTGACGCGGCCGCTCAGGATGATGAACACCGCGTCCGAGCGGTCGTCCTCGGTCACCAGCACGGTCTGCGCGCCATACGAGCGCACGCCACCGCGACTGGCGATGGCGCGCAGCAGTTGGTCGTCGAGCAGGTCGGGCGTGGCGGCTTTGCGGATGGGCATGGGGGTCTATCGTGCCATGAGGTCGCCGGCGCCGGCGGGCTTGGGTGCGCCGCGGCGCGCTCAGCGGCATGATGACGGGCAGGGTTCACGCAGGCAGCCGATGTTAAGCGGCACCCCGGGCCGGACCGGGCCCGCGGCGTGGCGGCGGGCGTAGACTCAAGTTGCCGATCGCCATCGATCGCCGTCCCAGCCATCAAAGACAGAGCCATCCGCTCGCAGCGTCGAGCCAGACAGGCCCTGCCAGGAGACCCGCAGTGCGCCCCACCGATGTGAGCCAGCCCGACTACTTTCACAAGGTCGTGGATTGCCAGTGGGCCTGTCCGGCCCACACGCCCGTGCCGGAGTACATCCGGCTCATCGCCCAGGGTCGCTACGACGACGCCTACATGGTCAACTGGGTCAGCAACGTCTTCCCGGGCGTGCTCGGGCGCACCTGCGACCGGCCCTGCGAACCGGCCTGCCGGCGCGGCCGCGCCGAAGAAGAAAACGCCGTCAAGCCGGAGCCGGTGGCGATCTGCCGCCTGAAGCGCGTGGCCGCCGACTTCAAGAGCGGCGAGGTGCGCGCCATGATCCCGCAGCCGCTGCCCAAAAACGGCAAGACGGTGGCCTGCGTGGGCGCCGGGCCGGCCTCGCTGACGGTGGCGCGCGACCTCGCCAGCCAGGGCTACACGGTGACGGTGTTCGACGGTGAAGCCAAGGCCGGCGGCTTCATCCGCACCCAGATCCCGCGCTTTCGGCTGCCCGAAAGCGTGATCGACGAAGAAACCGGCTACATCCTCAACCTGGGCGTCGACTTCCGCGCCGGCCAGCGCATCGACTCGATGCGCGCGCTGCTCACCCAGGGCTTCGATGCCGTGTTCGTGGGCTGCGGCGCGCCGCGCGGGCGCGACCTGCAGATCGCGGGGCGCCAGGAAGCGGCAGCCGACATCCACATCGGCATCGACTGGCTGGCCTCGGTGTCCTTCGGCCACGTCACCGCGGTCAAGAAGCGCGTCATCGTGCTCGGCGGCGGCAACACCGCGATGGACTGCTGCCGCTCGGCGCGACGCCTGGGTGCCGACAGCGTGAAGGTCGTGGTGCGCTCGGGCTTCGACGAGATGAAGGCCTCGCCCTGGGAGAAAGAAGACGCCCAGCACGAAGGCATCCCGATCATCAACTTCCACGTCCCGCTGGCCTTCGTGCTCGAGCAGGGCACGCTGGTGGGCATGCGCTTTGAGCTCGTCAAGGCGGTCTACGACGGCCAGGGCCGGCGCAGCCTGGTGGCCACCGGCGAGCCGCCGGTGGTGATCGGCTGCGACGAGGTGCTGGTGGCCGTGGGCCAGGAAAACTCCTTCCCCTGGATCGAGCGCGACAGCGGCGTCGTCTTCGACGAGTGGGGCCTGCCGCAGCTCGACGCCAAGACCTTCCAGTCGAGCCTGCCACAGGTCTTCTTCGGCGGCGACGCCGCCTTCGGCCCCAAGAACATCATCACCGCGGTGGCCCACGGGCACGAGGCGGCGGTGTCGATCGACCGCTTCCTGCACGGCGAGCCGCTGACGCAGCGGCCGCCGGCGCACGTCAACCTGGTGTCGCAGAAAATGGGCATCCACGAGTGGAGTTATCACAACTCGCCCAGCAACGACCTGCGCTTCAAGGTGCCCTGGGCCGCGGCCGAGAAGGCGCTGTCGAGCATCAAGGTCGAGGTCGAACTCGGCTTCGACCTGCCGACGGCCTTCAAGGAAGCCGAGCGCTGCCTGAACTGCGACGTGCAGACCGTGTTCACCGACAAGGCCTGCATCGAGTGCGATGCCTGCGTCGACATCTGCCCGATGGACTGCATCACCTTCACCGAAGGCGGCGACGAGGCCGATCTGCGCACGCGGCTCAATGCCCCGGCGAAGAACGCCGAGCAGGCGCTGTACGTCAGCGGCCCGCTCAGGACACAGCGCGTGATGGTCAAGGACGAGGACGTCTGCCTGCACTGCGGCCTGTGCGCCGAGCGTTGCCCCACCGGGGCCTGGGACATGCAGAAGTTCCTGCTCATCACCACCCAGGCCGGCGCGCGCTGCCGCGACAGCACGCCGGCCCACAGGCGCGTGGGGGCCGCGTCATGAAGCGCATCGAGGCGGTCAACGATTTCGTCATCAAGTTCGCCAACGTCAACGGCTCCGGCTCGGCCTCGGCCAACGAGCTCTTCGCCAAGGCCGTGCTGCGCATGGGCGTGCCGGTGAGCCCGCGCAACATCTTCCCCAGCAACATCCAGGGCCTGCCCACCTGGTACGAGGTGCGCGTGAGCGAGCGCGGCTGGCTCGGACGGCGCGGCGGCATCGACCTGATGGTGGCCATGAACCCGCAGACCTGGGAGCAGGACGTCAAAGAGGTCGAGCCCGGTGGCTACCTCTTCTACGACAGCACGCGGCCGATGGCTGCCAAGGACGCGGCCAGCGCGCTGCGCAGCGACATCACGTTCATCGGCATGCCCGTGACGGCGATCTGCAATGCCACCTACGAAGACCCGCGCCAGCGCACGCTGTTCAAGAACATCATGGTGCTGGGCGCGCTGTCGGAGTTGATGGACGTCGACGGCCGCGTCATCGAAGGCTTGTTCAACGAGCAGTACAAGGGCAAGGAGCGGCTGCTCGAATCCAATGTGCGGGCGCTGCAGTCGGGGCGCGGCTTCGCGCGCGACCACCTGTTGGCGCCCAAGCACGAGGGCGTGGGCCTGCGCGTCAAGCGCGCCAACGCGGTCGGCGACCTGATCTTCATGGAGGGCAATGCCGCCGCGGCGCTGGGCTGCGTCTACGGCGGCGCCACGGTCTGCGCCTGGTATCCGATCACGCCCTCGTCGTCGGTGGCCGAGGCTTTCCAGGCCTACTGCAAGAAGTACCGCCACGACCCCGACACGGGCGAAGCCCGCTACGCCATCGTGCAGGCCGAAGACGAGATCGCCTCCATCGGCATCATCACCGGCGCCGGCTGGAACGGCGCGCGCGCCTTCACCGCCACTTCGGGCCCGGGGGTGAGCCTGATGACGGAGTTCATCGGCCTGGCCTACTTCGCCGAGATCCCGCTGACCATCATCGACGTGCAGCGCGGCGGCCCCAGCACCGGCATGCCCACGCGCACCCAGCAGGCCGACATCCTGTCGTGCGCCTACGCCAGCCACGGCGACACCAAGCACGTGCTGCTGCTGCCGCAGGACCCGGCCGAGTGCTTCGAGTTCAGCGCCACCGCGCTCGACCTCGCCGACCGCCTGCAGACGCCGATCTTCGTCATGACGGATCTGGACATCGGCATGAACCAGCGCCTGTGCGCACCGCTGCAGTGGGACGCTGCGCGCGGCTACGACCGCGGCAAGGTGATGAGCGCTGCCGATCTCGAAGCCGGCAAGGACTTCGGCCGCTACAAGGACGTCGACGGCGACGGCGTCGCCTGGCGCACGCTGCCCGCCACCCATCCGACGAAGGGCGCCTACTTCACGCGCGGCACCACGCGCGACGCCTACGCGCGCTACTCCGAGGCCGGGCCCGACTACCTCTACAACGTGCAGCGGCTGCTGCAGAAGTTCGCCACCGCCGCCACGCTCGTGCCGCAGCCCGTGGTGCGCGCGGCGGCCAGGAAGACGCGCCTGGGGGTGCTCTATTTCGGCTCCACCGCGCCGGCCATGGACGAGGCGCTGGAGGCGCTGGCAGGCTCGCACATCCACCTCGACGCGATGCGGTTGCGCGCCTTCCCCTTCCCGGCCAGCGTGGCCGAGTTCATCCACGGCCACGACCACGTCTTCGTCGTCGAGCAAAACCGCGACGCCCAGATGCGCTCGCTGCTGATCAATGAACTCGAGATCAACCCGCGGCGGCTGATCAAGGTGCTGCACTACGACGGCACGCCGATCACCGCCCGCTACATCACGCAGGCCATCACCGACAGCGTGCACGGGCTGGCGGTGGCGCCGCGCCGCGAGAAAAGCCCCTCATGACCTACATCGCCAAACCCCGCTTGCACCACCCGAGCCTGGTGCTCAACCAGGTCGGCTACACGCGGCGCGACTACGAAGGCCGGGTCTCGACGCTGTGCGCCGGCTGCGGCCACGACAGCATCTCGGCGGCGCTGATCCAGGCCTGCTGGGAGATGGACATCCAGCCCCACCGCGTGGCCAAGTTGAGCGGCATCGGCTGCAGCAGCAAGACGCCGGACTACTTTCTGGGCGCCAGCCACGGCTTCAACACCGTGCATGGCCGCATGCCCAGCGTGCTGACCGGCGCCAACCTGGCCAACCGTGAATTGCTCTACCTGGGGGTCAGCGGTGACGGCGACAGCGCCAGCATCGGCCTGGGACAGTTCGCGCATGCCATGCGCCGCGGCGTGCGCATGGTCTACATCGTCGAGAACAACGGCGTCTACGGCCTCACCAAGGGCCAGTTCAGCGCCACCGCCGACCGCGGCAGCAAGAGCAAGAAGGGCGCCGTCAACAACGAAGCACCGGTCGATCTGGTGGCGATGGCGCTGCAGCTCGGGGCCAGCTACGTCGCGCGCGGCTTCAGCGGCGACAAAGGCCAGCTCGTGCCGCTGATTAAGGGCGCCATCGCGCACGGCGGCGCCGCTTTCATCGACGTCATCAGCCCCTGCGTGGCCTTCAACAACCACGCCGGCAGCACGCGCAGCTACGACCATGTGCGCGACCACAACGAAGCCGTCAACCGCATCGACTTCATCGACCTGGCGCCCGAAGTGCACGCCGAGCCGGCGCCCGGATCGGCCATCGATCTGCCGCAGCCCGGTGGCGGCACGATGCGCCTGCGCAAGCTGCACGCCGACTACGACGCCACCAGCCGCCGCGCCGCCATGAACCACCTGCAGGCGATGCAGGACGAGGGCGAGATCCCGACCGGGCTGCTCTACATCCACCCCGAGGCCCAGGATCTGCATGCGGCACTCAACACCGTGGCGCGGCCGCTGAACGCGCTGGCCGAGCCGGAGCTGTGCCCCGGCGCCGCGGTGCTCGACCAGATCAACGCGTCGCTGCGCTGACGCCGATGTCGCGGCGCTCGCTCAACCTCGACGACACGCTCTACGCCTACCTGCTCGAGCACTCGCTGCGCGAGCACCCGGCGCAGGCGGCGCTGCGCGAGGCCACGCGCACCTGGCCGCGCGCGGGCATGCAGATCGCGCCCGAGCAGGGGCAGCTGATCGGCCTGCTGATCCGGCTGCTGGGCGCCCGTCGCGCCATCGAAGTCGGCGTCTTCACCGGCTACAGCGCGCTCACCGCGGCGCTGGCGCTGCCCGCCGACGGCCACCTGTTGGCCTGCGACATCAACGACGCCGACACCCGCCTGGGACAGCCGCACTGGCTGGCGGCGGGTGTGGCGCACAAGATCGAATTCGTGGTCGCCCCGGCGGCGCAGACGCTGGCCGCGCGGCTGGCGGCCGGGCAGGCCGGCAGCTACGACTTCGCCTTCATCGACGCCGACAAGAGCGGCTACGACACCTATGTCGAGCTGTGCCTGCAGCTGCTGCGGCCGGGCGGCCTGCTGGCCGTCGACAACGTGCTGTGGGGCGGCGCCGTGGCGCGCCCGGCCGAGGCGGACGACGCCGACACGCGCGCGTTGCAGGCGCTCAACGCCAAGCTGCACCGCGACGAGCGCGTCGACCTGGTGATGCTGCCCATCGCCGACGGGCTGACGTTGGCGCGCAAGCGCTGAAGGCGGGGCGCGAAGGATGCAGCCGTTGCCCACCGCCTGGCGCTGAGCCTTGTCGCGTTCAGCCCGCCTGCTCGACCTGATCCAGCTGCTGCGCCGCCACACGCGGCCGGTCAGCGGCGCGGCCATCGCCGGTGAGCTCGGCATCAGCCTGCGCACGCTGTATCGCGACGTGGCCACGCTGCAGGCCCAGGGGGCGCACATCGACGGCGCACCCGGCCTGGGCTATGTGCTGCGCGCCGGCTTCGTGCTGCCGCCGCTGATGTTCTCGGCCGACGAGGTCGAAGCGCTGGTGCTGGGCTCGCGCTGGGTGTCGGATCGCGGTGATGCGCGGCTGGCCGCCGCCGCGCGCGACGCGCTGGCCAAGATCGCTGCCGTGCTGCCGCCCGAGCTGCGCCTGGAGCTCGAGACCTCGGCGCTGCTCGTCGGCCCCGGCGCGCCGATCGCCGTGGGCGACAGCGACCTGGCCAGCATCCGCCAGGCCATCCGCCAGGAACACAAGCTGTGGCTGCGCTACAAGGACGCCGGCGGCGCCGCCAGCGAACGCACGGTATGGCCTTTCGCCCTGGGCTTCTTCGACCGCGTGCGCGTGGTCGTGGCCTGGTGCGAACTGCGCCAGGCGATCCGCCACTTCCGCACCGACCGCATCAACGCGCTGCAGGCCATGCCCGAGCGCTACCCGCGCCGCCGCCTGGCGCTGCTCAAGGACTGGCGCGAACGCGAGATCCCGGCGCGCGCTGCTGACAGGAATTGACAGGCCCGGCCCCCAGCATCGGTGTCTTCCGCAACCCGATCTGGAGCCCCCATGTCAGACCCCAACTTCATCATCCTGTACGTCAAGAACGCGACTGAAAGCGCCGCCTTCTACGCCCAGTTGCTGGCCAAACCGGCGCTCGATGCAGCACCCAACTTCGCCATGTTCGCGCTCGGCGGCGGCCTCATGCTGGGGCTGTGGGCAGCGCACGATGTGCAGCCCGCGGCGACGCCGGTGGGCGGTGCCGAACTGGCCGTGGCGTTGGGTGACAAGGAGGCCGTTCACGCCTGCCACGCGCGCTGGCAGGGCCTGGGCGTGCCGGTGATCCAGGCGCCGACCGAGATGGACTTCGGCTTCACCTTCACCGCGCTCGATCCCGACGGTCACCGGCTGCGCGTATTCGCGCCACACGCGGGTTAGTCCGGCCCCCGGTTTGAGGGGGAGCGTCCTATCTTGTGACGATGCAGGACGGTGCCAGAAACTGCACACTTCCTGACCGCCTGGAGTCGATCTGCGCAGTGGCTTGCGCGGCGCAGCGGCGGCATCGGAGGGCTCACATGCATCGTCACCATTCACCGTCCAAGGCCCTGGCAACCCTGCTGCTGGTGTTGCTGGCCCCGACCGCCGCACTGGCTGCGCCGGTCACCATCACCACGCCGTTCATGAACCTCGAGCACCGCGCCGTCAACTCGCTGGGCTTCGGTGCCGGCACCTTCTTGCGCATCGGCGCCAATTCGGTGACCCCCAATGGCAACTTCGGCACCACGGGCTTGGGCACCACGACGAATCTGCTCACGGGTGCTGCGGTGTCGCGCAGCATCGCTTTCAATCCCGGGCCGTCGATCCCCAACTTCTTCCAGCGCGTCATGGCCGACGACCGCTCGCTGTACGGGCCCTGGACGCTGAGCTTCAGCAACGGCAGCGATCGCGCCAGCGCCGTGGTCACGCTGCCTTCGACGGCGCAACAGGCACCCTTCGTCAACAGCATCACGCTGTCGGGCACCAGCGCCAACCCGACCTTTGCCTGGACGCCGCCGCCCGGCGCCACGGTCAACGGCTACCGCGTCAACATCTACGACAAGTCGCTCGTCAGCGCCACCAACAACGGCCAGGTCGCGTCGCGCAACCTGGTGCCCACGACGACCTCGTTCACGGTCCAGGCCAGCGACTTCACGACCCCCGGCTACGGCTTCAGCCTGGGCACCAATTACTCGATCGAGATCTCGCTCATCCAGACCAAGAACGGCCTGTCCAACGACCTCGGCAACGCCAACCTGCAGGCCATCGCCCGCGTCTATGCCGACTTCACGCCCAACCAGGGCGGCGGCCCGGTGGTCAACCTGCCGGTGGTGCTGGCCAACGGCGCCTACCAGTTCAACATGACGGTGCAGGCCGGCCAGACCTACTACATCGACCCCGAGGTGGCGGTCGGTTACGACTACGAGACCGGCGCCGGCGACCCCAACTTCTTGAGTGTCGACCTGCCCGACACCATCGGCGACGGCCTCTATGACATCTTCGGCTGGGACAGCACCAACCAGCTCGTGCTGCTGGCGCACGACTGGAACGGCGCCAACGTCTTCAACTTCGGCGCCGGTGGGCTGAGCCGCTTCCGCGTCGCCGGCATCGAGACCAGCGCCGGCCTCAACCCCGGCAACACCACGGCCTTCATCACCGGCCTGACCTTCGCCGGCAACGGCACCTTCACCGGCACGCAGACGCCGATCACGGTCAACGTCGCGCTGCCCGAGCCGGCCACGCCGGCGCTGGTGATGCTGGCGCTGTTGGGCCTGGCGGGGCTGCCGCGGCGCGGCCTCCGCCAGCCGGCGTGAAATCGCCGCCCGGCCTGCGTCCGGCACTCGGCTCCATCCGGAGCCTCACGTCCGCTCTCAGGGCTTGAGGATCCGGGGCACCGCCGCCGGCCGCAGCCTGAAGGCATCGGGCATGCCCGAGCCCAGCAGCGGCCGCAAGTAGAGCCTGAAGGCGTCGGTGACGTCGGTGCCGCTGGCGCTGATGAACTCGTCTTCCATGGTGCGCGTCTTGCCGGCCACGGCCTGCAGCGGCAGCAGCTCGTAGTCCACCGAATAGAAGCCGGTGCGCTTGATGGCCACCGAGCCGCTGGCGCTGCCCCACATCGCGTACTGCACGGCCTTCTCGCCGACCTCGCGCGCCTCGCGCTGGTCGACGTCGCTGACGCAGCCCACGAAGCTGCGCTGCAGGTAGCCGAAGGTGTCGCCGCGCACGCGCTTGATCTTGAGCTTGGCCTTGATCTCCTCACACAGCAGGTCGGCCAGCGCGCCGCTGCCGCTCAACTGCACGTTGCCGTGGGCGTCCTGCTCGAGGTCCTTGGCCAGCATGGCCAGGATCGGCCGCCCCGCGGCGTCGTGGATGCCTTCGCTGACGGCAATCACGCAGCGGCCGTAGCGTTCATGCGTAGCCTTCACGTCGGCCAGGAAGCGGTCGATCTCGAACACCCGCTCGGGCACGTAGATGAGGTGCGGGCCGTCGTCTGGGAACTTCTTGCCCAGCGCGCTGGCCGCGGTCAGGAAGCCGGCGTGACGGCCCATCACGACGCCGACGTAAACGCCGGGCAGCGCGGCGTTGTCGAGGTTGGCGCCGGCAAAGGCCAGCGCCACGAAGCGCGCCGCACTGGGGAAACCCGGCGTGTGGTCGTTGAGCACGAGGTCGTTGTCGATCGTCTTCGGGATGTGGATGCAGCGCAGCGGGTAGCCGGCCTTGGCGGCTTGCTCGGCGACGATGCGCACGGTGTCCGACGAGTCGTTGCCGCCGATGTTGAAGAAGTGCTCGATCTGGTGCGCCTTGAGCACCTTGAACATCTCCTGGCAGTAGGCCAGATCGGGTTTGTCGCGTGTGCTGCCCAGCGCCGCGGCGGGCGTGTTGGCCACCAGTTCGAGGTTGTGGCTGGTTTCCTGCGTCAGGTCGACGAAATCCTCGTTGATGATGCCGCGCACGCCGTGGCGCGCGCCGTAGACGCGCTGGATGCCGTGATGCCGCCGCGCTTCGAGCACCACGCCGGCCAGGCTCTGGTTGATGACCGCGGTGGGGCCGCCACCTTGCGCGACGAGGATTTTTCCGGAAGACATCGCCATCTCCTTGGGGTTGGCACCGAGTTGGCGTGCATCGTAGCGGCTGCGCCGTCGTCGACAATCGCGCTGCCACCGCCTGAGCTCCATGCATCGCACCATTTTCGATACCCCGGTGGTCCACACCGTCCTGCGCGCGGCATCCGGGGCCTTCCTCGGGCTCAAGGGCTGGCGCGTCGAGGGCGCCCTGCCCGGCGAAGCCGCCAAGTGCGTGCTCATCGCCGCGCCCCACACCAGCAACTGGGACCTGCCCTACACGCTGATGGTGGCCTTCGTGCTGCGCCTGAACATCCGCTGGGTCGGCAAGGCGAGCATCTTTCGCTGGCCATTCGGGCCGCTGATGCGCTGGCTCGGCGGCATCGCGGTCGACCGCAGCGCCGGTGGCCCCCTCGTGCGGTCCTATGCGCAAGCCCTCATCGATGCCGAAGGCCCGGTGCAGCTGGTGGTGGCTTCCGAAGGCACGCGCGACCGCACGCGGCACTGGAAGACGGGCTTCTACTTCATCGCGCTGCAGGCCCGGGTGCCGATCGTCCTGGCCTACATGGATTACGGGCGCAAGGTCAGCGGCCTGGGCCCGGTCTTCAGGCCCACCGGCGACGTCGAAGCCGACATGGCTGCGATCAAGCGTTTCTACGCCCGCTTCAAGGGCCTGCGCGCGGACCAGTTCGCGGCCGAATAGGCGCCGCCAAGGCCGCCACGGCTAGAAGTCGACGACCTCGACCTTCATGCCGCGCGCCGCCAGCAGCGCACGCGCCTTTTCGGCCGCGGCGCGTTCGCTGTAGGGCAGGCCGACGACGCGCCAGTCATCGCCCACCGGCAGCAGCTCGACGCGCAGCGGCGGGGCCCCCGGGGTGAGCAGCAAGGCGCGCATCGCTGCGGCAAGCTGTTCGCCTTCGGTGCGCGTGCGCAGCAGCCGGGTCGAGACGGCAAAGCTCCCACCGGCAGCGGCCGCCACCGGCGGCGCCGGCGCGGGCGCCGATGCGGCGGGCGGCGGCCGCACCGCGGCCGGCTCGGAAGCAGCGCCACTGGCGCTGGCGGCGGCCGCGCTGGGCGCTGCCACCAGCGCGGCCGCGCTGCGGCGTTCGTCGATGAGCGGGCCCAGCGAGGGCAGGTTGACACGGCCCAGCGTGGGCTCGACGTCGACGGGACGCGCGGCCGCTGGCGCGCTGGCGCTGTCGGCCACCGGCGCCGCAGCTGCACCTGCAGCGGACGCAGCGGCCACCACCGTGGCTGGCGCTGGCGCCGATGCCGGCATCCCCGTGCTCACCGCCGACGCCGCGGCCCGGGCGGCGCCGCGGCCCGTCGCCTGGGGCGCCAGCAGCATCGCGGCCACCGCGCACAGCGCGCCTACCAGGGCCGCAGGCACGACCACGCGGCCGGGGCTCCACAAGCGGTGGCCCAGCACGGCCGCGCGCTCGCCCGTGCCCACCAGCAGCCGCGTGCGCACGCCGGCGATCTCGATCTGCGCCGTCAGTACCCACCAGGTGTGGATGCGGCTGGCATCGGCGCCGGCCAGCGGCTGGACCCTGCGCACCGGGGCATCGCGCAGCGCCGGGCCGGTGGCCACGCCATGCCGCGTCACCCAGCGCGCGACTTGGGCCGGCGACAGCGGCGGCAGGATGGTCTCGTCGAACGCGGCTTCGAGCCGGGGCATCGGCCCTGGGACCGGCGGCGGCCCGGCGGCGGGCTTGGCCAGCGAGTCCGGCTGCGGCGCGGCTGCGGTCGCAGCGGCTGCGGGTGCCGCAGGCGGCGCAGGCGGTGCAGGCGGTGCAGGCGGCGCGGCCGGTGCTTGTTGCGCGCGCGCCATGGCGCGCTCGCGCAGGCTGCCGGCTGCAGCCTTGACGGAGCCGGCATCGGCATTGACCAGCGTCGCGGCTTCGAGAACGTCGATGTCGACGGCAACGTCCACGGCGCCGCTTGCAGCCACCGCGTCGACGATTTCGACATCGACATCCACCGCTTCGCCGGCACCCGCGCTGTCGGCCAGGCCTGCCGCACCCGCACCCGCAGCCGCACCGCCGTCGACCCCCGCAAGCTGGGCGGGCGCCGGCGCCAGAAACGGCAGCGCCACGTAGCCCATGGAGTGCACCTGCGCCACCTGGATGCGGCGCGCCAGCGGGTGGCGGTTGTGCCAAGCCACCACGCGGGCGGCGAGTCGGGTCAGGCGCAGGTCATCCATCGTCAATGCCCATTCTGGCGCGCGCGCGGCCACCGCCATCGCTGCAATAGCGGCGTCGGTGCCAACCAGTTCAAGGGCTCTGCGGGGGCAGGCCGGCCGGCGCCGCCGGGGGCAACCGAAGCAGCGACAGCAAGGCCAGCGAGGCTCCGCCACTGGCCAACGTCAACCACAGCGCGCCAGCACCCCAGCGCTCGATGACGAGCCCCATGAGCCAGGGCGACAGCGCGCCCAGCAGCCGCCCCGGCAGCGCGATCCAGCCTTGCCGCGCGCCATAGCCCTGGGCGCCGAAGAGGGCCAGCGGCAGCGTGCCGCGCACGATCGTCAGCAGCCCGTTGCCCAGGCCGTGCAGGACCACGAATGGCAGCGCCAGCAGCGGCCCTCCGAGCAGCACACAGGCAGCACCCAGCGGATGGCCCAGCGTTGCCAGCCGGGCCGCTAGCAAGGGCGAATGGCGGCTCAGAAAACTCAGCTCGATGAGCCGGGCGACGACTTGCGAAGGCCCGGCCAATGCCGCCAGCGCAACGGCGCTGGCCAGGGGCACCCCCGCGGCCAGCAGCAGTGCCGGCAGGTGAGTGGCCACACTCGTGCTCACGAAGCCCATCAGCGTGAACAGCGTGGCCAGCAGCACGAGTCGGCGGCGCGGCGCGGCGGGCGTGATCGGCGCCGGCGCTGGCGGCGCCGGCGTTGCATCCTGCAGCGCGGCGGCTGCGGCGGCGGCTGCGGCAGCGGGCCGGGGCGCCACGCGCGGCAGCCACAGGTTCAGCGGCAGCCCCAGCAGCAGGTGCAGCCCGGCCCAGCCCAGGCAGGCACCGCGCCAGCCCCACACCGAGTCCATCCAGGCCGTGAGCGGCCAGCCCACGGTGCTGGCGAAGCCGGCGATCAGGGTGATGCCGGTGATGGCCTGGCGCGCCTCGGGCCCGAACAGCCGCACCAGCGCGGCGAAGGCGGCGTCGTACAGACCGCAGCCCATCGCCAGACCCATCACGCCCCAGGCCAGCGCCAGCGTGAGTGGCCCCTGGGCAGCGGCCAGCAGCAGCAAGGCCAGCGTGAAGAGGCCGCTGGAAGCCAGCAGCATGCGGCGGCCGCCGATGCGGTCGATGAGGCGCCCGGCCCAGGGGCTGACCAGCGCCGAGAGGATGAGCGCCATCGACAAGGCCGCGAAGACCTGCGAAGGCGCCACCCCCAGGTCGCGCGCCATCGGCGCGGCCAGCATGGCGGGCAGGTAGAACGACGAGGCCCAGGCCAGCGTCTGCGCCGTGCCCAGCGCCAGCACCACCGAGCGGCGTGACTTCACGCTCCGGCGCCGGCTTTCTTGGCCACCAGGGTCAGGATGTCGTAGCTGGCCACCGTCTCGCCGTGCTGGTTGCTGACCTCGACGTCCCAGGCCACCACGCCCTGGCCGACGCCGTCGGGGCCCAGGCGTTGCCGGTCGGTCTTGCGCTTGCACGTCAGCCGCGCCTGGATGGTGTCGCCGATGCCCACCGGCTTGACGAAGCGCAGCGTGTCCAGGCCGTAGTTGGCCAGCACCGGCCCGGGCGCCGGGCTCACGAACAGGCCCGCCGCGGCGCTGAGCACGAAGTAGCCGTGCGCGATGCGTTTGCCGAACGGCGACGCTGCGGCGGCCACGGCGTCGAAGTGCATGTAGAAGTAGTCGCCGCTGATGCCGCCGAAGGCCACGATGTCGGCCTCGCTGACGGTGCGGCGGTGGGTGAGCAGCGATTCGCCGATGCGCAGGTCCTCGAAATGGCGGCGGAATGGGTGGACCTCGGTCTCGATCAGCTGCGCGCCGCGCACGTACTCGCCGGTGATCGCCGCCAGCATCGCCGGCGAGCCTTGCACGGCCGCGCGCTGCAGGTAGTGCTTGACGGCGCGCAGGCCGCCGAGTTCCTCACCGCCGCCGGCGCGGCCCGGGCCGCCGTGCTTCAGGCCCGGCAGCGGCGAGCCGTGGCCGGTGGACTCGGCCGCGGCGACGCGGTCCAGCACCAGCAGGCGGCCGTGCTGCGCCGCGGCCAGCGGCACCGCGTGCGCGGCGGTGCTGGCGCTGCGCGTGACCAGCGTGCCCACCAGGCTGCCGCGGCCGCGTGCGGCCAGGGCCAGCGCCTCGTCGATGCCCTCGTAGGGCAGGAGCGTGCTCACCGGGCCGAAGGCTTCGAGTTCGTGCACTGCGTCGCTGCGCAGCGGCTGCGGGCACAGCAGCAGCGTCGGCGCGAAGAAGGCGCCCTGGGCCACGCCGTCGCCCAGCGGCTCGAACCCGTCCCGAGCACCGAACACGACTTCGTTGCCCTGCGACAGCAGCGCCACGCGTTCGGCCACGTCGAAGCGCTGGGCGTGCGAGGCCAGCGCGCCCATGCGCACCTCGGCCAGCGCCGGGTCGCCGACGACGACCTCGGCCAGCCGCGCGCGCAGCCGACTGGCCACCGCGTCGAGGTGCTGGCGCGGCACGATGGCGCGTCGGATGGCGGTGCACTTCTGGCCGGCCTTGACCGTCATCTCGCGCGCCACTTCCTGGATGAAGAGCTCGAACTCCTCGTCGTCGGGACTCACGTCGGGTGCCAGGATGGCGCAGTTGAGCGAATCAGCTTCGGCGTTGAAGGGGATCGAGCGGCGCACCACGTTCGGGTGCGTGCGCAGCTTGGCGGCGGTGTCGGTGCTGCCGGTGAAGGTGACCACGTCTGCTTCTTGCAGGCGCTCGAGCAGGTCGCCGGCGCCGCCGATCACCAGTTGCAGCGCGCCCGGCGGCAGCAGACCGCTGCCCAGCATCAGGCGAACCGCAGCTTCGGTGAGGTAGCTGGTGGCGGTGGCCGGCTTGACGATGCAGGGCATGCCGGCCAGGAAGCTGGGCGCGAATTTCTCCAGCAGGCCCCAGACCGGGAAGTTGAAGGCGTTGATGTGCACCGCCACGCCGCGCCGAGGCACCAGGATGTGCGTGCCGGCGAAGCCGCCCTGCTTGGACAGCGCCAGCACCGGCCCTTCGTGCACCAGGTTGCCCGAAGGCAATTCGGCGCTGCCGTAGCCGGCGTAGGCGAACAGCGTGCCGGTGCCGCCTTCGATGTCGATCCAGCCGTCGTTGCGCGTGGCGCCGGTGTGCGCCGAGACGGCGTACAGCGCTTCCTTGCGCTCGCCCAGATACTTGGCCAGCGACTTGAGCGTGGCCGCGCGCTGCTG
>JANMVM010000256.1:0-25101 GCA_031392695.1 Rubrivivax sp.
GCCAACTCGGCAACTACCCACCTCGACCTCCACACGACCTGCGCCCTTGACCACCAGCGTCACGAACTTCTCGTGCCCATTGCCCCGCGTCCACGGCGAGAACACGCTCGGCCCGCCGTACAGCCCGCCGCCCCAGCCGTCCAGGTGGCCGATCTGCAGCACCGCCTCGGCCGGCGCCAGCAGCGTCACACCTTCACCGCGGGCCTTCAGGCGCAGCGGCTCGGCATGCGGCAGCGTCTTGGCCGAAGGCAGGCCGCAGGTGCCCAGATAGCCGTGGTTGGCGATGCGGATGTGGATGCGCGTGTGACCGTCGGCCTTGTCCTGCCCGACCACGCTCATGCTCAGGCGCGGCACCAGCGCGGCCACGCGCAGGAAGGCCGCGCTCTGGGCGTTGCAGGTTTCGGCCAGGCGCTCATAGGGCGGGTTCCAGATGCCGACCCGAGGGTCGAAGCCGCCCACCTCCACCTCGCCCAGCTGCGGGTGCTGCACTTTCTTCCAGCTGCCGAAGATGCGGCCGGCGTTGTGCTGGCGGTCGAAGGCGGCCAGCGCGCGCATGTCCTTGCGCGCGAACTTCGAGTAGTGGTCGACGAAGGGCTTCTTGCGCTCGATGCCGAGTTGCTTGAACAGGTCCCACAGCTCCACCACGTAGGCCAGCGCGCCGCGCTGGTGGTAGGCATAGTCCGTGAGGTCGCCGTGCAGCGGCTTGTCGGGTTCGTAGAGAAATTCGTGGAAGCCGCTGACCGTGGCGTAGCCGGTGTGCTCGGCCGTCCAGGCCTCGACCTGCTCGTAGATCGCCAGGTCGAGCGCGTTCATCTTGGCGTCGGGCTTGTCGCCCAGCGGGCGGATCAGCACGCCGCCGAAGGTGTGCAGGTTGAGCCACACCATGATGTTGGGGTGGCGCGTCGCAAAGTCGAGCACGGCGCGCGTTTCGGGCGCGCTGCCGGGGTAGTGGCCGGCGCCCGCCTGTTGCGGCTCTGGCGCCCAGGTGTAGGGGAAGTTTCGGTTGAAGTCGTAGGCGTTATCGCCCAGGAAGTACGGTTCGGGAATGGTGCGGCCGTCGAAATTGGCGATGCGCCCTTCGGGATAGAACTTGAAGTACGGGCCAACGTCCTCCGGCAGGCGCGCCACCATCACGGCGGGCACCAGCGGCGCGCCGTCGTCGCCGCGCAGTTCCACCAGTTCACCGTCGGGGTCCGCTTTGCGCATGTGACCGATGAAGCCGTCGCCGTCGATGTCCTCGGACACCCAGCGGGCATGGCCTTGGTGGACGCGGTCGTCGACGGGGCTGGACCGCACGTAGCGGCCGCGCTGGAGCACCTCTTCGGCGCCGTCGGGCGAGATGCGCGGCACGATGTAGAACAGCGTCTCGCGAATGGTCTGCGCCATATGCGCCGGCAGCGGCTTGCCGCCGGCCGCATCGGCGCCACCGTGGATGGCCAGGATGTCTTCGGCCATGGCCAGCGCCACGCTGGAGCCACAGACTTCACTGGCGTGCATGTTGCCGTCGATCCAGACCGCAGGCCGTGCCTGGCCCGGCAGGCCGGGCTCGCGGCCGATGGTCAGCAGCGGGATGTCGCGCCCGGCCGCGCTGTGGCCGATGCTGCCGAGGTGCGCAATGCCCGGGTGCTGCCGGGCCCACGTGGTGAGCTGCTCGACGATCTCGACGTGGTCGAGGTACTTCTGGCGGAACATGCTGTCTCCTGGTGGACGCGGCGGGCCGCGCCCTGCATGTTGCCTGATCCGCCGGCCACCGACAGGGCAGGTCCAGCCGCGGCTCGGCTTGCTTCATCGGGCGCCCAGGGGGGCCCCGGATTACCCGGCGCTCACGGCACAGGCAGAATGGCGAGCCGTCCAGGAGCCTGTCGGACTTGGGGCGTCAGTAGTGAGAAGCGGCCCCAGCGAGGACAGTTTTTTGCCGGATTTGCAGGCCCATAGCCCAGCTATGGGACAAAGAGCCGGTGAAAAATGGACCGCTGAGGCCGTTTCGCAGCCGACGATCCCCAAGTCCGACAGGCTCCTAGAGCGCTGGCGCGCCGAACCGCCAGAGCGCTCTGCGGTCGCTGAATCCTTGATCGACCCCCACGTCCCACGTCCCACGCCCCCCGGCCACCCGATGCACACCATGCCAGCTGAAGCCACCCCACCCGCCGCGCCGCGCACCAGCCAGCGCGATCTTGGTCGCCAGTCCTACGGCCGTGACGACTTGCTGGCCTGCGGCCGCGGCGAGCTCTTCGGCCCCGGCAACGCCCGCCTGCCGCTGCCCAATATGCTGATGCTGGACCGCATCGTGCACATCGACGACAGCGGCGGCGCCCACGGCAAGGGCTTGCTCGAGGCCGAACTCGACATCCACCCCGAGCTGTGGTTCTTCGGCTGCCACTTCGAGGGCGACCCGGTGATGCCGGGCTGCCTGGGCCTGGACGCGCTGTGGCAGCTGGTGGGTTTCTGGCTGGGCTGGCGCGGCAACCCGGGGCGCGGGCGCGCGCTGGGCGCCGGCGAGGTCAAGTTCTATGGCCAGGTCTTGCCCTCGGTCAAGAAGGTCAGTTATCGGCTCGATCTCAAGCGCGTCATCGAGCGCAAACTCGTGATGGGCATCGCCGACGGGCACATGTACGCCGACGGCCGCGAGATCTATGCCGCCACTGACCTCAAGGTGGGTCTGTTCACGTCGACGGAGAATTTCTGATGCGTCGAGTCGTCGTCACCGGTCAGGGCATCGTCTCGAGCCTGGGCAACAACCTGGGTGATGTGACGGCCAGCCTGCGCGCAGGGCGCTCGGGCCTGCGCTTCAACCCCAAGTACGCCGAACTCGGCATGCGCTGCCACGTCAGCGGCCGGCCCGAGATCTCGCTCGAGGCGGCGGTCGATCGCCGCACGCTGCGCTTCATGGGCGACGCCGCGGCCTACGCCTATTTGTCGATGCAGCAGGCGATCGAGCAGTCCGGCCTGAGGCCCGAGCAGGTCTCGCACCCGCGCACCGGCCTGGTGGCCGGCTCGGGCGGCGCGTCCAGCTTCAACCAGGTCTGGGCCGCCGACACGCTGCGCGCCAAGGGCATCAAGCGAGTCGGCCCCTTCATGGTCACGCGCACCATGGGCAGCACGGTGTCGGCCTGCCTGGCCACGCCCTTCGGCATCAAGGGCGTCAACTACTCGATCACCTCGGCCTGCGCCACCAGCGCGCATTGCATCGGCCACGCCGCGCAGCTCATCGCCTGGGGCAACCAGGACGTGGTCTTTGCCGGCGGCGGTGAAGAAGAGAGCTGGGAGCTGTCGCTGCTGTTCGACGCCATGAGCGCGATGTCCAGCGCCTTCAATGACCGGCCCGAGCAGGCCTCGCGCGCCTTCGACGCGGCGCGCGACGGCTTCGTCATTGCCGGCGGCGGCGGCATGCTGGTGCTCGAGGCGCTGGAGCACGCGCAGGCGCGCGGCGCCACGATCCTGGCCGAGCTGGTGGGCTTCGGCGCCACGTCCGACGGCCAGGACATGGTGGCGCCGTCGGGCGAAGGCGCCGTGCGCTGCATGCAGCAGGCACTGAGCACCGTGCGCACGCCGGTGGACTACATCAACGCCCACGGCACCTCGACGCCGGTGGGCGACCTGGCCGAGCTGGGTGCGGTGCGCCAGGTCTTCGGCGCCCGGGTGCCGGCCATCAGCTCGACCAAATCCTTGTCGGGCCACTCGCTGGGTGCGGCCGGCGTGCAGGAGGCGATCTACTCGCTGCTCATGCTGCAGGGCGGCTTTGCTGCCGCCTCGGCCCACATCGAGACGCTCGACCCGGCGGCCGAGGGCCTGCCCATCCTGCGCCAGCGCCTGGATGTGCCGCTGCACACCGTGATGTCCAACAGCTTCGGCTTCGGCGGCACCAACGCGACGCTGGTGTTCTCGCGCTTCAGCGGCTGATCGGGTCTACTTCGACGCGAGCGGCTCGGCGCGCAGCAACTCGTCGATCAGGTCGTCCTTCTCGGCCCACTGCTGTTCGACCCAGGTGCTGATGCGCTGGCGGTAGGCCTTGTCGCCCATCGGGTCGCTGCCCAGCACCTCGGGCGGGATCGGGCGCTGCTGCACGCGCACGATGACGGTGTCGATGCGGCCGCTCATCAGGTCCCAGAAACGCGGTGTGCCGCCGGGGTACACGATGGTCACGTCGAGCAGGGCCTCGAACTGCTCGCCCATGGTCGCCAGCGCGATACCGAGGCCGCCGATCTTGGGCTTGAGCAGGTGGCGGTAGGGGCTGCTTTGCTGGCGCTGCTTGGCCGGCGTGAAGCGCGTGCCTTCGACGAAGTTGATGACGGTGGTTGGAATGCTCTTGAACTTTTCGCAGGCCTCGCGCGTGGTCTTCAGGTCGCTGCTGCGCGCACCGTGGCCGCGGCCGCGCTTCATGAACGGGAAGTCCAGCGCCCACCAGGCCAGGCCGATCACCGGCACCCAGATCAGCTCCTGCTTGAGAAAGAACTTCAGGAACGGGATGTGGCCGTGAAAGATGCGCTGCAGCACCAGGATGTCGACCCAGCTCTGGTGGTTGCTCGACACCAGGTACCAGCCCTGCGGATGCAGACTGTCGACACCCTGCACGTCCCAGCGCGCCGCGGGGCGAACAGCGACGATCCAGGCGTTGTTGACGGCCACCCAGGCCGAGGCCAGCGCGTTGAGCGCCCGGTCGGCGGCGCGCCGCACCGCTGCCACGGGTAGCAGCAGCTTGAGCAGCGAGGGCAGCAGCAGGCTCAGGGTGACGAGCAGGGTGTTCAGACCGAGCATGGCCCCGGTCAGGGCACCGCGCAAGGCGGCCGGCAGGCGTTCAAGCATCGAAGGCAGCGGGTTGGGTGGGCATGCGAGGGGTCGCTGATTCTGCTTCAAGCCCGCCGGGCCTGGCTTGAGCCGGCGTCAGACCGCATCGGCGCCGGCCCGGGCCTGGACCCGTGGGCCGTCACTCCTTGGGCGTGCGCGCGAGCCCAAAGCCGATGTCGGCGGCGCGGTAGGACTGCGGCTGCAGTCGCCGCTGGCGTGCGGCAGTGCGGCAGTGCGGCCGTGCGTCGCGGGGCGCGCCGGCGTGGTTCGGGTTCCAGCAAGCGATCGGCGCTGCCGTCGAGCCACTGCAGACAGGCCTGGACGTCGTTCCAGCTCTCACACACCACCGGGTGGCTGTCGGTTTGCGCATGACCCGGCGTGCGCCAGTGGGCCGCGCCTTGGCCTTCGGTGACCTAGCCGGTGGCGTCGGCGAACTTGCGGAACTGCGCCACCCTGACCTCGCCGTACCGGCACCCGTCAGCCGCGCCAGGCGGTGCAGCGCGGCCCGCGCCATCACCGCGTAGCGGCCCTTGGGGTAGCCCTGCAGGTAGGCGTCGTGGTGCTCTTTGCCGCCCTGGGCCTGGACATCGCGTCAGATGAAGGTTTCGGCGCTCTTGACCTCGGGTGGCACCGGCCTGAGCAGGCGCGCAGGCCCGGCCGGCGTTGTCGGCGCCGCACGGCACCGGCTGCACCGTGATCTGCGGCTTGCCGTTGACGATGAAACAGAACTCGCGCGTCAGGCCGCCTTCGATCCACGATTCCTGCTCGCCCTTGGTGGCCTCGCGCAGGCGGATCGTCACGCGCTCGAGCGCGGTCTCGGTCGCCACCCCCTGCTCGTCGAACTGCGTCAGCAGCGCCTCGGTGGAGGTGCCGTGCGAGCCGCCGCGTTGGAGTCTTCCATGGTGTTGAGCACGGCGCTCAGGCTCAGGCTCAGGCTCTGGTTGCGCACGTCCGCTTCGCCGCTGCGCTGGGCGGCCAGCGTCGGCAGGTAGTTTTCGCCGCGCACCTGCAGGCCGTGACCGGCTTAGAAGCAGACGGCCACCGACCCAGGTCGGATGCCGTTGCGAAACTCGCGCAGGGCACTGCCGACCTGGCGCGTCTGCAGGTTCTCGACACACTCGACCTCGAGACCCAGCCGCTTGAGCTTGTCGCGCATCGCGCGGGCGTCGTTGACCGGGTTCTTGAGCAGCGATTCGCGGTTGCTCGCATCGCCCACCACCAGCGCCACGCGGTGCTCGCTGCCTTGGCTCAGCGCCAGCGTGCCCGGCGTCGGCTGCGCTCGCACCCCTACCGGCAAGGCCAGCAGCGCAGCCCACATCAGGGCCGTCAAGCAGAAGCGAAAGCGCGCGCTCTGGCGGCCACCCCGCATCCGATGGGCGACACTTCAGGCTTCGATCCCACGCCCGCGCCGCCCCACCCCGTGCAATACCCCAGCTACGACCCTCAATCCCCGGTCACGCCGCTCAGCGCAGCCGAGATCAGCGCCCTCGACCAACTGCTGCAACAGCTGAGCACCGACACGGCGATGAGCCTGGACGGCTTCGACGGCTACCTCACCGCCTTTGCCATCGGCCCGGCCGCGCTGCTGGCCCAGCCCACGGCCGACTGGCTGCCGCTGATCTGGGGCGGCGACCCCGCCGGCGCCGACGAGGCCGCGCCCTTTGCCACCAGGCGCCAGCGCAAGACCACCGTCGTCATGGCGCTGCGGCACCTGCGCCACCTGGCCCAGCAGCTGCGTGAAGCGCCCGCGCTGTGGGAGCCGATCTTCAGCATCGCCGAACAGGGCGCGCAGGAATGGGCCGACGCGCGCGAGTGGTGCATGGGCTTCCTGCAAGCCGTGGACCTGGCGCCCGGCGCGTGGGGCGAGGTCTGGGCCGACCCCATGCTGGCGCCGTTGCTCACCCTGGGCGGCGGCCTCGAAGGTGGCATTGATGGCGCCTCGGCGCCAGCGGCCGCAGCGCCCGATCTGGACGACGCGGCGGTCTGCGATGAACTCAGCCGCGCCGTGCCCGACGCCGTGCTTCACTTGCTGGCGCAGCGCGCCGCCTGAGCCTTACCAGCTGAGCCCGCCGCTGCCCACGTCCGTGACCATGCGCGTGGCCAGGTACGGACGCGGCGCGATGCTGCTGACGAGGATGTATTCGTCGTCGCTGGAGTGCGCGCCGAAGCCGCGCAGCCCGAAGCTCTCGAGCACACCGCCCTTGGGCCGCAAGCCGGCAAAGGCGGCGTCGGTGCCGCCGCCGGTGGCGCGGTCGCGGATGTCCAACTTCTGGCCGATCTCGGCGTAGATGTCCTGGGCGCGTCGGGCCAGCACGCGCGAGGCGGCGTTGGCGACGAAAGCCGGCCGGCTGCGGTAGAAGCTGAGCTCGATCGTGGTGTCGGCGATCCGCTTGTCCTTGATCGACTCGCGCAGCTGCGCTTCCAGGCGGTCGAGGTCCTCGTTGCCGAGCGCGCGCACGTCGGCAATGGCGGTGGCCGACGCCGGGATCACGTTGCGTGTCTCGCCACTGTTGCCCACCGTCCAGTTGATCTTCAGACCCTTGGCGTCATCGCCGAGGTGGCGGCTCTTGAGCACCTGGTGCGCCATCTCGTACAGGGCATTGCGGCCGCGCTCGGGGCTCGAGCCGGCGTGGCTGGCGTTGCCGGTGATCTTCATCTCGACGATGGCGATGCTGCTGGTGGCCAGCCGCACGTAGTCCTCCGTGAAGCCGCCGCCTTCGAACGACATCACGACGTCGTACTCGCTGCCCAGCTGCGTGATGAAAGCACCCGAACCGGCGGAACCGATCTCCTCGTCGGCGTTGATCAGCACGCCGAGCTGCGCGTAGTCCTTGAACCCCATCTGGTCCAGCAATGGCACGGCGTGCAGCACCAGCGCCACGCCGCCCTTGTCGTCGGAGATGCCCAGGCCATAGGCCTTGTCGCCGTCGATGCGGAAGGGCTGTTTCGCCCCCATGCCCTGGGTATAGACGATGTCCATGTGGGCGATCATCAGCACCTTGCGCTGACCCGCGCCACTGCGCGTGCCGTAGACCATGCTGCCCAGCCTGGCGCCCTTGAGCTGGGGGTGAAAGCCCGGGGCCTGCGTTGGCAGCATCTGCACCGCCATGCCCGAGGCCTGCAGGCGCTGCGCGATCAGCGCCGACAGCGTGGCCAGGCCCTCGAGGTCGCGGCTGCCGGACTCGATGGCGACCAGCTTCTTCAACCTCGCCAGCAGCGGCTGCACCTGCTGCGCCACGCGTGCCTGCACGGCTGGCGGCGTGAGGGCTTGCGCCTGCGCGGCTGCCGGTTACAGCAGGGTCAGCATCAAGCCGGGGAGAACGGTCAGCGCAAGGCGGCCAAGTGGGTGCATATCGGTCATATCGGGTCGGCTCGAAGCCGCGGCGGAGGGTTGAAGTGGTGCCCTGTAAACGGCGAAAACGCAGCCGCCGTCGGCACTCACCCCTGGGCCAGCAACGTTGCGCCCAGCGCCTCGGCCACTTCGATGCCGTCGACGCCAGCCGACATGATGCCTCCGGCGTAGCCCGCGCCCTCGCCCGCCGGATACAGGCCCTTGACGTTCAGGCTCTGCCGGTCCTTGCCGCGCGTGATGCGCAGCGGCGACGAGGTACGCGTCTCGACGCCCGTGAGCACGGCGTCGGCCATCGCGAAGCCCTTGATCTGCTGCTCGAAGGCCGGCAGCGCTTCACGGATCGCGGCCAGCACATAGGGCGGCAGGCTGGGCCGGCGCGAATCGGCCAGGTCCGTGAAGTGCACGCCGGGCTGGTAGGACGGCTGCACAGCCCCCACGGCCGATGAGGGCTGGCCCTTGACGAAGTCGCCCACCAGCGCTGCCGGCGCCCGGTAGCCACCACCGCCGAGCTCGTAGGCGCGCGACTCCCAGTGGCGCTGGAAGGCCATGCCGTCGAGCGGACTGACGGGGCCGTCGCCCACCGTCTGGCGGTAGTCCTGCGGCGCGATGCCCACCACGATGCCGGCGTTGGCGTTGCGCTCGTTGCGGCTGTACTGGCTCATGCCGTTGGTGACCACGCGCCCGGCTTCCGAGGTGGCGGCCACCACCGTGCCGCCCGGGCACATGCAGAAGCTGTAGACGCTGCGACCGCTGCTAGCGTGATGCACCAGCTTGTAGTCGGCAGCACCCAGGATCGGGTGCCCCGCGCTGGCACCGAAGCGGGCGCGGTCGATCAGGCCTTGCGGGTGCTCGATGCGAAAGCCGACCGAGAAGGGCTTGGGCTCCATGAACACGCCGCGCCCGTGCAGCATGGTGAAGGTGTCGCGCGCGCTGTGGCCCAGCGCCAGCACCACGTGGTCGGCGTCGAGCTGCTCACCGCCCTGGAGCGTGAGGCCGCGGATGCGGCCGTCTTCGATGCGCACGTCCACCACCTGCTGCTCGAAGCGGACCTCGCCGCCCAGCGCCTCGATGTCGGCACGCATCTTCTCGATCATGCTGACGAGCCGGAAGGTGCCGATGTGCGGCTTGCTGACGTAGAGGATCTCGTCGGGCGCGCCGGCCTTGACGAACTCGGTCAGCACCTTGCGCGTGAGGTGGCGCGGGTCGCTGATCTGGCTCCACAGCTTGCCGTCGCTGAAGGTGCCGGCGCCACCCTCGCCGAACTGCACGTTGCTGCTCGGGTCGAGCACGCCCTGGCGCCACAGGCCCCAGGTGTCCTTGCTGCGCTGGCGCACTTCCTTGCCGCGCTCCAGCACGATCGGCGCCAGGCCCATCTGCGCCAGCACGAGGGCGGCAAAGAGGCCGCAGGGGCCGAATCCCACCACCACCGGACGCAAGGCGCCCGAAGCGAGGAAGTCGGCCGGTGCCTGCGCGACGGGCCTGTAGCGGGTGTCCGGCGCGGGCACCAGGTGCCGGTCGCCGGCGTGGCACGCCAGCACGGCGGCCTCGTCGTCGAGCTCGCAGTCAACGGTGTAGATCAGCACCACCGCGGCTTTGCGCCGCGCGTCGTAGGCACGGCGCCAGACGTTGCAGGCTTTCAGCGCCGCGTCGGGCACGCCCAGCCGCGCTATCACCGCCGCGCGCAGGTCTGGCTCGGCGTGGTTCAGCGGCAATCGCAGTTCGGTGATGCGCAGCATCGAGCCCCTCGGGGCCCCGGGTCAGCCGCCCTTCTTGGGACGCTTGCCGGGGTTCTTCTTGCTGCGCGTGTGCGAGCCGCGCTCCAGGCTGACCTTCTGGCCGCGCTTGGTGGTGACGGTCACGCCCGTGGGGGCGGCAGGACGCGGGCTGGCCTTGCGGTCGGCTTCGGTGACGATCTTGTTGCCCATGGCGGTGCTTTCGTTTTCAGACAAAACCCTGGATTAGGCCACAAGCCGCGTCGGGCCGGCACCACACCTCAGCCGCCGCGCACCGCCTGGCGCGCCTCGGCGGCGGTCTCGAAGATGTGCGGCGCCACGCCGCGGGCGGCCAGCGCGGGCCCGAGCTTGGCGCGCAGGAAGCCGCTGGTGGTGTAGCGCGCCACGTCCAGGTAGTGGCGATCGACGAGTTCGCGCACCATCGCCGCCCAGTCGTCCTGCACCGCAGGGTCGAGCACGAAGTGGTCGTAGTTGACGACGCCCAGCACCTTGTGGCCGAGCGGCGCCAAGCGCTGCTCGACTTGCTCGCGCACGGCTTCGACGTCCTGCGGCGTGCGGATGCTCAGGCGCTCGAAGTTGATGAAGAAGGTGCGGCTGGCGGCGTCGTAGGTGAAGCGGTCGGCCAGCGGCAGCAACAGCAGCCGGGCGCGCAGGCCCATTGGCGCGTCGGCGAACAGGCTGGCGTCCATCGTCAGCGGCGCGCGCTCGATCACCGGGCGGAAGGCCATGTGCGCCAGCACGTCGCGCTCGAGGTCCAGCCCCGGCGCGATCTCGAGCAGTTCGATGCCATCGGCATGCAGGCCGAAGACCGCGCGCTCGGTGACGTAGAGCACCGGCTGGCCGCGCCGCCAGGCCTCGCGGCCGGAGAAGGTGCGTTGCTCAACCTGAGCCACGAACTTGACGCTGCCGCCGGCGCAGAAGCTGCCGACGAAGACCACGCGCTGGGCGTTCTGGCTGATGTTGATGAAGCCGCCCGCCCCGGCCAGCCGGGGCCCGAACTTGCTGACGTTGACGTTGCCTTCGGCATCGGCCTGGGCCAGGCCAAGGAAGGCCAGGTCGAGGCCGCCGCCGTCGTAGAAGTCGAACTGGTAGGGCTGGTCGATGATGGCTTGCGGATTGAGCGCTGCGCCGAAGTTCAGCCCGCCGGCCGGGATGCCGCCGATGACGCCGGGCTCGGCGGTGAGCGTGATGAGGTCGATGACACGCTCTTCGGCAGCCACCGCGGCCACGCCCTCGGGCATGCCGATGCCCAGGTTGACGACGCTGTTGGGCCGCAACTCCAGCGCGGCGCGGCGGGCAATGATCTTGCGCCCGTTCAGCGCCATCGGCTCGACGCTGGCCACCGGCACGCGCAGTTCGCCGGCAAAGGCCGCGCTGTAGGGTTCGGCGAAGGTCTGGTGGTGGTATTCGGGCTTCTCGGCCAGCACCACGCAGTCCACCAGCACGCCGGGGATCTTGACCTGGCGCGGGTTCAGCGTGTGGGCCTCGGCCAGCCGCTCGACCTGCGCGATGACGATGCCGCCGCTGTTGTGCGCCGCCATCGCGATGGCCAGCGATTCCAGGGTCAGCGCCTCGCGCTCCATCGTGAGGTTGCCTTCGGCGTCGGCGGTGGTGGCGCGGATCAGCGCGACGTGGATCGGGAAGGCTTTGTAGAACAGGTAGTCCTGGCCGTCGATGGGCATCAGGCGCACCAGCTCCTCGGTCGTGCGGGCATTGATTCTGCCGCCGCCATGGCGCGGGTCGACGAAAGTGCCCAGGCCGACACGGCTCAGGTGGCCGGGCTTGCCGGCGGCGATGTCGCGGAAGAGGTGCGAGATCACGCCCTGCGGCAGGTTCCAGGCCTCGATGCGGTTGTCCACCGCCAGCTTCTGCAACTTGGGCACGAGGCCCCAGTGGCCGCCGATGACGCGCGCCACCAGGCCCTCGTGGCCGAGGTGGTTCAGGCCGCGATCCTTGCCGTCGCCCTGGCCCGCTGCATACACGAGCGTCAGGTTGCGCGGCGAGCCGTGGGCCAGGAAGCGCTGCTCCAGCGCCACGGCCAGGTTCTCGGCAAAGCCGATGCCGACGAAGCCGCTGCTGGCCACGGTGTCGCCGTCGCGCACCAGTTGCAGCGCTTCGGCGGCACTCACCAGCTTGCCGCGGCCACCAGCGTGCAAGCCAGCCATGCGCTCCAGGCGCTGCATGCTCAGGCCGCTACTTGGCGTCGAAGGTGTTGCACTGGTTGACGCTGCCGCCGTCCAGGCCGCGCTTGAACCAAGTCATGCGCTGCTGGCTGCTGCCGTGGGTGAAGCTCTCGGGCACCACGCGCCCGGTGCTGGCCTTCTGCAGCGTGTCGTCACCGATCTGCGCCGCGGCGTTGAGCGCTTCCTCGATGTCGCCGCGCTCCAGCCAGCCCTTGCCCTGCTGCGAATGGTGCGCCCAGACGCCGGCCAGGCAGTCGGCCTGCAACTCCACGCGCACCGACAGCGCGTTCATCTGCGCCGGGCTGACCTTGCCGCGCATGCCGTCGACCTTGGCCGTGATGCCCATCAGGTTCTGCACATGGTGGCCGACCTCGTGGGCGATGACGTAGGCCTGCGCAAAGTCCCCCGGCGCACCGAGCCGGCGGCTGAGCGTGTCGAAGAAATCGAGGTCGATGTAGACCTTGGTGTCGCCGGGGCAGTAGAACGGGCCCATCGCGGCCTCGCCGGTGCCGCAAGCCGTGGGCGTGGCACCGCGAAAGAGCACCAGCTTGGGCTCGCGGTAGGTGCCGCCGCCGGCCTTGAGCACCTGGCCCCAGACCTGCTCGGTGTCGCGCAACACGGTCGAGACGAAGGCCGCGGCCTTGTCGTCGGCGGGCGGCCGGTGCGCCGGGCCTTGCTGCACCTGCGATGTCTCGGCACCCCCGCCGCCCGTGAGCAGGCCCAGCACGGTCAGCGGGTTGATGCCGAAGACCCAACCCGCCACCAGCGCCACCGCGATCGTGCCCACGCCGATGCCGCGCCCGCCGATCATCGGCCGGCCGCCGCCGCCACCCTCGTCGCGTCGGTCCTCGACGTTGCTGCTCTGGTCCTGGCCTTCCCACTTCATGCGTGCCCCTTGTCGGCACTCGCGGCCGTCGCCGGATTCTGCACCTGTCGCAGAGCTGCCAAGGGCCTCAAACCATTCCGGGACAGGTGCAGGGTCGGGGTGTTGCGGCCGAAGGCTTCGAAGCGCTGGATCGCGGCCCGGCGCAGGCGTTCATCTTCGCTCGTGTGGGCAGTGGCCAGGCAATCGCAGGCGCAGGCGGTGTCGATGCACAGGCGCTGCAGGTCGAAACGGGCCAGTGCCATCCCGGGCAGGGTCAGCTCGGGCGCGGCCTTGCGTGCGGCCCGCGGCGGCTGTCGATGAGGCAGCTCCATGGCGCTGTCTTGTGCCGGCGTGGCGCCAGCGCTGACCGCCATGGTGACCCAGGCGCACCGCCTCGAAGTCCGGCGATGGACGCGCTGGGTGCGTCTGTTCGGACCACACCCGCGCGCTCGGCTCGTTGTCAAGTCTTGGGCAGCGTCACCCCGGTCTGGCCCTGGTACTTGCCGCCGCGGTCCTTGTAGCTGGTTTCGCAGACCTCGTCGCTCTCAAAGAACAGCACTTGGGCGCAGCCTTCGCCGGCGTAGATCCTGGCCGGCAGCGGCGTCGTGTTGCTGAACTCCAGCGTCACGTAGCCTTCCCACTCGGGCTCCAGAGGCGTCACGTTGACGATGATGCCGCAGCGCGCGTAGGTGCTCTTGCCCAGGCAGATGGTGAGCACGTTGCGCGGGATGCGGAAGTACTCCAGCGTGCGCGCCAGCGCAAAGCTGTTGGGCGGGATGACGCAGACGTCCTTGTTGATGTCGACGAAGCTGTTCTCGTCGAAGTTCTTCGGGTCCACCACCGTGCTGTGGATGTTGGTGAAGACCTTGAACTCGGGCGCGCAGCGAATGTCGTAGCCGTAGCTGCTGGTGCCGTAGCTGACGATGCGCTGGCCCTGGGCGTTGGTGCGCACCTGGCCGGGCTCGAAGGGCTCGATCATGCCGTGCTCCTGCGCCATGCGGCGGATCCATTTGTCGCTCTTGATGCTCATCTTTCGCCCTCGGGAACTGCGCGGATTCTAGGTCGGTGCGCTAGGATGACCGGGCAAGGAGACACCCGTCATGGCCACACCCTTTCGCTCCGCCAGTGCACTGCTCAACCAGTACGCCGAATATCACCGCGACCGGCGCAACATCCTGACCCACTTCGTCGGCGTGCCGATGATCGTGTTCGGCGTCGGCGTGCTGCTGGCCGGCTGGAGCACCCCGGTGGCGGGCTTCGCGCTCACGCCGGCCTGGCTCGTGTTTGCGCTCGTGGCGGCGTGGTACCTGACGCGCGGCCACCTCGGCATCGGCGGCGCCACCACGCTGGCGGTGGGCGCCCTCATGCTGCTGGCGCACCGCGTCAGCGGCGCTCCGCTCGTCACCTGGCTGGCCTGGGGCCTGGGCTTCTTCGCGCTGGGCTGGGTGATCCAGTTCATCGGCCACTACTACGAAGGCAGGAAGCCGGCCTTTGCCGACGACATCGTTGGCCTGCTCGTGGGCCCGATGTTCGTGGTGCTCGAGATGCTGGCGCCGCTGGGCCTGTTCAAGGGCCTGATGGCGGGCATCGAAAGCCACGCCGGCCCGACCATCATCCGCGACCTGGCGCACCCCGCGACACGGTGAAGCCACTGCCCGGGCCCGTGGCCGTGATGGGCGCCGGCTCGGTGGGCTGCTATGTCGGCGGCCGGCTGCAGGCCGCCGGTGCCGAGGTCCACTTCATCGGCCGCCCGCGCGTGCTGGGCGCACTCGCACTGCACGGCCTCACGCTCACCGATCTGGACGGCGGTGAAGTCATCCTGCCGCCGGCGCAGCTGCAGTTGCTGCCCCGCCCGCGCGCCGCCGCGCTGGTGCTGCTGTGCGTGAAGAGCGCAGCTACCGCCGGAGCCGCGGCCGAGCTCGCAGCGTGCATGCCCGCGGGCACGCCGGCGGTCTCGCTGCAGAACGGCGTTGCCAATGCCCAGACCGCTGCGCAAGCCGCCCCCGGCCTGAGCTGGCTGCCGGGCATGGTGCCTTTCAATGTCGCCGAACTCTCGCCCGGGCACTACCACCGCGGCACCAACGGCGCGCTGGCGGTGCAGCACGACCCGGCCCTGCAGGTCTGGCTGCCGCTCTTTGCCGCCGCCGGCCTGCCGCTGTCCTTGCACGCCGACTTGCAGCCCGTGCAGTGGGCCAAGCTGCTGCTCAACCTCAACAACCCGGTGAATGCGCTGTCGGGCCTGCCGCTGCGGGCGCAGCTGCTCGATCGCGACTGCCGCGTCGTGCTGGCGGCCTTGCAGGACGAAGCGCTGGCGGCGCTGGCCGCTGCCGGCATCCAGCCGGCACGGCTGACGCCGGTGGCGCCGCGCTGGCTGCCCACGCTGCTGCGGCTGCCGACGCCGATCTTCCGCCGTGCCGCGGCGCGCCTGCTGCGCATCGATGAGCGCGCGCGCTCCAGCATGGCGGACGACCTGGCGCTGGGCCGCGCGACCGAGGTCGACGCGCTGTGTGGCGCCGTGGTGCGACTGGCTCGCTCGGTGGGCCTGCAGGCGCCGCGCAACCAGGCGCTGGTGGCGCTGCTGGAGCCCGGCGCGCGGGCGCCTTCAGGGGGCCGAGCCTTGCGCCGGGCCCTGGGGCTCTGAGGGGCGCCGGTCCCAAGGCAGTTCACCTTTGAGGAAGAGCGCGGCTTCGGCCGGCAGCGGGCCCTGGAAGAAGGGCTCGACCGGCAGGTCCACCACCAGGCGCCCGCCCTCGAGGTAGGCGACACGGCTGGCCAGGCGCTTGGCCTGGCCCAGGTTGTGGGTCGAGAAGACCAGCGTCACGCCGTCGCGCGCCAGGTCCTCGATCAGCGCCTCGACTTCTCGCTTGGCGCTGGGGTCGAGGCTGGCCGTCGGCTCGTCGAGCAGCAGCACATCGGGCCTGAGCGCCCAGGCACGCGCCAGCGCCAGGCGCTGCTGCTGGCCGCCCGAGAGCGTGCGTGCGGCGCGCTCGGCCAGGCCCTGCAGGCCCACGCGGGCCAGCGCCTGGGCGCATCGCTCGGCGCGCTGCTGGCGCGCAACGCCCTGCAGCCACAGGCCGACGTGCAGGTTGAAGCGAACCGACAGGCTGAGCAGGAAGGGGCGCTGGAAGAGCATCGCCACCACCGGCGGGCGGCCCGCGGCCAGCGTGTGCAGGCGCCGTTGCCCGGCATGGGGCAGCAGGCCGTGCAGCAGCCGCAGCAGCGTCGTCTTGCCGCTGGCATTGGCGCCCACCAGGGCCAGGCGTTCGCCGCGGTGCAGCGTGAGGTCGAGCGCGTGCAGCGCCTGCACGGCGCCGAAGGCCACCGCGGCCTGCTCCAGGGTGATCAGGGGCTCGGGCTTCACGCCAGACTCTCGCCTCGCACGCCACCGCGGCCCTGCACGGCGCCGATGAGCGCGTTGACCAGCCCCACCACGCCCAGCAGCACGGCGCCCAGCGCCAGCGCCAGCGGCAAGTCGCCCTTGCTGGTCTCGAGTGCGATGGCCGTCGTCATGACGCGCGTCACGCCGCTGATGTTGCCGCCGACGATCATCACCGCGCCGACCTCGGCAATGGCGCGGCCGAAGGCGCTGAGCAGGATCGTGAGCACGGCGCGCCGTTCGTGCAGCAGCAGCAGGGCGGCGCACTGCAACGGACCGGCGCCGAGCGAGCGCAGCTGGTCGCCACCGTCCTGCAGGCTGGACAGCACCTGGCGCCGCGCCAGCGCTGCGATCAAGGGCACCACCAGGATGCTCTGTGCCAGCACCATGGCGGTGGGGGTGAAGAGGATGCCCAGCGTGCCCAGCGGCCCGGCGCGCGACAGCAACAGGTAGACGAGCAACCCCACCACCACCGAAGGCAGCGCGAGCAGGGTGTTGAGCGCCCACACCACCGCCGCCTGGCCGGGGAAGCGCCACACCGCCAGGGCGGCGCCGAAAGCCAGCCCCACGCCGGCCCCCAGCAAGCAGGCCGTGCCGCTGACCTGCAGTGACAGGGCCACCACGCGTAGCAGTTCCGCGTCGGCGTGGAGCACCAGGCTCAGGGCCAGGCCCAGGCTGTCCATCATCGAGGAAGTCCTGGCAGCGACCGGGCAGCGAGCGCGCAGTGGAGCGTATGCATGGGCCGCGATGATAGGCAGGTCCACAGCCGCCTCGGCGCACTGCAGAATCGTACCTTCCCCGCTGCTGCCCACCCGACCCCGCCATGTCCGAGCTTGGCCCGTCCCCGCTGACTGCCGGCGACCGCAACCTGAACGTCGCCGAAGCGCGCGCCGCGATCGCCGCGGTGATGCAGCCCGTCACCGGCGTCGAGACCGTGCCGCTGGCGCAGGCGCTGGGCCGCGTGCTGGCCGCCGACGTGATGTCGCCGATCGACGTGCCGGCACACGACAACTCCGCCATGGACGGCTACGCCTTTGCCGGCGCCACGATGCAGGCCGGCAGCGAGACCGTGCTGCGCGTGGCGGCCACCGTGTTCGCCGGCCCGCCGCTGGCCGCCGCGGTGGCCGCAGGCGAGTGCGTGCGCATCATGACCGGTGCCGTGATGCCCGCCGGCCTGGACACCGTGGTGCCGCAGGAGCTGTGCCGCGCCGAGGCCGGGTGGGTGCACATCGCGCCGGGTACCGTGCGCACGGGTGATAACCGCCGCCACCGCGGCGAAGACCTGGCCCGAGGCCGCGCTGCGGTGCGCGCCGGGCGCACGTTGCGGCCCGCCGATCTGGGGCTGGTGGCGTCGCTGGGCATCGCCGAGCTGAGCGTCTTCCGCCGCCTGCGCGTGGCGCTGTTTTCCACCGGCGACGAGCTGCGCAGCCTGGGCCAGGCGCTGGACCCCGGCTGCGTCTACGACAGCAACCGCCACAGTCTGATGGCCGCCGTGCAGCGCCTTGGCATGGAGGTCATCGACCTCGGCCTCGTGCGCGACGACCCGACGGCGCTGCAGGCCACACTCGAAGCTGCCATCGCGCAGGCCGACGTGGTGCTGACCAGCGGCGGCGTCAGTGTCGGCGAAGCCGACCACACGCGCGCACTGCTGGCGCGCATGGGCGAGGTGGCGTTCTGGAAGGTGGCGATGCGTCCGGGGCGGCCTTTTGCCTTCGGGCCACTGCGGCGCGGCGACGCTGCGGCGCCGACCTGGCTCTTCGCCCTGCCTGGCAACCCGGTGGCGGCGCTGGTCACCTTCTACGCCTTCGCGCGCGACGCGCTGCTACAGCTCGCCGGTGCCACGCCGCAGCCGGTGCCGGTGCTGCAGGCGCGCTCGACCAGCGCTATCCGCAAGCGCCCGGGCCGCACCGAGTTCCAGCGCGCCATCGTCGAGCCTGCGCCCGCGGGCGGTTGGCAGGTGCGGCTGACGGGCTCGCAGGGTGCCGGTGTGCTGCGCAGCATGAGCGAAGCCAACGCGCTGCTGGTGCTGCGCCACGAGCAGGGGTCGGTGGCCGAGGGAGATTTCGTCGACGTGTGGTTGTTCGACGGCTTGGTCTAGGAGCCTGTCGGACTTGGGGCGTCGAAGCGAAATTTGGCCCCAGCGGGGACAGTTTTTGCCGGGTTCGCAGGCCCATCGCCATAGCTACGGGACAAGAACGCGATGAAAAATGGACCGCTGCGGCCAAATTGCTGCCGACGCTCCCCAATTCCGACAGGCTCCCAGATCACCGCCAACGGGCTACTCGTTGGCGTTGGGGAAGAAGAGCTGCTCGCCGCCGATCCTGTAGCCCGCAATGGCCGCCTGGCCGGCCGCTGACACGACCCAGTCGGCAAAGCTCTGGGCCAAGGCCTGCTTCACGTGCGGATGCCGGGCGGGGTTGACCACCATCAAGCCGTACTGGTTGGCCAGACGCTTGTCGCCCTGCACCAGCACCGCCAACTCACCGCGATTCTTGAAACTGAGCCAGGTGGCACGGTCGGCGAGCGTGTAGCCGCTGAGCGCAGAAGCCATGTTCAGCGCCGGGCCCATGCCGCAGCCGCACTCCTTGTAGCCGGCCGGCTTGGCAGCACCGATGTCCACCGCCGCCGCCTTCCAGAAACGCAACTCGGCGGCGTGGGTGCCGCTCTTGTCGCCGCGCGACACGAAGGGCGCACCACTGCCGGCGAGCTGGCGCAGCGCGGCGGCCACGTCGTTGCCACGGGCGCGGGCCGGGTCGGCCTTCGGACCAACGATCACGAAGTCGTTGAACATGACCGGCAGGCGCTTGAGGCCGAAGCCTTCGGCGACGAATTTCTCTTCGGCCGGCTGGTCATGCACGAAGACGATGTCGGCGTCACCGCGGCGCGCCGAGTCCAGCGCCTGGCCGGTGCCCAGCGCGACCACGCGCACCTCGATGCCGGTGGCTTGCTTGAAGATCGGCAGCAAGTGGCCGAACAAGCCCGACTGCTCGGTCGAGGTGGTGGACGCCATGACGATGAAGCGGTCTTGGGCCGGTGCGGCGCCCGCGGCCACAGCCACCAGCAGCGCTGCCAGCCCGGCGCGCCAGCGTCGAATCCGAATCACGCCACGACCTGCGCGACTGCTTGCGCCACGACCTGCGCGACTACCCGGCCACCAGTCGCACCGGCGCCCGCTGCGGGTCGGGCTCGGAGTCGAAGCGCTCGAGCCCGGTGTAGCACAGGAAATGCCGGTTGGCGGCGCGGCCGAACAGCGTCATGCCCAGGCGCGACGCCAGTTCGTGCCCCATCGCCGTGACACCGTTGCGCGAGACGATGATGGGCACGCCCATCTGCGCTGCCTTCATCACCATCTCGCTCGTCAGGCGGCCGGTCGTGTAGAAGGCTTTGTCGGCGCCGTCCACGCCGTGCAGGGCCATCCAGCCGGCGATGGTGTCGATGGCGTTGTGGCGGCCCACGTCCTCGACGAACGTCAGCATGTCGCCGCTTTGCTGGCGCAGGCGGAACAGCGCGCAGCCGTGCACCGACCCGGCCTTGCGGTGGATGCTGTCCTGCTGGCGCATGGTTTCGAGCATGCGCTGCAGCGTGCTCTGGCGGATGCGGGCGCTCTGCGCGTCGGGCAACTGCACCGTGTGCAATTGCGTCATGGCGTCGCCGAACACCGTGCCCTGGCCGCAGCCGGTGGTGACGACGCGGTGCGCCGTCTTGGCCGCCAGGTCCGGCACGCCGCGGTGGGTGCGTACGGCAGCGGCGCCGACGTCCCAGTCGACGGTGATCGATTCCACGTCCTGCACGGCATCGATCAGGCGCTGGTTGCGCAGGTAACCCAGTACCAGCAACTCGGGCCGCTCGCCGAGCGTCATCAGCGTGACGAGTTCGCGCTTGTCGACGAACACCGTCAGCGGTCGTTCGGCCGGTATGTGGATGCGGCGCCGCTCGCCGTACTCGTCGAGGATCTCGATCTCGCGCAGCAACTCGCAGCGCGCCTGCGTCAACCGCGGCGCGCCGGCCACCATGGACGGCACATCAGCAGCAGCGTCAGTGGCAGCAGGCAGTGGCATGGCGCGGGCTACTTTTTGGGCGCGACGGCGGCGACCGGCGCAGCCGGGGCAGCACCCGCCACGACCGGAGCGGCAGGAGCGGCCGGCGCCGGCGGCGTGTAGACGAAGGCCCCGGGGTCGGCGCAGGCGTCGGTCTTCTCGGCCGGCTTGACCGCCTTGCCATCCTTCTTGGATCGGCCAAAGTAGCTGCCGGCCACGGTGTCCATCGACTTGCAGAGCTGGAAATTGGCGACTTTGTTGCCGTGTGCCGTCTTGGCCGCGGCCTCGGCGGCCTTGGCCTTGGCTTCGTCGCTGGGCATCGGCAGCTTGGCCAGCGCAGGCAGGCAAGCCAGCGCAGCGACGGCGCAGCCGAGGGCGAGTGCGAGTGCGAGTGCGGGGGTCTTCATCAGGTTTGCTCCGGACGGGTGGGCTCAGAGTGTGAGAGTTTTTCGGGCGTGCCCGAGCAGCGCGCCAGAAGGCGTCTGATCTAGGCGCAAAGCGCAGCCACAGCCCGGGCTATGGCGAGTATTTGCAACGACGAGCAGGCGGCCTATGGCGTGATGAGCGGGCATGTTCGAAAAACTCTCAAACTCTCAGCCCTGGGGTGAGGTGGCGCCCAGCGGCGGCTGTGCCGCGGCCGCGCGTCGGGTCGGGATCTTGCCGGCCTTGACGTCGTCGTACCACCACTCGTGGTGCTCCTTCGCCCAGGCCTCGTCGACATAGCCGGTGCGCATCGAGCGGTAGGCGCCCTTCATGCCCACGCTGCCGATATAGATGTGGGCGATGAACATCGTCAACATCAACATCGTGGCCGCGGAGTGCACCATGTGCGCCACCTGCATCTGGCCGCGCGTGTCACCCCATCCGGGCACCAGCAGGTCGAGCACCAGGCCCGAGGAGACGACGAGCAGGCCGAGGCCGAAGACGCCGCCCCAGAAGACGAGCTTTTCACCCGCATTGAAGCGGTGCGAGGGCACCTCGGCATCGCCAATCAGGCCACCGCCGCGGCGCAGCCAGTTCCAGTCGCCCTTGGCCGGCAGGTTGTCGCGCACGAAGGTCACGAACACCACCACCAGCGAGACGGCAAACAGCGGGCCGACAAAGTTGTGTGCCGTCTTCAGCGCATAGCTCAGCCAACCGAAGAGCGTGGCGCCGAACACCGGCAGCAGGAAGTACTTGCCGAAGGCCATGACCACACCCGACACCGCCAGCACCACGAAGGCGATGGCATTGGTCCAGTGCGCCGAGCGCTCGAAGGGCGTGAAGCGCTGCATGACGCGGCCGGTGTCGGCGACATGCCCGCCCAGCGGACCCTTGCGCCAATAGAACAGGCCGATGGCACCGGCCGTGATCAGCAGCAGCGCGCCGCCATAGGGAATGATCCAGCGGTTGCGCACCTGGCGCCAGGCCTCGCCTGCCGACGCGACGTTGGAGCCAGGGTACTTGACGAAGGACTGGATCAGCGTGCCCTGCTCGTTGCCGGGCAGGTTGGAAATCCCCTGCTGGTTGCCCGACTCGCGCACCGCGCGCCAGAACGGCGCGTTGTTGCCGGGCTGGCTCTTGCCGCGCGCGGCGTTGCTGTCGTCGGGCTTGGGTTCAGCCAAGGGTGCGGCTGCGGCTGTCTGGGGTGCAGATGCCAGTGCCGCCGCAGCCTGCGGAGCTTGCGCCCGGGCCAGGCCCAGGCCGCACAGGGCGGCGACGAACAGCAAGGAATGAAGGCAGCCTCTCATGGCGTCTCCTGGGCGCGGTTCAGGGTGCGCTGGAGCGCGAATACTCGTTTTGGCCGAACTGGGCACGCGCCTTCATCTGCGCTTCCCAACTGGCGGCGTCACCCGCCTTCCAGCCCGGTGCGGTGTAGGCGACGTCGGCGGTGCCCTGCACCGGGCTCAGGTCTGCCTTGCGCGTGCCCGAGGTCTGCGGCTTCTCGCCACAGGCCGCGAGGCCCAGGCCCAGGCCCAGCGCGATCCAGAGCGCCTTCATGAGCGCCTTCATGAGCGCTTGCCTTCGGGCTGCACACCGAGCGGTCCGCCGCTGGCGGGCTTGCCGTAGGCGGTGCCCCAACCCCAGACTTCGCTTCCCTTGCCGCGCATGAGCACGCGATTGCGGAAGATGTCGGACACGACGTCGCCGTCGCCGCCCAGCAGCGCCTTGGTGCTGCACATCTCGGCGCAGGCCGGCAGCTTGCCTTCGGCCAAACGATTTCGACCGTACTTCTCGTTCTCGGCCGCGCTGCCGTTGGCTTCGGGGCCGCCGGCGCAGAAGGTGCACTTGTCCATCTTGCCGCGCAGGCCGAAGGTGCCGTTGCTCGGGAACTGCGGCGCGCCGAAGGGGCAGGCGTAGCTGCAGTAGCCGCAGCCGATGCAGATGTCCTTGTCGTGCAGCACCACGCCCTCGTCGGTGCGGTAGAAGCAGTCGACCGGGCACACCGCCATGCAGGGCGCGTCGGAGCAGTGCATGCAGGCCACCGAGATGCTCTTTTCGCCGGCCACGCCGTCGTTGAGGGTGACGACGCGGCGCCGGTTCACGCCCCAGGGCACGTCGTGCTCGGCCTTGCAGGCCGTGACGCAGCCGTTGCATTCGATGCAGCGCTCGGCGTCGCAGATGAACTTCATTCGGGCCATGGTGTGCTCCTTTATGCCTTCTCGATCTGGCAGACCGTGGTCTTGGTCTCTTGCATCATCGTCACGCTGTCGTAGCCGTAGGTGGTGGCGGTGTTGATAGCCTCGCCGCGGATCACCGGTGCCGCGCCTTCTGGGTAGTAGGACGCCAGGTCGACGCCGCCCCAGTGGCCCGAGAAGTGGAAGGGCAGGAACACCGTCTCTTCGTTGACGCGCTCGGTGACCATGGCCTTGACGCGCAGGCCCTTGAACTCGGGCACCGCCTGCATCGGCGGCGTCTTGACCCACACGTACTCGCCGTTGCGGATGCCGCGGTCGTTGGCGGCCTTGGGGTTGATCTCGACGAACATGTCCTGCTGCAACTCGGCCAGCCAGGGGTTGGACCGCGTCTCCTCGCCGCCGCCTTCGTATTCGACGAGGCGGCCGCTGGTCATGATCAGCGGGAAGGTCTTGCCGATGTCCTTGTTCTTGTCCTGCACGGTCTTGAACAGCGTGGGCAGGCGCCAGAAGGCCTTCTTGTCGTCGTGCGTGGGGTACTTGGCGATGAGGTCGGGCCGATTGCTGTACAGCGGCTCGCGGTGCTTGGGGATGGGATCGGGGAAGTTCCAGACCACGGCGCGCGCCTTCGCGTTGCCGAAGGGATGGCAGCCGTGCACCTGCATGGCCACGCGGATGATGCCGCCCGACGAATCAGTCTTCCAGTTCTTGCCTTCGGCGGCCTTCTGCTCGGCCTCGGTGAGGTCGCCCCACCAGCCCAGCTTCTTGAGCAGCAGGTGGTCGAACTCGGGGTAGCCGGTGGTGAGATCGGCGCCCTTGCTGTGCGAGCCGTCGGCGGCCAGCAGCGAGACGCCTTCGCGCTCGACGCCGAAGTTGGCGCGGAAGTTGCCGCCGCCTTCCATGACGTGCTTGCTGGTGTCGTACAGGTTGGGGCTGCCCGGGTGCTTCATGGCCGGCGTGCCCCAGCACGGCCAGGGCAGGCCGAAGTACTCGCCGTCCAGGTTCAGGCCCGTTTGCTTGTCGATGCCGCCCTTGGCGCGCAGCGTCTTGACGTCGAAGACCTGCATGTTGCGCATGTGGGCCTGCAGGCGCTCCGGGCTCTGGCCGGTGTAGCCGATGGTCCAGACGCTCTTGTTGATCTCGCGCAGGATGTCCTCGGGCAGCGGCTCGTCCAGGCCTTTGACCTTCTGCATCTTGTAGTTCTTGGCCAGCTCCGTGGCGAAGCCGAGCTTCCCGGCCAGCTGATACATGATCATGTGATCGCTGCGGCTTTCCCACAGCGGATCGATGACCTTCTCGCGCCACTGCAGGCTGCGGTTGGACGCGGTGCAGGAGCCGCTGGTCTCGAACTGCGTGCACGCCGGCAGCAAGTAGACGGCGCGGTTGGGGTTCTGGTCTTCAGGCTTGCCCGGCATGGCGGCCATGGCCGCGGTGGCGCTGGGGAAGGGATCGACGACGACCATCAGGTCGAGCTTGTCCATGGCGCGCTTCATCTCGAGACCGCGCGTCTGCGAGTTGGGCGCGTGGCCCCAGAAGAACAGGCCGCGCAGATTGCTGTCCTGGTCGATCAGTTCGTTCTTCTCCATCACGCCGTCGATCCAGCGCGACACCGTCATGCCCGACTTGGTCATCATGCCCGGCGCGTACTGCTTCTTGATCCACTCGAAGTCGACGCCCCAGGTGGCGGCGAAGTGCTTGAACGAACCTTCGGCCAGGCCGTAATAGCCGGGCAGGCTGTCGGGGTTGGGGCCGACGTCGGTAGCGCCCTGCACGTTGTCGTGGCCGCGGAAGATGTTGGTACCGCCGCCGCTCTTGCCCACGTTGCCCAGCGCCAGTTGCAGCAGGCAGCTGGCACGCACCACGGCATTGCCGGTGGTGTGCTGGGTCTGGCCCATGCACCAGACGAGGGTGCTGGGGCGGTTCTCGCTCATGATCTTGGCCACCTTGAAGGTGGTGGCCTCGTCGACGCCGCAGGCCTCAAGCACCTTGTCGGGCGCCCAGTTGGCCAGCACCTCGTCGCGCACCTTGTCCATGCCGTAGACCCGGTCGTTGATGTACTGCTTGTCTTCCCAGCCGTTCTTGAAGATGTGGTGCATCACGCCGAACAGGAAGGGGATGTCTGACCCAGAGCGGATGCGCACGTACTCGTCGGCCT
>JANMVM010000279.1:0-9100 GCA_031392695.1 Rubrivivax sp.
CGATGATCTCGTGCGCCGCCCGGGCCACCGAAGCCAGGTCGCTGCGCGTCACGCCCGAGGCCGGCAGGCGCGTGGCTTCGATGATGCCGGCCACCCGCACTTCGAAGAACTCGTCGAGGTTGGACGACACGATGGTCACGTAGCGCAGCCGCTCGAGCAGCGGCACGTCCTCGCGCTGCGCCTGCGCCAGCACGCGGCGGTTGAACTGCAGGATGGCGCGCTCGCGGTCGAGCAGCGTCAGCGGCACTGCGGCGCTGTCGATGGCGGCGCCCAGGCCCGGGCCGCCTTCAGTGTCTGCAGTCATGACTGGAGTTTATGAACGTCGTGCGACGGCGCGATGACAGTGTGCGGGCGTGCGACCGGGTCAGGGCCCGAGCAGCTTGCCGGTGCGCGCCAGCGTGGTGCCGGCGATCTTGGCCAGGCGCAGGCCCGGGGTCGCCCAGCGCCGGGCGACGCGGGCGTAGAGCACACCGGCCGACTGCGATCGCAGGGGCTCGACGGCGCCGCTGTCGACATCCACCAGGTCAGCGATCACGGCACCGGCCTCGACGAGGGTGCCGGGCGCGACATGAAAGACCACCACGCCGGCACGCGGCGCGGTGATGGGTTCCGAAGCCGCCAGCGGCGTGGGCCGGCAGCGTGGCGACGGCAGCGGCGCCGGTGGGCCGGCCAGCACGCCCCGTCGGCGCAGGAATTCGACGATGCCCTGCGCGTCCTGCGCGGCCAGGGCGTGGTCGGTGTCGGCCTCGCCGCGCAGCTCCACCGTGGTGCTGAAGCAGCCCAGGGGCAGCGGGTGGCCGGGATGGTGCTGCTGCAGTTGCAGCCAGGGGCGGCTGCAGGCCTCGTCGAAGGGCGAGTCGCCCGATTCGGTGGCCAGCAGGATGGCCTGCGCGCCCAGCAGCGCACCCAGCTCTGCGGCCAGCTCGGCCTGCGGCGTGAGGGCGTACAGGTGCAGCGCGGCTTCGGAGTCGCAGTGCAGGTCGAGCACGATGTCGCTGTCCACGGCCCACTGCAGCAAGCGGTGCTTGAGGTCGGACACGGGGTCGCTGGCGCTGAGCTCGGACGCCGCGCTGCGCAACGCCTGGCGCACGAGCGCTGCGTTGGCGGCCTCGTCGGCGCCCAGACGGCCAGCGACGGCCGCGATCACCGCCGCGCTGAGATCGGGCACGCGGCGGTTGAAATTGATGCCGTCGCGCAGGTCGAAGCGGCCCTGGTGCTGGCCCAGCAGGTGCTGCGCCAGGCCGATCGGGTTGGCGTAGGGCACCAGGATCACCTCGCCCAGCAGCTGACCCTGGGCCTCCAGGCCGGCGAGCAGCGAGCGCAGTTGCTGCGCCACCAGCAGGGCGGGCACTTCGTCGGCATGCAGCGCGGCCTGGATCGTGGCCTTGGGGCCGCGGCCGGGCCGGCCGAAGCGCAGCGCCGTCAGGCGCTGGCGCTGGCCGGGCGTGGCACTGACGAGATCGATGGTTTCGGTTTGCATGAGCGGGGCGGGCTCGTCAAGGCTCGGCTGGCGGCCGGGCCTCAGACTGCCAGCAGGTGGGTGCGGTAGTGGATCAGTTCGTCGATCGACTCGTGGATGTCGGCCAGCGCCGTGTGTGCCTGGGCCTTCTTGAAGCCGTCCAGGGCCGCAGGCTTCCAGCGCCGCGCCAGCTCCTTGAGTGTGCTGACGTCGAGGTTGCGGTAGTGGAAGAAAGCCTCCAGCGCCGGCATGGTGCGGGCCAGGAAACGGCGGTCCTGGCAGATGCTGTTGCCGCACATGGGGCTCTTGCCCTTGGGCACGAACTGCCGCAGGAAGGCCAGCACTTGCGCCTCGGCCGCCGCCTCGTCGACGCCGGACAGCCGCACGCGCTCGGTCAGGCCGCTGCGGCCGTGGGTGCCGCGGTTCCAGGCGTCCATGCCGTCAAGCACGGCGTCGCTCTGGTGCACCGCGAACACCGGGCCTTCGATGCGCACGGTGAGCATCGGGTCGGTCACGACCACCGCGATCTCGATGATGCGGTCTTGCTCGGGCAGCAGGCCGCTCATCTCGAGGTCGATCCAGATCAGGTTCTGGTCGCTCGAGGCCAGGGTAGGAGCGCTTTCGTCGGTCATGGGTGCAATGTCAGTGCCAGGACCGCGATTCTCGCCCAAGCCTACACTCGCGCCCCATGGAATCGATGCACATCACGCTCGCCTTTGCCGCGGCCTTGCTGTTGTCCCTGGCCACCAAACTGTGGCTGGGCACGCGGCAGATGCGACACGTGGCCCACCACCGGGCGGCCGTGCCGGCGGCCTTTGCCGGCACCGTCACGCTGCAGGCCCACCAGCGTGCGGCCGACTACACGCTGGCCAAGGGGCGCTTCGGCCTTTGGAGCTCGGCCCTCGGCAGCGTGGTGTTGCTGGGCTGGACGCTGCTGGGCGGCCTCGACGCGCTCAACGGCGCGCTCGGCAGCACGGTGCTGCCGGCCTGGGGCGCGCTGGCCTACCAGCTGGCGCTGCTCGCGGCGGTGATGGTGATCGGCGCGCTCATCGAGCTGCCGCTCGAGTGGTACGGCACCTTCCGCCTCGAGCAGCACTTTGGCTTCAACCGCATGAGCCTCGGGCTGTGGCTCGCCGATCAGGCCAAGGGCGCGCTGGTGGGCGCGCTCATCGGCCTGCCGCTGGCTGCGCTGGTGCTGTGGCTGATGGGCGCCAGCGGCGGGCTGTGGTGGCTGTGGGCCTGGGTGGCCCTGGTCGCCTTCAACCTGCTGATGCTCGTCATCTATCCCACGGTCATCGCGCCATTCTTCAACAAGTTCGAGCCGCTGGCCGACGAATCGCTGAAGGCCCGCGTGCAGGCCCTGATGCAGCGCTGCGGCTTTGCCGCCAAGGGCCTGTTCGTGATGGATGGCAGCCGTCGCTCAGCCCACGCCAACGCCTACTTCACTGGTCTGGGGGCGGCCAAGCGCGTGGTGTTCTTCGACACGCTGCTGCAGCGCCTGTCGCCCGGTGAGGTCGAAGCCGTGCTGGCCCACGAGCTCGGCCACTTCAAGCACAAGCATGTGTTGCAGCGCGTGCTGGGCCTCTTTGCGATGAGCCTGGCCGGGCTGGCGCTGCTGGGCTGGCTGGCCGGGCAAAGCGGCTTCTACGCCGGGCTCGGCGTGGCGCCCAACCTCGGCGCGCCCAACGACGCCCTGGCGCTGCTGCTGTTCATGATGGCCTTGCCGAGCTTCACCTTCTTCGTCTCGCCCCTGCTGGCGCAGCTGTCGCGCCGCCACGAGTTCGAGGCCGACGCCTATGCCTGCACGCAGGCCGACGGCCGCGACCTGGCCAACGCGCTGCTCAAGCTGCACGAAGACAACGCCGCCACGCTGACGCCCGACCCGGTTTACGTGCGCTTCTACTATTCGCACCCGCCGGCATCCGAGCGGCTGGCTGCCCTGCCCTCTGCCGCAGCGACCTGAGCAAACGATGAACCCACTCGCCTCCCGCCATTGCCAAGCCCTGGAAGGACAGGCCGCCATGAGCGCGGTCGAGGTGAGCCAACATCTCGGCCAGGCCGCGGGCTGGATGCTGCACGACGGCGCCATCCAGAAGCGCTACGACTTTGCCGACTACCACCGCACGATGGCCTTCGTCAATGCGCTGGCCTGGGTGGCGCACGGCGAAGACCATCACCCTGATCTGCTGGTCAGCTACAACCGCTGCACGGTGCGCTTCAACACCCATTCGGTGGGCGGCATTTCGATCAACGACTTCATCTGTGCTGCCAAGGTCGACGCCCTGGTCGAGCGCCCGCAGCCTTGACACAGGCGGTCGTCCTGGACCACGGCCTGGTGGTGGCTGCGCACGGCCGCCATGTGGTGGTCGAGACCCCCGAAGGCCAGCGCGTGCACTGCCATCCGCGCGGCAAGAAGAGCGAACTCGTGGTCGGCGACCACGTGCGCTGGCAGCCCACCGGCGACGGCGGTGTCATCGAGCATCTTGAGCCGCGGCGCAACCTGCTCTTCAGACAGGACGACTGGCGCACCAAGTCCTTCGCCGCCAACCTGGACCTGCTGCTGGTGCTGGTGGCAGGCGAGCCGGTGTTCAGCGAATCGCAGCTCACGCGCGCGCTGGTGGCCGCGCAGCAGGCCGGCATCCCCACCGTGATCGGCCTCAACAAGATGGACCTGCCCAGCGGCGCTGCGGCGCGCGCCCGACTGGCGCCTTACCTGGCGATGGGCGTGGAAGTCATCGAGCTCGCGCTCAAGAAGGAGCCCGAGGCCGCCAGGACGAGTCTGGCCGCGCTGCTGGCCGGCCGCGTGACCCTGGTGCTGGGCGCCAGTGGCATGGGCAAGAGCACGCTCATCAACCTGCTGGTGCCGCAGGCCGCGGCACAGGTGGGCGAGATCTCGCAGGCCCTGCAGGCCGGCCGCCACACCACCACCACCACCACCTGGTACTGGCTGAGCCCGCAACGCGAGGCTGCGCTGATTGATTCACCGGGCTTCCAGGAATTCGGCCTGCGCCAGGTAGCGCCGCAAGACCTGGCCGGCCTGATGCCCGATTACGCCGCCGCGATGGGCGAGTGCAAGTTCCACAACTGCAGTCATCGCCACGAACCCGGCTGCGGCGTGCGCGCGGCGATGGAGCGCGGCGAGATCAGTCCCTCGCGCCAGCGCATCTACGAATCGCTGTACGAAGAGCTGGCGGCCAAACGCTGGTAGGCGGCACTTCTCAAAATCTTGCTCAGCCCAGCACGTTGGCCAGCGTCAGCAGGGCCACCAGCAGCATCCACAGCACGACCGAACGCCACACCAGCCCGACCACGCTTTGCAGATGCCCGCTTTGCGGCGGCACCCCGGCGGTGGACCCTTGAGCGTCGGCCATGGCGGCGTCGCCGCCGGCCATGAAGGTCTTGGACCGATCCGGCGTCACGCCCGGGGCCGCGGCGCCGCCGAGCTGCACTCCCAGGGCGCCAGCCGCGGCGGCCAGGATGATGCCTTCGTTGGCGTGCTGCCAGAGCGCGGCGTCGCGGCGCCAGCCGGCGACGGCCTCTTCGAAGTTGCCCACGACGGCAAAGCCGAAGGCCGTCAGGCGTGCCGGCAGATGGTCGATGGTCGAGAACAACTGCCGCGACAAGGCTTGCAGAGCGTCATTGGCCGGCGCGTCGAGCGTGCGCTGGCGGTAGCTCCAGTAGCGGGCCAGGAATTCGGCCATGCGGTAGAACACCGCGCCCATCGGGCCCAGGCCCAACGCCGACAGCACGACGAACCAGAAGAAGACGCCGAAGACGTGCCGGTGCGCGGCCAGCAGGGCGTGCTCGATGACGTGGCGCAGCACCTCGGTGCGCGGCAGTTCGCTGGCATCGAGGTGCCGCCACTCGGCGAGCAGGCGCCGCGCCTCGATCTCGTCGCCGCGATCCAGCGCATCGCGGATGTCGGTGAAGTAGTGGCTGAACTGCCGGAAGCCGAGCGTCAGGTAGAGCACCAGCACGTCGAAAGCCAGCGCGAGCAGCAGGCTGTAATGACGGATGAGCCCGTAGCTCAGGCCTGCCAGCAGCGCCGGCCCCAGCACCGACACCACCCAGACGACGCGCGTGTGGTGCCTTTCGCCGGCATCGAAATTGCGGCCCGTCCAGCGCACCCACGAAACCATCGTCTCGTGCACCCAGTTGTCGCGCGGCAGCGGCTTGAGCTGCTCGAGGAGCAGCGCCAAGAGGACGGAAAAGAAACTCATCACGGTCGATGATAGAGGCTCAGCGCATCCCCGGCACCGCGCCGCGCCGCGCTCCGCTGCTGCAGCACCGCGTGCCGGGCGCGCTCATGGCGCCAGGAAGCGATAGAGGTTGCGCAGCATCGCGGCAGTGGCGCCCCAGATGAAGTACTCGCGCTCGACGCCGTCGGCGCCGGGGCCCTGCCAGGGCATCGACAGGAACTGGCGCTGGCCGCCCTCGAACTCGAAAACGTGGCGACGGTGGTGGGCCGGGTTCATGAGGAAGACGAGCGGCACCTCGAATGCCTCGGCGACCTCGAAGCTGTCCAACACCAGATCGAAGGGCGGCTGCACCAGCGCCACCACCGGCGTGACGACAAAGCCCGTCACCGTCGTGTAGACCGGCATCTGGCCGATGATCTGCACGCGATCGTGCGAGAGGCCGATTTCTTCCTCGGCTTCGCGCAGTGCGGTGCCGGTGGGGCCCTCGTCTTCGAGCTCGGAGCGGCCGCCGGGGAAGCTGATCTGCCCGGCGTGGTCGCGCAGATGGTCGGTGCGGCGTGTCAGCAGCACCTGCAGACCGCCAGCGCGCTGCACCAGCGGCACCAGCACGGCGGCCCGGGCCGGTTCGCGGCCCGAAAAGATGCGGCCGTCGCCCGCGTGCTCGGGCTGCCACGGCAGCGCGGCTGCAAAGCGCCGGCGCAGCCCCTCGGCGCCGAGCAGCGGCGCATCGACGACAGGCAGGTGGGCGTCGTGGCCGGCCACGGGAACCGACTTGGGGTCCAGGATGCGGGGGGGTGACATGGGTGCGGTGCGGGTCTGCAACGAAGAAGGCCGCCCGGGGGCGGCCTTGCTCGCGAGCCGAGCCGGTCGAGACCGGCGGGCCGTCGCTCAGGCCAGCTTTTCCTTGATGCGCGCCGACTTGCCGCTGCGGTCACGCAGGTAGTACAGCTTGGCGCGACGGACGTCGCCACGGCGCTTGACCTCGAGGCTGGCGATCAGCGGGCTGTAGCTCTGAAACGTGCGTTCCACGCCTTCGCCGTTGGAGATCTTGCGCACGATGAAGCTGCTGTTGAGGCCGCGGTTGCGCTTGGCAATGACCACGCCTTCATAGGCCTGCACGCGCTTGCGTGTACCTTCGACCACGTTGACGTTGACGATGACCGTGTCGCCGGGGGCGAAAGCCGGCAGGGTGCGGTTGAGACGGGTGATCTCTTCCTGCTCGAGGATGGCGATGAGGTTCAAGGGGTTCTCCGTGCGATCTTGACGCGGGCGTTTGTGGAAGTACAGTTTGAGGAAGTACAAAAAGCGCCTGGTGCCCGGCAGAGGATCGAAAAGCCTTCCATTATAGCCCGAGGCTGGCCAGATGCTTCTCGTCTGCGCGGCTCAGCCGCCCTGCCGCGCGCGCCGCGGCAATCAGGTCGGGCCTGCGACGGGCCGTGATCTCCAGCGCCTGCTCGCGCCGCCAGCGCGCGATGTCGCCGTGGTGGCCCGACAGCAGCACGGCGGGCACCTCGCGCTCGCCATCGGCCAGGGCCAAGCGCTCCGGGCGACTGAAGTGGGGCCCCTCGAGCAGGCCGTCGGAAAAGCTGTCCTGCTCGTGCGAGGGCGCGTGCAGCACCCCCGGCTGCAGTCGCGCCACGGCATCGAGCAGCGCCAGCGCCGGCAACTCGCCGCCCGAGAGGACGAAGTCGCCCAGGCTGATCTCGAGCGTGACGCGGGCGTCGATGAAGCGCTGATCGATGCCTTCGTAACGCCCGCAGATCAGCACGGCGCCGGGGCCGGCGGCCATGCGCTGTACGAGGGCTTGGTCCAGGCGCTGCCCGGTGGGCGTGAAGTGCACCACCTCGGGCCGCATGGGCTCAGAGTCGGCGCGATCGGCGTCGATGGCAGCCAGCGTGCGCAGCAGCGGCTCGGCCAGCATCACCATGCCAGGCCCGCCGCCATAGGGTCGGTCATCGACCCTGCGGTGGGTGTCGTCGGTGTGCTCGCGCGGCGACCACAGGCGGACATCGACCTGGCGGGACTCGAAGGCGCGCCGCGTGATGCCCTGCACCAGGTGCGGCGTGAAGAGATCGGGGAATATCGTGACGACGTCGAAGCGCATCGCCGGCGCTTTCAGTAGTCGGTTTCCCAGTCGACGGTGATGCGCCGGCCGGGCAGGTCCACCGCGTCGACATAGGCAGCGACGAACGGGATCAGACACTCGGGTGCGTCAGCGTCAGCCGGCTGGACGCGCAACACGCAGTGCGGACCGGTCTCGATGAGCCCGATCACGCACCCGAGCGCTGCACCCGCGCGGTTGACCACCGTCAGACCGATGAGATCGATCCAGTAGAACTCGCCTTCACCGGGCGTGGGAAAGCTGATGCGCGGGATGAAGACGCGCGCACCCTTGAGCGCTTCGGCCGCATCGCGGTCGCCCAGCTCCTGCACGGTGGCGACCACGGCATCGCCCTGCTCGCGCGCCTGCACCACCCGCAACAGCGTGGGCATCGGCACTGCGCCCACCACGACGGGCCGCGGCGATTCAGCGGGCTGGAGAAACCAGCGTTTGGTGGAAAACAGCGCCTGGGGATCGGCGGCAAAGGCCTTGACCTTGATGCCGCCCTTGACCCCCCAGGCGCCGAGGACGCGGCCGACTTCGACTGCGTCGTCCGGCAGCGTCGGGCTGTCAGCAGGCATCACTGCAGCCCCCTGCGCCGGAAGTCAGCCGGGGTGAGCCTGAAAAGATCAGGCTGCCTTCTTGGCTTGCTCGACCAGGCGCGCCACGGTGGGCGACAGCTGGGCGCCAACGCCGGTCCAGTGCGTGACACGGTCCATGGCCACGCGCAGGGGCTGTTCGCCGCCGGCAGCCACGGGGTTGTAGAAACCCACGCGCTCGATGAATCGGCCGTCGCGGCGCTCACGGGAATCGGCCACGACGATGTTGTAAAACGGACGCTTCTTGGCGCCACCACGGGACAGTCGGATCACGACCATGATGAATTTCCTTGGGAATCGGTAGGTCGATCGCCACGCCACGGGGACACGCCGGGCAGGCCATCGCGGTGGCTGGCAGTTTGGACTGGGCTCCCGATGTCGGGATCCCGAGCCGCCGCTGCCGGCCGCTGTCGACGCCGTAGATACGCTCTCAGTGTTGCCACTTGAGAGCCAGCGTCGAAAACCGCGCATTATAGGCTGCACGGGCCGCAACGCCGCTCAGGACCCGCGCAAACTCGCCGCGGCCCAGCGCCCTGGGGTGCCGGGCCGGGTGCTGGCGCGCCAGCACCCGGCCCGGCAAGCTGCGGTCGGTGCAGGGCCCACACTAGCGTCCATGACTGAAGTCAGAAACTACCGCTCCAAGACGCTGGCCGCCTGGCTGGCGCTGACCCTGGGCACCTTGGGCGTGCACCGGCTGTACCTGCATGGCGCGTCTGACCGCTGGGCCTGGCTGCATCCGCTG
>JANMVM010000287.1:0-1587 GCA_031392695.1 Rubrivivax sp.
AGACCCGCCTTGCGTGCCGGTGTGTCCCACCGGTGCCAGCTACAAGCGCAAAGCAGACGGCATCGTGCTCGTCGACTACGACAAGTGCATCGGCTGCAAGTACTGCGCCTGGGCCTGCCCCTATGGCGCGCGCGAGCTCGACGAAGAACGCCAGGTCATGACCAAGTGCACCCTGTGCGTGGATCGCATCTACGACGAAGCGCTGCCGGTCCAGGACCGCAAGCCGGCCTGCGTCATGGCCTGCCCCACCGGCGCGCGTCTGTTCGGCGACGTCAAGGACCCGGACTCCGAAGTCTCGCGCGCGATCCGTGAACGCGGTGGCTACGCGCTGATGCCCGAATGGCAGACCCAGCCCGCCAACCAGTACCTGCCGCGCAAGGTCACGGGCGCGGCAGCCGATGCCGTGGAGGACTGAGCGATGCACCCGGCCTGGTCGGTCATCGTCTTCACCACCGTCGCCGGCGCCGCACAGGGGATGGTGGTGGTGCTGGCCTTGCTGAGCCTGGTGGGCGTGCCCCTGGAGCCGGTGTTCCTCGACACCACGCTCGGGTGCGCGCTGGCCCTGTTGGTGAGCGGCCTGGCGGCCTCGTTCCTGCACCTGGGCCACCCCGAGCGCGCCTGGCGCGCGATGGCGATGTGGCGCACCTCGTGGTTGTCGCGCGAGGTCATCGTGCTGCCGGTCTTCATCGCCGTCGTCGCGCTGTGGTGGCTGACGCTGCAGCGGGCCACCGCACCGCCTTGGCTGCGCCTGGGCCTGCCGCTGCTGATGCTGCTGCTGTCGACCCTGCTGTGGTGGTGCACGGCCATGATCTACGCCTGCATCCGCTTCATCCAGGAATGGGCGCACCCGATCACGGTGGCGCTGTACGGCAGCATCGGCATGGCCACCGGCGCGCTGTGGACGGCCGTGCTGGCGCTGCTGTCGGGGCAGCCGGCGCTGGCACGCGAACTGGCGCCACTGGCGGCCACCCTCACCGCCGTGGCCTGGCTGGTCCGCGCCGCGGCCTTGCGGCGCAATGCCGGCCTCAAGCCCCGGTCGACGCTGCAATCAGCCACCGGCATCCGCGGCGCGCCGCTGGTGCAAAAGAGCATGGGCCTGTCGGCCGGCTCCTTCAACACGCGCGAGTTCTTCCACGGCGCCGGCGCCGCCGCGCTGCGGCACGTGCGGCTGGCGCTGCACGGCCTGGGCTTCGCGCTGCCGCTGGCGCTGCTGGTCGCCGTCGCGCTGGGGGCGCCGCTGGCGCTGCTGCCGTTGGCCCTCGTGCTGCAGGTGCCAGGCGTGCTGGCCGAGCGCTGGCTGTTCTTCGCCCAGGCGCGGCATCCGCAGAACCTGTACTACCAGACCGTGTCCTGAGCGCGGCCCTCGGCCGGATGCCGGGTGCCGGGTGCCGGGTGCCGGATCCCGGATGCCGGGGGCCAGGAGCTGGATCGAGCTCAGGCCTGGCGCGACTGGCACCAGGCGTAGAGCGCGTCGTAGATCACCATGCCGTGACGCAGCATCTCGTGGTCATCGGCATGGCAGCGCGACAAGCCGAGCGAGATGGCATGCAGCCCCGCCGATTGCGGCGTCAGGTCGAGCCGCGAGGT
>JANMVM010000291.1:0-3643 GCA_031392695.1 Rubrivivax sp.
TCCGCGCCAGCAACGACGCCCTGGACGGCGCGCGCGCCTTCATCGAAAAACGGCCACCGCGGTGGACCGGTACCTGAAGCCACGAAAGACGCCCCATGCAGACCCCCGACACCCTTCATCGCCGCACGCTGCTGCAACGCGGCGCTGCGCTGCTCGCCGGCCTGGTGTTGCCCGCCGCGCTGCACGCGCAGAACACCCCCAACGTCGTCAAGCTGATCGTCGGCTTCCCGCCCGGTGGCTCGGGCGACCTGTTCGCACGCATCATGGCCGAGCGGCTGCAAGTCGAACTGCAGACCGCAGTGGTGGTGGAAAACCGCGCCGGTGCCGGTGGCCTGACCGCGGTGGCCGCCTTCCAGCGCGCGCCGGCCGATGGCTACACCTTGATGATGCACACCGGCTCGACGGCGATTTCGGCGCCCATCTCGCGCAAGGTGCCGCCTTACAACTCGGTCGAAGACTTCGCCTGGGTGGCCTTGCTGTCCAACGCGCCTTTTCTGATTGCCGTCAACCCGGCACTGCCGGTCACCGATCTGAAGAGCCTGGTGGCCTACGCCAAGGCGCACAGCGGCAAGCTGTCCTACGGCCACGCTGGCCTGGGCACGACAGTGCACCTCGCGGCCGAGCTCTTCAAAGACCGTGCGGGCATTGCCGTCACCGACATCCCCTACGCCGGCAGTGGCCCGGCGCTGACCGACACCATCGGCGGCGTTGTTGCCTTCATCGTCGAGACCTATGGCACGCTGATCCAGCACCACAAGTCCGGCCGCCTGCGCATCGTGGGTGCCTTGTCCGAGGCCCGCCTGCCGGAACTGCCCGAGGTGGGCACCGCGCGCGAAGCCGGGCTGGACGTGGTGGCCGGCACCTGCAATCTGATCGCCGCGCCGCTGGGCACACCCGCTGAACGTCAGGCCGTGATTGCCGCGGCGGTGGCGCGCGTGACGGCGCGGCCCGAGATGCAGCAGCAACTGGCGGCCCTGGGCATCCAGCCGGTGCTGAACTCAAGTCCGCAGCAAGCGCGGGCCTACGTGGCGGCAGAAGTCGCTCGCTGGACGCCGCTGGTCAAGAAACTCGGCATCGCCCTGTGAGCGTCGGCGGCTGAAACGCCCGGCAGCGCCGGGAGCAGGGCGGTTCGCCTTGCGGCGCAGCCTCTTGCTGCCTCGGGAAAACCCCGAAAATCGGCGCTGCAGCAACAACCCGGAAACAAAACCCTTGCGGCGCGTTGGTACCTGCTCGTATAGTCATCTACCCGCAGGTATTCATTGCCACCAAGAAGTACATCTCCTTGCGGAACCACCCCATCTTCAGAGAGAGTCATCCCATGAAAAAGTCGATCCTGGCCCTGGCCGTGTTGGGCGCATGCGCCACCACGGCATTCGCTCAGTCCAGCGTTACCGCGTTCGGCATCCTCGACGTCAACGCACGTTCGGTGAAGAACGGCAGCACCTCGATCAAGCAGCTCGGCAACAACGGCTACTCTGCCAACCAGCTGGGCTTCCGTGGCACTGAAGACCTGGGCGGCGGTCTGCGCGCCGGCTTCTGGATCGAAAGCGCCCTGTCCCCCGACGTCGGTACCGCGACCACCGAGAACGGCAGCAGCAAGTTCTGGCAGCGCCGCGCCACGGTGCAGCTGGCCGGCAACTTCGGTGAAGTGCGCCTGGGCCGTGATCTCGATCCCAGCTACCTGAACATGGCACAGGAAGCATTCGGCAACCTGGGCACCGGCTCGGCGCTGAATTTCGTCACCGGCCTGGGCAGCGGCGCCACCACCATCGTGCGTGCCGACAACATGGTCGCCTACTACACACCGGCCAGCCTGGGCGGCTTCTTCGGCCACGTGGGTGTGGCCGCCGGCGAGGGCGTGCCTGGCGTCAAATACTCTGCTGCCCGAGTGGGCTATGCGGCGGGGCCGTTGTTTGTCGCCGGTGCCGCGGGCAAGACCGAAACGGCCTCGGGCGTGGACTACAAGATGTCCAACTTGGCAGCGACCTATGACTTCGGCGCGGCCAAGCTCTTCAGCCTGTACAACATCCAGAAGTGGGGCAATCTCGACCAGAAGCTGCTGGGGCTGGGTGCCCACGTTCCGGTGGGCGACTTCCTGTTGCGCGCCAGCTATGTGAAGGTCGACCAGTCGGGTCGCACGGCGGCGGGCGTCAGCACCGATGCCAACGACTCCAAACTGGCAGCGCTGGGTGGCGTGTACCTGCTGTCCAAGCGCACGGCGCTGTACACCACCGTCGCCAGGATCACGAACAAGGGCGCGGCTGCGTTCTCGGTCTCGGGCAACGCAGGTGTGGTGCCGGTTGCGGCAGCCACGGGCAAGACGTCGTCAGGCTACGAGTTCGGCCTGCGTCACGGCTTCTGAGCGTAAAGGGGAAGGTTGTTCCCGGCCCGCCCCGGCCGGCGGTAGCGGCATGGCCGCGCCGTTGGCAGAATCCGGCAGACAGGACGGGAGCGCAGTGCAAGCAAAGGCGCCGCGGCCGAGGACAGCTGACCCCACCTTGCGAAACCCACTGGTGACTTGATAGCGCCCGCCAGTGCAATCGAACTCCGGAAGCGCCACCGCATGCCCATGACGACTTTGCCGCTGGCCGGCGTGCGCATCCTCAGTCTGGCCGAGCAGTTCCCGGGGCCCTACGCCACGCTGTTGCTGGCCGACATGGGCGCCGACGTGATCCTGGTGGAGCGGCCGGGGCAGGGCGATCCTTCGCGTCGATTCGCGGGCCTCTTCGCGTCGCTCAACCGCAACAAGCGCTCGGTGACGCTGGATCTCAAGTCCGCGCAGGGCCGCGCGCAATTCCTGGGGCTCGTGGACACGGCCGATGTCGTGCTGGAGGGCTTCCGCCCCGGCGCCATGGCCCGCATGAAGCTCGATGCAGAAACGCTGCGCGCGCGCAAGCCGGATCTGATCTGCATGTCGATCTCTTCTTTCGGGCAGACCGGGCCGAGCATCGGCGTGGCCGGCCACGACCTCAGCATCCAGGCCGCCGCCGGGATGGTGGATGTGGTGCCGGGGCAGGAAGGGGCCACCGCGCTGCCGGTGCTGCCCTTGGCCGACATCGCATCGGCCATGTTCGCCGCTTTGGGCATCGTCAGCGCGCTGCTGGCCCGTTCACGCAGTGGCAAGGGCAGCCAGGTCGACGTGTCGATGCTCGACTCGCTGGTGAGCTGGATGACGCCTTTCCTGGTGCCGCCCCTGAACGGCTTGCCGACGCGCCCGCTGCCGCCGCTGGACCCGGGTTACGGCATCTTCGCCACCGCCGATGGCCGGCAGATCACGCTGAGCATCGCCGGCGAAGACCACATGTGGCACGCCTTGTGCGACTTGCTGGCGCTACCAGCACTGGCAGCTCTGAACGAGCAGCAGCGCAGCGATCGGGCTGCCGAGATCGGCCCGCAGCTGCGCGCGGCCATGATGCTGCAGCCGCACGACGCGCTGTGCCGCGAACTCGAGGCGCGCCGCGTCGCCTTCGGCCCGGTGCTGGCGCTGGACCAGGTGCTGCAGCATCCGCAGATGGTGGCGCGCCGGATGACGGTGCAGGCCACGGGCGCCAGCGCAGCGCAGACCTTCGTGCGCCAGCCGCTGCTGTTCGACGGCGCCGTGCAAGCCAGTGTCCTGCCGGTGCCGGCGCTCGGGCAGCACAAC
>JANMVM010000304.1:0-43178 GCA_031392695.1 Rubrivivax sp.
GGCTGCGCCGGCGCCGCCGCCGCGCGTGGCGCCGGCCGCGGCCAGGCGGTCGAGCTTGGCGCTGTCGCCGCGCGTCAGCAGCTCGACATAGGCCTCGAAGGCCTGGCTAACGTCGGGCATGCTGCCGTGCTCGCTGTCGACGGTCCAGGTGCGCACGCCGGGCAGCAGCGCGCACTGCAGCGGCACGCGGCCGTCGCCGCCGTCGGTGGCGTTGAGGTAGACGAAGCCGTCGTTGCCCAGCTCGTAGCCATCGGGCGTGAACTTGGCCTTGCCCACCACCAGCAGCACCTTGTCGGCATAGTCCTTGAAGTTGCCGCGCTGCGGGTCGACCTGGGCGTCGGGCCGCTGGCGCAACGCCCGCGCCTGCTGCAGCACGTCCTGCGGCGGCACGCCCCATTCATAGGCCGCGTCCATGCCCTCGCCGGCGCTGCGGTGCCACCAGTTGTTCTCCTGCACGCGTTTGAGGTCCTCGCGCGCCAGCTTGGCCCAGGTCTGGCTCTGGTCGAGCCCGAGCTTGGGGTCGAGCAGGTCGGCCTGCAGCTGGATGAAGCCGGGCATTTCGGCCATCAGCTGGCGCGCCTGCTTGTCGCGCAGCGGGCTGCCGAAGCTGGCCAGCGCGTTGCCGAAGGTGTCGTCGCCCGACAGCACCTGCATCGGCGCCCACGAGCCGCCGTTGGGCGTGCCCAGCATGAGCACGCGCGCGCCTTCGCGCTTCATCAGGCGGTCGAAGGTCTTGGGCCGCTCGAGCAGCATCGTGCGCGCGACCACGCCGCCCATGCTGTGGGCGACGATGCGCACCGGCTCGCCGCTGGCGCTGCGCGCGTCCAGCGCGGCGTCCACGGCATCGGCCAGGCGGCGCGCTTCTTCCTCGATCGGGCGGCGCCAGTCGAAGCCGAAGGGAATCACCTCGTGCGTCTGCGCCAAGTGATCCATCAGGTCGTCGTAGACGAGTCCGATGGGGCCGTCGGGTTTGACGTGGTCGGCATCCGCCGCCAGGTACTTCAGCTTGCCCAGGCCGCCGATCAGGCGCCAGCTCAACCAGATGCGCTTGTCGCCGGCCTTGAGGTGGCTGCCCAGGATGCCCGGCAGCACGAAGACGGCGGGCTTCTCGCTCACCGGGCGGCTGTCCTGCGCGCTGCGCCGCGCGGCGCGCTGGCCGCTCGAATCCTGCCCCGCCCACGACAGCGGCCCGATGGTGCGAAAACCCGCCGGCGTGGTCTGCGTCAGCCCGCCCACCACGGCCTGCACCGTGCGCTCGTTGGCAAAGTAGTTGAAGTGGGTCGACTTGCCGCCCTGGTCGAGCAGAAAGCTGGCGCCGCCCGTGCGCGGGCTGCCGCCGTACATGCTGCGCGTCTGCACGACGATGTCGTTGTCGGTCCAGTAGTAGGCGTCGGCCAGCAGCGTCTTGAGCCAGCTGCCGATGCTGTCGCCCTGCAGGTCGCCGGCCACCACGCGCAGCTCGCCCGGGATCGCTTCTTCGTTGCCGTTGATCCAGTTCACGATCGGCGTGTCGGGGATCATGCTGGCCAGGCCGGGCAGCTCGGCGGGGTCGGCGCGGCGGCGCGCCACTTCGGTGAGAAAGTCCACCAGCGCCGGCACCACGGGCACGCCGGCGAGCTCGATCGTCCATTTCAGCACCGACAGGTAGGCGTCGAGCCGCTTGCTGGCCAGCAGCGTGCCGCGCGCCGGGCAGGCCACGCGTACGACGCGCTCAACGTGGATGTCCTTGGCGCGCACCGCGGCGGCCAGGTCCTGCAGCTCCTGGCGCTGCGCGGCGTAGTCGGCGCCGGGGAAGAAGTCGAGGTCGGCCTGGCCGATTTGCCGCGCGCCCGCAGCACCGCCGTTCATGCGCCCGGCCACCAGCGCCAGCACCTCGGCCACGAGGCCGCCGCGCGAGTGCGTCACCAGATGCAGCCGCGCGCCCTTGGGCAGCGCCTTGACGAGCAGCAGTGCATTGGCCAGGGGGCTGGCGCCCACCGTCGGGTGGTCGAGCGCATAGACGCGGCCGCCGTAATGCGCGAAGAGTTCGCCCACGCGCTGCGGGTGCAGCGTCCACAGCTTGCCGAAGGTGCTGAAGGTGTCGACGAAGGTGCCATGGATCAGCACCAGCAGCGGCTCCTGCGCCGGGTTGGCGGGCGCTGGCACCTGCGCCAGCTTGAGGCCGCTGCCTTTGAGCGCAGCGAGCGATTCGCGCTGCAGCGCGTAGACGCCGGCGTCGACCTGGCCGTCGACCCGGGTCACGACCTGGCTGGTGACGAAGTCGACCGCCTTGTCCTTGAAGAGATCGGTGATGACGTCGAAGCCCTGCAGCAGCACGTCGCCCAGGAAGCCGCCGCCGCGGGTTGGCGCGGCTTGCTCGAGGCCGCGCCAGCGCAGCTGCGCCGGCACCGCCACGTCGCCGCTGTCAGCCGCCGCCGTGGCCGATGCACTGCGCCGGGTGGTGCCCTGACCGAGCATCAGGTCGCGCGCCGTCTCGGGGTGGAGTACCAGCGCCGGGCCGCCGGCGATGCGCAGCAGCACGACGTCTTCGCCCGGCACCGCGACCACGCGCACGCTGTCGCCGCCGACGCCACCGCCGCGGCGTGCCGAGACACGCACCGAATCCTTGACACGCCCGGCCAGGCCACCGGCGCTCACGGTGACGTCGCTGGCGCCGCGGCTGGCCTGGCGCTGGCCGGGGATGACGAAGGTGATCGGCGCCGGGTTCTGCTGCGTGGCCATGGGTCTTGTCTCCTCACTCGCTCGGTGGGCGAGCATCGACGCAAAGCGCCGCCCCGGCAAGCGCGGACCTGCACCGACCTAGGGATGCGCCCGGCCGCTGTTCAGGGCTGGCTGATCAGCTGCCCGGCCAGACCCAGCTGCAAGCGCGCACGCTCGGCCGCATCCAGCGCCAGCTGCCGGCTCGCAAACGGCCCGAGCTGGACGCGAAAGAGGCCGTTTGCGTCGAGCACGCGCACCGCGAGGCCCGGCCATTCGCGCAGCAGCCGCAACTGCAGCTGCTGCGCGCCGTCGCGCTGGCGAAAGGCGCCCAGTTGCAGCCAGTGGCCGGGCTCATCGGCTGCGCCGGCGGACAGGTCGCCCGGCACCAGATCATCGACCGGCGCCGTGCGGGCCGCGCGGGCCGCGCCAGTCGCCAGGCCGGCGCGGATCTCGGCCTGCGTGATGCGCCGCACCTCCACCGGCGCCACGCCGCCGAGCACGCCGAGCTTGAGCGCGGCGGCGTAGCTGAGGTCGATGATGCGGCCCTCGGCAAAGGGCCCGCGATCATTGACGCGCACGATCACCTCGCGCCCGTTGGCCGGGTTGCGCACGCGGGCGTAGCTGGGGATCGGCATCGTCTTGTGCGCCGCCGTCATCGCCAACATGTCGTAGGGCTCGCCGCTGGCCGTCGGCCGGCCCTGGAACTTGCGGCCGTACCAGCTGGCGCCGCCGGTCTGGGCCAGCGGCACGTCGGTGGTCAGCGGCTCGTAGCGGCGGCCGAGCACTTCATAGGGCTTGTTGGGGCCGCCGATGCGCAGCGCTTCGATGCGCGGCTCGGCGTCGGGCCACTGCGCCAGGTCGGGCGGCGGCAAGGCCGGCGGGCCGTCGCGCTCGGCCAGGCGCGTGGCGCAGCCGGTCAGCAGCGTCAAGGCCAGCGCCGCGCAGCACAGCGGCCGGCACAGCGGGGGCGGCGCGGCAGCCGGCGTCAATTCGCGGTGCGCGCCTGCTGCGCGTGGGTCAGCTCGACGCGCTCACGGCGCAGCGGCCGGCCGGCTTCGTCGTTGTCTTCGATGTCGATCGCCACCGGCATGCCGAGCTTGGGCGCGAACCACACCGTGCGTGAGAACTGCAGCTTCACCGCTTGGCCGCCACTGGGCGTATCGGTGCCCAGGCCGGTGGTCTTGATGGGCAGCACGTCGAAGTCGCCCGCGGCGGTCTCGAGCTGGCGCTGGCTGCCGACCTGGGCGTTGCCGCGCCACTCGACCTCGCCGCGCGTCTTGTCGGCCCGCACATAGCTTTCCCTGAAGGCCACGGCGCGGTTCTCGCCGGCCTGCGGGCGCGCCCACCACAGTTCTTGCGCCGGCTCGAAGCTGCTTTGCGCACCGTCGCCGCCCTTCGGGTCCGGGCGCTGGCTCTTCAGCCGGCCCTGCGGGTCGAGCAGGGTCTGGCCGCCGTTGGCCACCAGGTGGCCGTCGGCGCGCACCTCGTCGATGGCCACCGTGTAGCTCAGCAGCACTTCGTCCTTGCGCGTGTCGCTCAACTGGTAGGTCAGGATGTCGCCTTCGGCATGGCCGAAGCTGTTGATGCGCGCCTGGTAGACCGGCCGCTCGCCCTGGCCCGGGGCTTGCGCGGTGCGGCCGTCGGTGTTGCGGCGGTCGGCGTCGGGCGCCGACGCGGGCGGCGCCGGCGGCAGGGCGGTCACGACCGGCCTGGCAGGCGGCGTCGGCGCTGCTGCCGAAGCCGCGGGCGGGCCTTCGAGCGCGGCGGCGTCGGCCAGAAACTCGCGCCCAAAAGTGTCGCCCGCCAGCCAGGGCTGGGTCAGGCCGCCGCTGCTGTCGACCACCGACAGCCGGATCGCGCGCAGCGCCTCGGGCACGCTGATGCGCGGCGTGGTGAAGGCCTCGACGACGACGCGCGCAAAGCGTGACGCGGCCAGATCCCTGGGGTCCCGGGGGTCCTGCGTGTCCTTGGCCGGCGTGGGTGGCGCGGCGACGGCGGGCGCGTCCTGCAGCGCCGCCGGCGCATGGCCCAGCAGCAGCATGGTGCCGCTGGCCACGCGCTGGCGCATCAGGCCCGGCGGCGTCAGGCGCGCCAGCGCCGGGTGGCGGTAGGCGGCGTCCACCAGCAGCAGGCGCGGGCTGTCGGCGCCACCGGCCAGGGCGTCCACCGCCTCTTGCAGCGGCACGCCCACGGCACGCAGCACGGTGGCCACGGCGGGCGCTGCCAGGCCTTCGTTGAGCGTCATGTCGGCCGGCAGCAGCAGGTTGCGGCCGTCGACCTGCGCCGCCAGGCCGGTGAAGTAGATCAGGCCCACACCGTCGGCACGCAGGCGTTCGCGGAAGTCCTTGATGGCGGCGCGCAAGTCGGCGCTGCTGAGGTCTTCGCGCAGCAGCACCTCGAAGCCACCCGAGCGCAGCGCCGCAGCCACTGCCTGGCTGTCGCGGCGCGCCGACTCGAGCACCTGGCGCGTGCCCAGCGTGCCGATGCCCATCACCAGCGCCAGCCGTTGCCGTTTGGCCTGGGCAGCTTGCGTGCTGGCCGGTGCTGCAGCGGCGGGCTGCGGCGGCGCCTGCATCGGCGCCTGCAGCGGCGTCTGCGCGTGCAGCGGCGCCACCAGCATCGAGGCCAGCAACATCACCGTGACGGCCCGGCGCTTCGCGCTGGGTGCAGCTCCGCCCGATCGCATCGACACCCTCCCCTGGCGACAAATCGACAAATCCGACCGAGTGTAGCCAGCGGCCACGTGGTCGTGACCGCGTGTTTGCCGCGGGGCTCGGCGCGTGCGCCGCGCGGCGGCCGGGGCCAGAATCGCGGCGCGCGCGCCGCGCGGCACGCCCTTGCAGCGCCAGCCGGAGACAGCCGATGAAGACCCCGATCCCCTGCCTCGCCCGCGCTATTGCGCTGGCCGTCTGGACGCTGGCCGTCCCGCTGGCGCCTGCTGGCGCCCAGGTGGGCCCGAGTGCCGAACAGGCCGCGCGCTACCAGGGCTTGCATGCGGCGGCCCATCACGGGGACCTGGCAGCGCTCGAGCGGCTGCTCGCTGCCCGGCCCGAGGCGGACACGCTCAATGCGCGCGACGGCCACGGTCGCAGCGCCGTGCATGTGGCTGCCTTTGCGCGCCAGCGCGAAGCCCTGCGCCGCCTGGCCCGTGCCGGCGCCGATCTGCAATTGCTGGAAAACGATCGCTACGACGCCGTCACCATCGCCGCCGTGGCTGACGATGAAGACACGCTGCGCGTGCTGCTGCAACTGGGGGCCAGCGCCAGGCTCATCACCAGCCGCTACGACGGCACCGCGCTGATTGCGGCGGCGCACCTCGGGCACGAAGGCGTGGTGCGCCAACTCATCGCGGCCGGCGCGCCGCTGGACCACGTCAACAACCTGCACTGGACGGCGACCATCGAAGCCGTGGTGCTGGGCGACGGCGGCCGGCGCCACCAGGCCACGCTGCGCGCCTTGCTCGACGCCGGCGCCAACGCGCGCCTCACCGATCGCGGCGGCCGCACGCCGCTGGAACTGGCGAAGAGCCGCGGCTACGCGGCGATGGTGGCGCTGCTGGAAGGCGCCGGGCGCTGATGACCGCGCCAGCCGGCGCGGGTTTTCCGGCTGCGTCTTTAGTTGCGCGGCGCCGAAGCCGGCTGCGGCACCACGATCACGGTGGTGTTGCCACCCGTGCGGCCGGTGGCGCCCGTGGCACCGGTGTAGCCGGTGTCGCCGGTATTGCCGGTGGCGCCCGTGGCACCGGTATAGCCGGTGCTGCCGGTGTTGCCCTTGGCGCCGTCGTTGCCCTGGTTGCCCGTTGCGCCAGTGTTGCCCGTGCTTCCGGTATTGCCGGTATTGCCGGTATTGCCCTGGTTCCCAGGTTCGCCTTGCGGGCCGGCAGGGCCGGGGACGGCCACGGTTGACGGTGGCACGTTGACCACCGTGGGACGATCGCAGCCGAGCAAGCTCAGCACCAGCAGCGGCGCAGCGAGGAGGAGGGAACGGTTCATGGCAGATCCTTTGATTTCAATGACGTGACGCGCCAGCCCCGAGGGCCGGCCGCAGACAGCCTGCCCACGTGGCGACCATCGCAAGACACTGAAGATAGGCGCTGCGGCGAGGCGCGTCGGTGCGCTGGCAAACACGGCGCTCGCTGCAGGCGCGACGATTCCGTCCTGCGTGCGTCAGCGCACAGTGCTGCGCCCGCGGTCGGCGCACGATGAACCATCAACCTGGAGATGCACCGTGCTCTACACCATCGCTCTGATCCTTCTCGTCCTGTGGCTCCTGGGTCTTGTGACCTCGTTCACCGCCGGTGGCCTGCTGCACGTGCTGCTGGTGGTGGCCGTGGTCATGGTCATCTTCCAGCTCATCAGCGGCCGGCGCGCGCTTTAGCAACGGCCCTGCAGCCCCTGCCGCCTCGCTCGCCGTGGCGGCAGGAAACCCGCGCCGCTGAGGCAGCCTGACCTGCAAACGGGGCCAGAGAAAGCGACCGCATGACCCATGACCTGCCGGCGCCGGATGGGCTGAGCGCCGGGGCCCTGGCCGCCGAGGCCGTTGCCACCGAGGCCGTTGCCGCTGAAGACTTGGTCAGCCAGGCCCCGGCCGACGAGCCCGCTGCTGGCGAACCGACGCGACTGTATCCGCAGCCGCCGGTGGACGTGCGCAGCGCTGCGCTGGCCATCATCGCGCTGGTGGCCAGCCTGTTTGCCTTGCACTGGGCCGGCCCCGTTGTCATCCCGCTGCTGCTGGGCGTGATGCTCAGCTACGCCCTGTCACCGCTGGTCGACCGCCTGCAGCGTTGGCACGTGCCCCGCGCGCTGGGCTCGGCCGCGGTGCTGTTGGCGCTGACCGGCGGCATCGGCTACACCGCCTACTCGCTGGGCGACGACGCCACGGCACTCATCGAATCGCTGCCCGCGGCGGCGCAGAAGCTGCGCGATGCCGTGCACCCGGGCAGCGACGCAACCGAAGGTGCCATCGGCAAGGTGCAGCGGGCAGCGGAGCAACTGGAGCAGGCGGCGGAAGAAAACAGCGCTGGTGTGCCTGCGGTGCGCAAGGGCGTGACGCGGGTGCAGGTCGTGCGCGAGCGCTTCAACGTCAAGGACTACATCTGGAGCGGCACGCTCGGTGTCGCCGGCCTCATGGCGCAGGCGCTGGTGGTGCTGTCGATCACCGGCTTCCTGATGGCTTCGGGCGACAGCTTCCGGCGCAAGATGGCCAAGATCGCGGGCCCGCGTTTCAGCCAGAAGAAGATCACCGTGCAGGTGCTCGACGAGATCACGGCCCAGATCCAGCGCTACCTGCTGGTGCAGCTCTTCACCAGCGCGCTCGTGGGCGTGGCCACGGCGGCGGCCTTTGCCGCGCTGGGTTTGCAGAACGCCGTCGTGTGGGGCGTGGCGGCGGCGGTGCTCAACCTCGTGCCCTACCTGGGCGCCATCGTGCTGGGCGCCGGCGCAGCGCTGGTGGGATTCATGCAGTTCGGCAGCGCCGGCATGGCGCTGGCGCTGGCGGCCGCGTCGGTGGCCATCCACGTCCTGTCGGGCAACCTGCTCACGCCCTGGCTGACCAGCCGCGCCAGCAGCATCCACCCGGTGGTGATCTTCGTCGGCGTGCTGGCCTGGGGCTGGCTGTGGGGGCCGTGGGGCCTGCTGCTGGGCGGGCCGCTGCTGATGGTGGTCAAGGCGGTGTGCGACCGCGTCGACGACTTCAAGGCGGTGGGGGAGTTGCTGGGGGCTTAGTCAAGCCCGACCCGGAGCGCGGCGCCGCGAGGCAGGTCCATCGGATGCCACCCTCACGGGTGGTGCGACCGGCAGGAATCGAACCTGCGACGTGGCCTTCGGAGGGCCGCATGATATCCACTTCACCACGGTCGCCGTTGTGAGCTTTGCATTCTAGCTGCGCAGGGTGGAAGAGGGCTGCAGGTGTCAGCCCGGCGTGAGGCGCCCCTCTATAATCGCCAGGTTTTTTGCCCGCGCAGGGCCGCGCCATCCCGAGGACTTCATGAGCCAGACCGACCACCACAGCCCCGAGCATACGAGCGGCCACGACGAAGATTCGCACGAAGGCCCGATCCGCACCCCCAAGCAACTGGTGGCGGCAATCCTGGCGTCTTTCATCGTGCCGATCATCGCCATCATTCTGCTCGTCAACTACGTCGACTTCGGCGCCAAGCTCGGCCCCGGCAGCGAGGGCTTGCAGGCCGAAGCGGTGGCCAAGAGACTGCAGCGCGTAGGCTCGGTGGAAGTGCGCGATGCTTCCGCGCCCGCACTGTTGCGCACCGGTGAACAGGTCTACGCGGCGCAGTGCTCGGCCTGTCATGCCACCGGCGCCGCCGGTGCGCCCAAGTTCGGCGATGCGGGCCTGTGGGCGCCGCGCGTCAAGACCGGCTACGACCTGCTGCTGAACTCTGCGCTCAAGGGCAAGGGCGCGATGGGCGCACAGGGCGGCGGCGACTTCAGCGATTTCGAGGTCGGCCGCGCCGTAGTGCACATGGTCAACAACAGTGGCGGCAAGCTCGAGGAGCCCAAGGCGCCGGCCGTCGCAGCGTCTGCGGCAGGTGCTGCAGCTTCAGCCGCCAGCGCGCCGAACTGAGGCGCGCTCCGCGCCCGCCCCATGACATCAAAAGGCCGCCTCCGAGGCGGCCTTTTTCATGCCCTGCATCCGGCCGCGTTGCCGGTGCGTATGGCGCAGGGTGAATTCGCGCCCATCACTGTCGTGGCTGCAGCTGGTAGGCAAACCGGCTCGGCATCTGTGCAAACGGCAGCTCCCGCGGGTGCCAGGCGCCGGCGTCGACGGCCTGCGCGGCAATGCCCATGTCCAGCGTGTGCACCAGGCCATAGCCCAGGCTGGTGGCCAGGAAGAGCCGGCCCTGCTCGTCGAGCCAGCTCGACAGCACCTCGGCCGCCAGCCCGGTGTGGGATTGCACCGGCCAGCCGGGTGCGGCATCGACGCGCCAGACGTAGGGCGCGGCTTCGAGTTCGACATACACGCGCTGCGGCCCGTTCTGGAAGAACCAGGCGCCAGATTCATCGTGCGTGTAGTTGCGGTGGATGAAGTCGCGCAGCTTCTCGTGATCGATGCGGCTGCCCTTGACCTGCGGGAAGGGCCCGGCGGCCTGGATGCGGTCATCGCGCATGTACCAGCTGCCGCGCGCGTCCAGCGCCAGCCAGCCGTAGCAGTGGGGCACATGGGGCCACTTCAGCAGCGCCGCCTTGACGATCTCGTCCATGGCGCCGAAGTTAACCCATCAGGCGTGTTCGGCCAACCAGTCCGTCACCGCCTGCGGCATGGCCAGCACGTCGGTGGGGAAGGCGCCGCGCGGAAAACCGACGTGGCCGCCCTGCCCGGGTTGCCACAGCGTGACGCAGCGCCCCACCTCGGCCGTGCCAGGCAGGCTGGCGGCCGGCACGAAGGGGTCGTTGCGTGCGTTGAGCACGAGCGCCGGGATGCGGATGCGCGCCAGGTGCGGCTTGGCCGAGGCGCGGGCCCAGTAGTCGGGCGTGTCCTTGTAGCCGTGCAGCGGCGCCGTGAAGACATCGTCGAACTCGTACAGCGTGCGCGCCGCGGCGAGCCGGTCGCGGTCGAACAGGCCCGGGTGCTGCTGCCACTTGGCCAGCGCCTTGGGCTTCATGCTGGCCAGGAACATGCGCGAGTAGACGATCCCGTTGAAGCCGCGGTCGATGGCCTGCCCGGCGGCCGCCAGGTCGATCGGCGACGACACCGCGGCGACGCTGGCGGCGCTGGCCGCGGCGCTGTCGCCGGCTTCCTGCGCCCAGCGCAGCAAGGCATTGCCGCCCATCGAGATGCCCACCACGAGCAGCGGCGCCGCGCTGCGCTCGCGCAGGCGCTGCAGGATCCAGCCGATTTCTTCGAAGTCCCCCGAGTGGTAGGCGCGCGGCCCGCGGTTGAGTTCGCCGCTGCAACCCCGGAAGTGCGGCACGCTGTAGGCCCAGCCACGCCGCTGCGCGACGACCGCAAAGGCCTGCGCGTAGGCGCTCTGGATGCTGCCCTCGAGGCCGTGGAAGAGCACCAGGTGGCGCGCTGCGCTGCCGCGCACGGGCAGCAGGTGGTCGACATCGATGAAGTCGCCATCCGGCGTGGGCCAGCGCTCGCGCAAGAAGCGCGGCGGCGCGCCGGCCGGGCCGGGGGCGCCGGGTGCGGGCGCGTGGCGGCGTGAGCGCGTCGCGGCCCAGATCGTCTGCAGGTTGCCGCCGGGCAGCCAGCGCGGGGCGCGGTAGTCCAGCACCGCTAGTGCAGCGTGGTGGGCGCGTCGTCGCCCGTCGTCGGTGGCTCGTGCGGGCTGCCCGGGCTGCCCGGGCTAGCGTGGTGCGAAGCCAGCCGCCAGCCCTGCGCGGTCTTCACGTACAGGTTGGTGGCCAGTACCCAGGCGATGTGGGTGCGGCCTTGGGCGGCCGGCACCTCGATGCGTTCCACCAGGTGGTGCAGGGCGCTGCCGAGCTGCAGCAGGCGGTGCACCTGCTCGGGCCGCACCGGGATGCCGCCGTTGGCAAAGATGGCCTCGAAGCTGGCGCGGATGGCAGCCGCGCCGACGACGCGGCCACCGCCCGGGTGGACGCAGACGATCTCGTCGTCATCGGCCCACAGCGCCATCAGGCGCTCGAGGTCACCGTGTTGCAGCGCCTCGTAGAACTGGGCCTCCACGTCATCGGCGCTGCTGTGCAGCGTGGCGGCTGGAAGGGGGCGGCGCGCCATCGGCCCGGCGCCTCAGCGGAAGACCACGCACTTTTGGCCGTTGATCAGCACGCGGTGCTCGACGTGCCAGCGCACGGCGCGCGCCAGCACCATGCATTCGATGTCGCGGCCGGCGGCGGTGAAGTCCTCGGCCGACATCGCGTGGTCGACGCGCTGCACGTCCTGCTCGACGATCGGGCCTTCGTCGAGCTCGGCGGTGACGTAGTGCGCCGTGGCACCGATCAGTTTGACGCCGCGCGCGTGGGCCTGGAAGTACGGCCGCGCACCCTTGAAGCTGGGCAGGAAGCTGTGGTGGATGTTGATGGCGCGGCCGGCCAGCGCCCGGCAGAACTCGGGGCTCAGGATCTGCATGTAGCGCGCCAGCACGACGAGGTCGATGCCCTGCTGCTCGATCAGCGCCTGCACCTGCAGCTCCTGCGCTCGCTTGGTCTCGGGCGCGACCTTGCCATCCGTGTCGCCGACCAGCGGCAGGTGGTGGAAGGGGATGCCGTAGCTGCCCGCCAGCGACTCGAAGGCGCGGTGGTTGGACACGATGGCCGGGATCTCCACCGTCAGCGAGCCGCTCTTGTGGCGGAACAGCAGGTCGTTCAGGCAGTGCCCGTGCTGGCTGACCATCAGCAGCAGTCGCGGGCGCTGGGCCAGGGCATGGAAGTGCACCGTCATGCCGAACTGCTGCCGCGTGTGCTGGAACAGCGCGGCCAGCGTCTCGGCACGCGCCAGTTGCGGCGGCGCATGGAAATGCACGCGCATGAAGAACCAAGCCGTGGCATCGTCGCCTTCCAGGTCGCCGAACTGCTGCGAATCGATGATGTTGCAGCCGGCCTGGTAGAGCAGGCCGGACACCGCGTGCACGATGCCCTTGGCGTCGGGGCAGGCCAGCGTGAGTACGAACTGATGATCGATGGACATTGCACAGATTGTAGGCACCGGGCATGAACAAACTCGACGCACAGGACTGGCCCGACAAGAGCCGCGAGCTGGCGGCGCTGCTGGCCCGCGCCGGCCTCGGCGACCGCGCCGCCTTTGCGCAGCTGTACGAGCGCAGCTGCGGCCACCTGCTGGCCGTGGTGCTGCGCATCCAGCGCGACCGCGCGCTGGCTGAAGACCTGCTGCAGGAGGTCTACGTCTCGGTGTGGAAGGCGGCCGCCAGTTTCGACGCCGCGCGCAGCCAGCCGCTGACCTGGCTGACGCACATCGCGCGCAACCGGGCCATCGACAGCCTGCGCCGCGCCCAGGCGCAGCCGCGGCTGGAAAGCACCACGCGCGACGACGAAGACGAGCGGCCCGACGCCGCCGAAGCGCTGGCCGACGCCGGCCCTGGCCCGCTCGACCTGCTCGGCCTGGCGAGCCAGAAGCGGCAGCTCTCGGCGTGCATGGAGCGCCTCACGCCGCCGCAGCGCCAGAGCGTGGCGCTGGCCTTCTTCGACGGCCTGTCGCACGCCGAGGTGGCCGACCGCCTGCGCGAGCCGCTGGGCACCGTGAAGAGCTGGGTGCGCCGCGCGCTCACCGTGCTCAAGGGCTGCCTCGACCGCGCCGCGGTGCGCGACAGCGAGGGAGTGGCCTGATGGACTACGCCAAGACCTCGCTGGCCGACGCGCTGGCGGCCCAGTACGTCGCCGGCACGCTGCGCGGCCCGGCGCGACGCCGCTTCGAAGCCCTGCTGCCCAGCCACCCGGCGCTGCAGCACGCCGTGCGCGAGTGGCAGGACCGCCTGATGCCGCTCACCGGCGCGCTGCAGCCGCAGGCTCCGTCACCGGCGGTGTGGCGGGCCATCGAGCAGCGCCTGTGGCCGGCCGCCGCGGTGCAGCCATGGTGGCAGCGCCTGGGCCTGTGGCGGGCGCTGTCGGGCGCGGCGGTGGCGGCCGTGGTCGGCCTGGCCGTGCTCGTGGCCACACCGCCGCCGGCCCAGGCGCCGGTGGTGGTGGTGCTGCAAAGCACCGGCAGCCAGCCCGGCCTGGCAGGCAGCGTGGTGGCCAGCTTCAGCGGCGATGGCCGCGCCGTCGTGGCGCGCCCGCTGATGCCGGTGGCGCTGCAGGCCGACCGCGTGCTGGAGCTGTGGTGGGCGCGTGCCGAAGGTGCACCGAAGTCGCTCGGCCTGATCAAGGCCGACGGCACCACGGTGCTGTCGCGCGGCCAGTTGCCGGGCGGCCTGCGCCAGAGCGGCATCGACCACCTGGCGGTCAGCATCGAGCCGCCGGGCGGGTCGCCCACCGGCCAGCCGACCGGGCCGGTGGTCTTCTTCGGCAAGCTGCAACTCTGAGTCACCCGTGCGCTGCAGTCCTCGTCGTCAGCGAGCCCAGATCCGCCACAGGCCCACCACCACGTGGCCCCAGATCAGCAGGTTGAAGCCCAACAGCGCCAGCACGCGCGAGATGTTCCACAAGGCGCGGGCGCGGCGCGAGCACTCGACTTCGCCCGTCACGGCGTAGAGCAGCAAGTAGATCACCGAGGGCACGAAGGTGCCCACGATGAGAATGCCCATGACCCAGTAGAAGATCGTCATCGCCGCATTATCGCGACGCGGCGCCGATCGGCCGGCCCGTATGCTCCAGCGCATGCCAACCCCAGTGCCACTGTCCGTCTCCGCCGTCGTTGCCGGTTTCGTTGCCGTGCTGGTGGGGTTCACGAGCTCGGTGGTCATCGTCTTCCAGGCCGCGGCGGTGCTGGGGGCGACGCCGGCGCAGACCGCGTCGTGGATCTGGGCGCTGGGCCTGGGCATGGGCCTGACGAGCCTCGCGCTCAGCGTCTGGTACCGCCAGCCGGTGCTCACCGCCTGGTCGACGCCGGGTGCGGCGCTGCTGGTGACGGCGGGCGTGGGCGTGCCGATGGCCGAGGCGGTGGGCGCCTTCATCGCCTGCGCCGGTCTCATCACCTTGGCCGGCGCCACGGGCTGGTTCGCCCGCGTCATGGACCGCATTCCGCAGGCCCTGGCGGCCGCGCTGCTGGCCGGCGTGCTGGCGCGCTTTGCCTTCGATGCCTTTGCCTCGATGCAGCGCGAGTTCATGCTCGTGGGCCTGATGTTCGCCGTCTACCTGCTCGGCCGCCGCGCGTGGCCGCGCTACGCCGTGCCCTCGGTGCTGCTGGCCGGCATCGCGGTGGCGGCGGCGCAGGGCCGGCTGCAGTTGGGCGGCGTGCAGTGGGCTCTGGCGACGCCGGTGTTCACGATGCCGCGCTTCAGCCTCGCCGCCTTCGTAGGCATCGCGCTGCCGCTGTTCGTGGTCACGATGGCATCACAGAACCTGCCCGGCGTGGCGGCGCAGCGCGTTGCCGGCTACGCGGTGCCGGTGTCGCCGGTGATCACCACCACCGGCCTGGCGACCCTGCTGCTGGCGCCCTTCGGTGCCTATGCGCTCAACCTGGCGGCCATCACCGCGGCCATCTGCATGGGGCGCGAGGCCCATGAAGATCCGGCCCGGCGCTGGGTGGCCAGCGCAGCGGCCGGCATCTTCTACATCGCCGCCGGGCTGCTGGGCGGCGCCGTGGTGGGGCTCATCGCAGCCTTCCCCCGGGACCTGGTGCTGGCTGTCGCCGGGCTGGCCCTGCTGGGCACCATCGGCTCGGGGCTGGCCACGGCGATGAAGGACGAGCGCCAGCGCGAGCCTGCGCTGATCACCTTCGTCGTCACCGCCAGCGGCCTCACGCTGGGCGGTGTCGGTGCCGCCTTCTGGGGTCTCGTGGCCGGCGCGCTGGCGCTGGCGGTGCAGCGCTGGCGTGTCTAGCTGAAAGCCAGCGCGTCGCGTGCGGCGTGCACGCGCACGCGGCTGCTCGTGGCGTCGACGGTGACCACGGCGCCGTCGGGCAGCATCTGCCAGCCGGGTTCTTCTTCGCACAGCGGTTCGCTGGCGACGATGGTGCCGGCGGCGCAGCGCCGCAGGTACAGCGTCGGCGGCTTGCAATCGCTGGCGATGCGAAAGGCGTGCAACTGCTGGCCGTCGGCCAGCACGGCGGCAAAGCGCAGCGGCTGCGTCACGCCGCGCTCACGCATCAGCGCCATCGTGTCGTCGAGCACACGGGTCATGGCTTCGTCCGCCGTCGCGCCCTGCTGGATGCGCGCCAGCGCGAGCAGGAAGAGCAGCTCGGAATCGGTGGCGCCGCGGCGCTCGGCGTAGAGCTCGTCGGGCAGCCAGCTCTCGAGCGTGCGGCGCAGCTGGCCGTAGCCGCCGATCTGCCCGTTGTGCATAAAGAGGTAGCGGCCGTGGCGAAAGGGGTGGCAGTTCTGGCGCGCGATGCCGCCGGCGGTGGCGGCGCGCACATGGGCAAAGAACAGGCGTGAAGTGAGCGTCTGCGACAGCGCCAGCAGGTTGTCGTCGCTCCAGGCCGGCATCACCTCGCGGTAGACGCCGGGCTCAGCTCGATCGCCGTACCAGCCGATGCCGAAGCCGTCGCCGTTGGTCTGCACCTTGGCCTCTTCGGCACGCAGCGACTGGCGCATCAGCGAGTGACGCGGTTTGGCGATGATCTCTTCCAGGAAGAGCGGTTCACCGAGATAGGCTGCGAGTCGGCACATGGCGGGAGTGTCTCTTGCATCGGCAGCGCGCAGGCGGTTCTTGAGATGGCGGGTGCAACAGGTCTTGTTCGAATGACCGACCTGTCACGAAAGTCGCTACCGTACGGCCTCCAGGCAAACCGCCAGCATCCCGATCGACGACCCATGGCTGCTCACACCTGCTCCATCGCCCGCGCCCGCAAGGCCTGGCCATCGATCCCGCGCGCGCTGCTGGCGGCGCTGGCGCTGGCGGTGGGTTGCGCGACGCTGCCGGCGCGTGCGGCGCCGCTGACGGTGCTCGTCAACCCGGGCGACATCGGTGAGCAGTCGCGCCACAGCAACTACCAGGTGCTCAGCGCCGCCGTGACCGAGGCGCTGCGCGAGAACCGCGCCGGCGACGTCGCCACCCTGATGTCCACCGACGCCGCGGCCGACCTCTCGGGCACGCGCGCGCAGACGCATGACTTCTACGTTGCGCCGGCCCACGTCGTGGCCAGCGCACTGCGCCACGGCTATGTGCCGCTGGCCGGCAGCCCGCGCTCGGTGCAGGCGGTGCTGGTGACGCTGCAGGAGAGCAAGCTCACCACGCTGCCGCAGACCGCCGGACTGCGCCTGGGCCTGCCGCTGCAGGACAGCATCGTCACCTACCTCGTGCGCGGCGAACTCAACGCCGCCAATGTCTCGCTCAAGACGCACTTTCGCGCCGTCAAGAACATGCGCTACCAGGACGCGCTGCTGGTGTGCCTGAAGATCCACGAATGCGAGGTCGTGGGCGTCGAGCGCGCGGTCTTCGAGCGCTGGAAGGCCGCCGGCGAACCGGTGTCGTCGTTCCTCGAAAGCCGCCCGGTGCCGGGTATCTCGGTGGTGGTGCGGCAGAGCCTGGCCGCCACGCCGGCGGTGCGCAACCTGCAGCCGGTGCTGCTGCGCGCGCTGTCCAGCGCGGCGGTCGGCCGCAGTGGCATCGACAAGCCGGGGGCGATCGAGAAACGCGAGTACGACTACGTCTCCACGCTCGGCTACTTCACGCCACGCCAGCTGCCGGGGGCCACCGTGCTGGACGCGGGCGCGGTGGCGCGCATGCTCGCCGAGGGCGCCAGCTATGTCGACACCCGCACCGAGGCTGAATTCAAGCAGGGCCATGTGCCGGGCGCGCGCTGGCTGCCCTATGTCGAGAAGAGCGCCAAGGACACCGACTACGACCCCAGGCTCGACACCTTCGACAGCGCGCGGCTGCCGCCCGACAAGGCCGCGCCGCTGGTCTTCGCCTGCAACGGCGCCGAGTGCTGGAAGAGCTACAAGGCCAGCCAGGCGGCGCTCAAGGCCGGCCACACGCGGGTCTACTGGTTCCGCGGCGGCATCCCCGAATGGCGCGCCGGCGAGCGCGCGGTGGCCACCGGCTCCTGAGCCCGCCGCGGCGCCGCTGAGCGGCGCGGGCTTGTGCCACAGTCACGTCCTGCTGGTCCGTCCAGCCAGGAGATGCGCGTGAAACTGCTGTTCGTGGCCGACCCGCTGGAGTCGTTCAAGGTCTACAAGGACTCCACCTTCGCGATCATGCGCGAGGCCGCAGTGCGCGGCCACACGCTCATGGCCTGCGAGCCCAAGGACCTGCGCTGGCAGCGCGGCGAGGCGGTCACCGCCTTCGTGCGCGACATCACACTCACCGGCGACGCGCACGACTGGTTCCGCGCCGAACAGGCCGCGCCGCATGAGCGCGCGCAGCCACTGCACGCGGTCGATGCGGTGCTGATGCGCAAGGACCCGCCCTTCGACAGCGAGTACTTCTACGCCACCCACCTGCTGGGCCAGGCCGAGCGCGAAGGCGCGCACGTCTTCAACCAACCGGCGGCGCTGCGCGACCATCCCGAGAAGCTGGCGATCCTGGAGTTCCCGCAATTCATCGGCCCGACCCTCGTCACGCGCGACGAAGCCGACGTCAAGCGCTTCCATGCCGAGCACCGTGACATCATCTTGAAGCCCCTGGACGGCATGGGCGGCATGGGCATCTTCCGCGTCGGCCCCGACGGCCTGAACCTGGGCAGCATCGTCGAGACGCTGAACCAGGGCGGTGCGCAGACGCTGATGGTGCAGAAGTACCTGCCCGAGATCGTCAAGGGCGACAAGCGCGTGCTGGTCATCGGTGGCGAGGCGGTGCCTTTCGCGCTGGCGCGCATCCCGCAGGGCAGCGAGATCCGCGGCAACCTGGCCGTGGGCGGCAAGGGCGTGGCGCAGCCGCTGACGGCGCGCGAGCGCGAGATCGCCGGCGCGATCGGGCCCGTGCTGGCCGCGCGCGGGCTGCTGCTGGTGGGGCTGGACGTCATCGGCGACTGCCTGACCGAGATCAACGTCACCAGCCCGACCTGCTTCGTCGAGATCACGCAGCAGACCGGTTTCGACGTCGCCAGCCGCTTCATCGACGCGCTGGAGGCCGCGCTGCGCGCCAGCCGGCCTTGAGCGCATGAGCCTGCACGGCCGCCCGAAAGGCGAAAACCGAAGCGCGCAGCGCGTAGGTTGTCTGATGACCGCAATCGATCGGATACCCGAACTGCTCGAGCAGGGCGCGGCCTTCGACGCCGAGTACCGCGGCGGCCTGTCCGACCACCGCCCGATGGCGTTGCTGGCCCTGGCGCGCCTGGGCGCGAGCGCGGCGCGGCTGGCCGACTTTGCCCGCCGCTACTCGCTGCGCCTGCAGCCGGCGCCGCCGCACGCCGCCTGGCCCGCCGGCGAGGCCTGGGCCAGCCACCTCGGCCAGCGCCAGGCGTGGCCGATCTACCGCGACTTGTTCTTGCAGTGGCTGAGCCACGAAGACGCCGGCGAGGTGCTGCAGCAGGCCCTGCCGCGGCTGATGCAGGGCGTGGGCGCTGCCGCCTTCCACGGCCTCATTCGCACTGCCTACGCGGTGCAGGGCCGGCGTCGCCAGGAACTGGCCGACGCGCTGGCGTACTGGGCCTGCCGCTGGCTCGACCTGGGTTCGGCATCCGCTGCCGCCGGCACGGGCCGCAGCACCGACGCGCAAGCCGTGCTGCGCCAGCTGCGCGCCAGCGCCAGCGACGCCGATCTCATCTTCCAGCGCATGCAGACCGCAGCGCAGCAGGCCCGCTTCCAGACCACCGCGGACCGCCTGCAGGTCGGCCCGGACACGCTGGCGCAACTGGCCACGCTGGCGGCCATGGCCTATGCCGCCAGCGGCAACTTCACCGCGCTGCACCTGGTGACGAGTGCGCACGCGATGCGCCTGCTGCTGCCGTACGTGGATCAACCCCAGGCGGCGGTGCAGGCCTACTGGCGCGCTTTCGCGGCGGCTGTGTGCGCCAGCGGATTGCAGGCCGGCGAGGCGCCGCCCGCGCGGCCCTGGCCCGAGCTGCTGGCGCTGGCGCTGGCCAGCGACGACGAGCACGTCATCAAGCTCGTCGACAGCTGCCGCGAGGAGCAGCGCGCCTACAGTGGCGCGCTCGTCTGGCAACAGGCGGCCACGCGTGCCTGCCTGGGCGCGGCCTGAGACGGTCCGAGCAGGCTCTTCCGCCCCCGGGGCGCCAGAGCTGAGAAGCACCGGGTCATGCCTGCAGCACCGGATCGGTTGAAGTCCTGCGCGAGTCATCGCGACCGACCGGCGTACACGTCAGCGTTCTTGCAGGCGCTCGACCGTCGACCGCTGCAGGGACAGACTCGCCCTTGCCCGTGCCCGTGCCCTTGCCCTTGCCCGTGCCCTTGCCGCAGGTGCGTTACTTTCGCTGGTCATTCCTGCGTCTTTGACGTTAATCTTCAGCCAGCGGCGCCGCGTGCGCCCTGAACCCCCATCCTTTGTTTGCTGCCGGAGAAGCGTCCATGGCCATCAATGCATTCCTCAGCTTTTTCGACAAGGCCGACGGCGAGTCGATCCAGAAGGGCAAGGAGAAGTGGATCGAAATCCAGGGCTGGGATTGGGAGATCGGCGCCGAAACCAGCTGGACGAAGGGCGGCGGCGCGACCGTCGGTAAGCCCAACCCGGGCAAACTGAACTTCGAGCACTATTTCGACACCTCATCCCCGGTGATCATGGGCTTCATCTGCACCGGCAAGGCTTTCCCGAAAGCCGAGATTCAGATGATGAAGACCACGGGCTCTGCCACGCCCCAGACCTACTTCACGATGACGCTCGAAGGCGTGTTCATCACGAAGGTCTCGAACGCGGCCACGGCAGACGGGATGATCATGCAGAAGGTCGAAGTGGTCTTCAAGACGGTGAAGATCGAGTACAAGCCGCAAGACCACAAGACCGGCCAGCTGGGCGCCGCCCGGACCTACAACTGGGACATCCCGGCGGGCACGGCCTCGCCATCGGCCTGATGCCTGGCCGATGCACGGCGTCGCCCCGACCCATGAGCGCGCGCTAGCGCTGCACCGGGGCGGTCGGCTCGACGAAGCGGCTGCGCTCTACGGCGAGGTGCTGGCCGGCGAGCCAGCGCACTTCGGCGCGCTGCACCTGCTGGGCGTGGTTCATGGGCAGCGCGGCCGCTATGCGCAAGCCGTCGATTTGATCGAGCAGGCGATTCGCGTCGATGCGCGGGTGGCCTCGGCCCATGCCCATCTCGGCAACGCCCAGCACGCGCTCGGCCGCTTTGACGATGCGCTCGCCAGCTACGACCGGTCGTTGGCGCTCACCCCTGGCCATCGGCTGGCCCTGCTGGGGCGTGGCAAGGCGCTCTGTTCGCTGCGCCGGCTCACCGACGCACTGGTCAGCTATGAGGCCGCACTCGACATCGAGCCGCAGTGCAGCGAGTCGCTGATGAATCGCGGCGACATCCTGCTCGCGATCGGCCGCAGGTCTGAGGGCGAGACCTCGCTGCGGCGCGCCCAGGCCTGCGGCGCCGACCCTGAACGCATCCGCTTCTTGTTGGCCTCGATCGGCAGTGAGCCAATGCCGAGCGTGGCGCCCGCCGGCTATCTCAGGGACCTGTTCAACGACTTCGCCGACCGCTTCGACGGCGAGCTGATCGGCCTGCTGCGCTATCGCGTGCCCGAGCTGCTGGCACAAAGGATTCTTCGCGACGCGCCGCCCGGATGGGTCGATATCCTGGACCTGGGTTGCGGCACCGGCTTGTGCGGCACGCTGCTGACGCGGATCGCGCGCCGGCTGACGGGAATCGACCTGTCTGCCGCCATGCTGGCCAAGGCACACGAGTGCGGCGTGTACACCGAGCTCGAGTGTGTCGGGATCACGGACTACCTCGCGAAACGCGATCGGGAATTCGACTGGGTGGTTGCCGCCGACGTGTTGGTCTACTTCGGCGATCTGGCCCCGGTGTTCGCCGGCGTCCGACGCGTCTTGCGCGCCGGCGGGTGCTTCGTGTTCTCCGTCGAGGCAGCCGAGCAAGCGGATGTCGAGCTCGCCGCCACGCGCCGCTACCGGCATTCGCGGCCCTACCTCGATCGACTCGCCGGCGAGCATGGCTTTACGGTCGATGCGCTCGAAAATCACGTCCTGCGCCTCGAGGCAGGCCAGGCGGTGAACGGCCATCTGGCTTGCCTGCGCCTCGACGCTGAAGTCGCGGCCGACGATTCGCCTCAACGGTAGTCGTGCAGCTGGGCCAGCAAGGCATGGATGGCGGTCCGCCTTGGCTTCGGTCTTGTTGCGAGAGCAGTCGACGCTGAGCTGCCGGTGCGCGCGCTGGATCAAACGGCCCACGCGTCGTCGAAGTGTCCCCACGGCGCGGGCCGTGTCATGCTCGGCGTCGCGCCGGTCCGGCCGGCGCATCGACGGTCCATGCAGGAGGCCCCATGAAGCGATTGACCACTCTGCTCTTGCCGCTGGCGCTGGCCCTGGCTTCGGCGCCGGCGCCGGCCGCCGACCTCGGGCCCTACGCCATCGTCGCCGTCGGGCGCACCGACTACGACTTCGACTGCTACTTCTTCAGCAGTTGCTCCAATGCGCGCGCCAACACCGGTAAGCTGGTGGGCGGCTACCAGTTCGGCGTCTTCGCGCTCGAGGGCTGGGTCGCCGATTGGGGCCGCGGCGCGACGCCCTTCGGCAACCACCTGCGGCTGCAAAGCGTGGGCGCCAACGGCGCCTGGCGCATGCACTTCAACGCCAGCCTCGATGGTGTGCTGCGCGCCGGCTTTGCCCAGGTGCGCCAGACGCGCTCCGACGACGGCCAGGCGAGCCGCCTGGCGGGCACCTTCGGCCTCGGCCTGGCGCTGGCGCTGACGCCGGCGCTGGCGCTGGAACTGGCCTGGGACCTCACCAGCTCGGAAGGCAACAACAGCGGCACCTTGGTGGCGCAGGCGGTCACGCTCGGGTTGCGCCTGCGCTTCTGAGCCCGCTGCAGCGCCGGCGCCCGCGCAACGAGGCCTGACAATGGCGTCATGGCCCTGCTCACCCTCGTCGATGCGCACCTCGCGTTCGGCCACGTCCCCCTGCTCGACGGCGCCGCGCTGGCGCTCGAAACCGGCGAACGCGTCGCCCTCATCGGCCGCAACGGCGCCGGCAAGTCTTCACTGCTGAAGATCCTGTCCGGGCTGGAAAAGGCCGATGACGGCATCCTGCAATTGCAGGGCGGCCTGCGCCGCGTCTACGTCGCTCAGGAGCCGCTGTTCGAGCCTGGCACCAGCGTCTTCGACGCCGTCGCCGAAGGCGTGGCCGAAGCACGCGAGCTGCGCGAGCGCTTCGAGCGCCACGACAGCGCCGACGACATGGACGCGGTGCAGACGCGGCTCGAGGCGCTCGACGGCTGGACCTGGGAGCAGCGCGTCGACCAGGCCCTGCAGCGCCTGAAGCTGGAGCCAACGGCGCGCGTGGCCGAGCTCTCGGGCGGCACCAGGAAGCGCGTCGCGCTGGCGCGCGCGCTGGTCGCCGCGCCCGACCTGCTGCTGCTCGACGAGCCCACCAACCACCTCGACATCGACGCCATCGAGTGGCTGCAGGAGCTGCTCGTGCAGTGGCGCGGCGGGGCCGCAGGCGGCGCCGTGGTCTTCGTCAGCCACGACCGCGCCTTCATCGACGCCGTGGCGACGCGCATCGTCGAGCTCGACCGCGGCCTGCTGCGCAGCTACCCGGGCAGCTTCAAGACCTACGAAAGCACCAAGGCGCGCGAGCTCGAGGACGAGTCGCTGGCCAACGCGCGCGCCGAAAAGCTGCTGGCCCAGGAGGAGGTCTGGATCCGCAAGGGCGTGGAGGCGCGGCGCACGCGCAGCGTCGGCCGCGTGCAGCGCCTGGTCAAGCTGCGCGAGCAGCGCGCGGCGCGGCGCGACACGCTCGGGCAGGTGCGGCTGGAGCTAGACGCCGGGCTGCCGCCGGGCAAGATCGTGGCCGAGCTGAAGAACGTGGGCATGCGCTTCGGCGACAAGGAGCTGATCAGCGGCTTCACCGCCACCATCCTGCGCGGCGACAAGGTCGGCCTGATCGGCCCCAACGGCAGCGGCAAGACGACGCTGCTCAAGCTCATCCTCGGCGAGCTCGCGCCCTCCAGCGGCAGCGTGCGCCAGGGCACGCGGCTGAAGGTGGCCTACTTCGACCAGATGCGCGCCGCGCTCGACCTCGACGCCACGCTCGTCGACACCATCAGCCCGGGCAGCGAGTGGATCGAGCTCGGCCAGGAGCCCAAGATCACGCGCAAGCACGTCATGAGCTACCTCACCGACTTCCTGTTCTCGCCCGAGCGCGCCAACACCCCGGTGCGCACGCTCAGCGGCGGCGAACGCAACCGCGTGCTGCTGGCGCGTCTGTTCGCACTGCCGGCCAACGTGCTGGTACTCGACGAGCCCACCAACGACCTCGACATCGACACCCTCGAGCTGCTCGAGGATCTGCTGCAGTCCTACGCCGGCACGGTGTTCCTGGTCAGCCACGACCGGCGCTTCCTCGACAACGTCGTCACCAGCACGATCGCCTGGGAGGGCGACCCGGCCTTCGGCGGCCGAGCGGGCCTGTGGCGCGAGTACGAAGGCGGCTACGAAGACTGGAAGGTGCAGCGTGCGCGCGGCCGTGTCGCGGCGACGGCGGCGATGGCGGTGGCAGCAGCCGCAGCGCCCGCGGGCAAGCCGGCGGTGGCCGCGCGCACGGCGTCGGCCAAGGCCAAGCTCAGCTACAAGGAGCAGCGCGAACTCGACGGCCTGCCGGCGCGCATCGAAGCGCTCGAGCTCGAACAGAAGGCGCTGCACGAGCGCCTGGCCAGCCCGGCGCTGTACGCCGAAGAGCCCGGCCGCGCCAGCGAGCTGCAGGCCCGCCACGAAAGCCTGGAAGCCGAGCTGATGGCCGCGCTCGAACGCTGGGAAGTGCTGGGCTCGCGCTGAAGCCGGCAGCGCGCGCTCAGGCTGCGGCGCCCATCGCCGCCGGGTGCGATCGGGTGACGATCAGCCCGGCCTGCAGGTAGACGCCGTTGAGCAGCCGCATCGCGCGCTCGCGGTCCAGGCCCGGCCAGCCGCTGATGTCGCGCAGTGGCGTCGTCTGGCGGCGCAGCCGCGTCATCGCCGAGGCCAGCGGGCCGCCGAGGTCGAGCGCCGACAGGTCGGTGCTCGGCGCGATGCGGTAGGCCACGGGGCCGGCGATCTCCGGCAGCAGCTCGGCGCGCGAGCCGTGTAACGCCAGCGCCCACAGCACGACCCCCAGCGGCGCGCCGTGTGCCGGCTGCGCGTCGACGCCGGGCCCGGCGCCGGGCTCGACCTGCAGCACCTTGAGCGTCGACCAGCGCAGCAGGCTCCACTGCGCCAGCGGCAGCGGCGCCAGCACGACGCGCTCGCGCGGCAGCACGGTCAGCGGCAGCACGTGCTCTTCGTGCTGCACCAGCAGGCGCAGCGGGCGGTGGTGGCGCACCGCGGCGGCCACCACCTCCAGCACCTCAAGGCGGCGCGGGTGCTGCGCGGGCGACTCGAAACGTTGCAGGTCCTGCAGCAGCGCGGGCTCCAGCGTCGGCTGCAGCGTGCTGATGGCGTCGCCATGGCTGGCGCGCAGGCGGCGCTGGAAATCGCTCACGCGCGGCAACACGGTGTCGAAGCGGGGACGGGGGGACGGGTGCGGTGCGCTCAAGCCCCGATTGGAACCGCGCTGGCGCGGCGCGCCGTGTTTCAGCGGTATCGGGATGTACGGCCGCTTCAGCGGCCGCTACCGCGCGTGCGCAGCGCCTGCAGGCGTTGCCAGAAGCGCGGGTCCTGGGCGGTGGCGAAGTTCACCCGCATCAGCGTCGTCGGCCGCGGCGTGGCGTGGAACAACGCGCCCGGCGCGGTCAGCCAGCCCTCGTCCAGCAGCACCTGCGCCAGCGCTTCGGTGTCGGCGCCGACATCGACCCAGCCGAAGAGACCCGCCGGCGGGCTCACGAAGCGGCAGCCCGCCGCCTGCGCCAGGCGCACGGTGCGCGTGCGCGCGGCAGCCAGGCGCGTCACCACGCGTTCGGCATGGCGGCGCAGCAGGCCCTGGTCGAGGCACACCGCCACCGCCTCTTCGAGCGCGCCGGGCGTGGTCAGGGTGCTGAGCAGCTTGGTGTCGATCAGCCGCTCGGCCAGCGCCGGTGCGGCGGCCACGAAGCCCACCCGCCACTGCGGCGTGAGGATCTTGGAAAAGCCGCTCACGTAGACCGTTCGGCGCAGCCCGTCGAGCTGCGCCAGCCGGGTGGCGTGCGGCGGCGCCAGCCAGCTGTAGGTGTCGTCCTCGACGATCGTCAGGTCGTGCGCTTCGGCCAGCCGCAGCAGCTGGTGCGCCAGCGCCGGCGTCAGGCTGTGGCCGGTGGGGTTGTGCAGCACCGACACCGTCACGTACAGGCGCGGCCGGTGCTCGCGCAGCAGCGCTTGCATGACCGCCAGGTCGGGGCCCTGGTCGCCGCGCGGCACCGGCAAGAGGCGCATGCCCAGGCGCGTCAGGCGCGCGTACTCCACCGCCCAGCCGGGCTCGTCGACGAGCACCGCATCGCCGGGCTGCAGCAGCACGCGGCTGACGAGGTCGAGCGCATGCGTGGCGCCCACGGTGGTGACGATCTGCGCCGGCGTGGCCGGCACGCCCAGATCGGCCAGCCGCTGCGCCAGCGCCTGGCGCAGCGGCGCGTTGCCCGCCGGGTCGCCATAGCGCAGCCAGGCCTGCGGCTGTTGGCACACCTTGCGCAGCGCGCGCTGCAGCAGCGTGGCGTCGAGCCAGGCTTCGGGCAGCGTGCCCATGCCGGGGGCCGGCAGGCCGCCCTGGGCCTGGAACATGCTGCGGATCAGCGCCGTGGCGTCGACCGGGGCCGGCAGCGGGCCGCTGCGCTCGGCGCGCGCTGCCGCCGGCGGCAGCGCCGCCACGGCCTCGCGCACGAAGAAGCCGCGCTGCGGCCGCGCCTGCACCAGGCCGCGCGCCTGCAGCAGGTCGTAGGCGCCGACCACGGTGCCCGGGCTCACGCCGTGGCGCTGGGCGCAATCGCGCACCGAGGGCAGGCGCGCACCGGGGGCGAGCAGGCGCTGCTGGATGCGCTGGGCAAAGCGCGCTGCGAGCTGCTCGGCCAGGCCGGCGCTGGCGCCGCGGGCGATCAGGGGGGCGGGTTGTGGAGCGGGCTGTGGAGCGGGCTGTGATGCTGGCATGAGGAGTACAGATGACCCTGCTGTTCGGCAAAGTGTATGGCTTCTGTATCGATGGCGTGGCATAGACTGGCGCCATGTTGCTGTCGATGCCGCTGCCCTGGCCCACACGATCCACCCTGCCGCCAAGTGGGTGCGCACGGCCATGAACGACAGCCAGCGCGGCTTCGCGCTCGGCGCTGTCGGCGTCGTGATCTTCGCCATGACGCTGCCGATGACGCGCCTGGCGGTGGGCGATGCGGCCGACCCGCAGTTGCCACCGGCCTTCGTGACCGCCGGCCGTGCTGCGCTGGCCGGCCTGCTCAGCGTGCTCTACCTGCTGGCGCTGCGCGCGCCCTGGCCGGCGCGGCGCCAGCTGCCGGCGCTGGCCGTCAGCGCCCTGGGCACGGTGGTCGGCTTCCCGATGAGCCTGGCGCTCGCACTGCGCCAGGTCGACGCCATGCACGCCGCGGTGGTCACCGGGCTGATGCCGCTGTCGACGGCGGTGATCGCCGCGATCGTGCTGCGTCAGCGGCCGTCGGCCGGCTTCTGGGCCTGCGCCGTGGGCGGCTGCGCGCTGGTGCTGGCCTTTGCCGGCTGGCAGGGCGGCGGCGCGCTGTCGGCCGCCGACGGCTGGCTGCTGCTGGCGGTGCTGTTCACCGGCATCGGCTACGTCGCCGGCGCCCAGGTGGCGGTGGTGATGCCGGCGCCGCAGGTCATCTGCTGGGTGCTCGTGATCTCGCTGCCCTTCACCTTGCCGGCGGCGCTGTGGTGGTGGCCGGCCGCGCCGGTGCGGGCTTCGGCCTGGCTCGGCTTCGGCTACGTTTCGCTGTTTTCGATGTGGCTCGGTTTTTTCGCCTGGTACCGCGGCCTGGCGCTCGGCGGCGTGGTGCGCGTGAGCCAGGTGCAGCTGCTGCAGCCCTTCCTGGCGCTCGTCTTCGCGGTGCCGGTGCTGGGTGAAACGCTGAAGGCCGGGACGGTGGTGTTCTCGCTGGCCGTCATCGCGGTGGTCTTCATCGGCAAGCGCATGCCGGTGGCGCGGCTGCCGGCATGAGGACGCTGGGCCTCATCGGCGGCATGAGCTGGGAGAGCACCGCCGTCTATTACCGGCTGCTCAACCAGGGCGTGGCGCAGCGCCTGGGCGGCCTGCACAGCGCGGCGCTGCTGCTGCACAGCGTGGACTTCGCGCCCATGGCGGCGCTGCAGGCTGCCGGCGACTGGGACGGCGCGGCCGACCTTCTCGTGACGGCGGCACGCGGCCTGCAGGCCGGCGGCGCGCAGGCGCTGGTGCTGGCCACCAACACCATGCACAAGGTGGCCGAGCGCATCGAGGCCGGCGCCGGCCTGCCGCTGCTGCACATTGCCGACGCCACCGGCGCTGCGCTGCAGGCCGCCGGCGTGCAGCAGGCGGTGCTGCTGGGTACGCGCTACACGATGGAGGACGACGGCATCGTGCGCGCGCGGCTGCAGCAGTGCTTCGGCCTGGCCATCGGCGTGCCGGGCGCAGCAGACCGCGCGCTGATGCACCGCGTGATCTACGACGAGCTGTGCCGCGGCGTCGTCGACGCGCTCTCGCGCCAGGCGGTGCTGGACCTGATCGAGCGCCAGCGCGCCGCCGGCGCGCAGGCGGTGATCCTGGGCTGCACTGAAATCGGCCTGCTCATCGACGCCGTCAGCAGCCCGCTGCCCGTGTTTGACACCACCGCGCTGCATGCCGCGGCCGCGGTGGCCTGGATGCTGGAGACCCCATGAACTGGAAGATGGCCCGTCGCGCCGAGCGGCTCAACCCGTCGACGATCCGCGAGATCCTCAAGATCACCGAGCAGCCGGGCATCATCTCGCTGGCCGGCGGCCTGCCCTCGGCCGACACCTTCCCGGTCGAGGCGATGCGCGTGGCCACCGCCGCGGTGCTGCGCGAGCAGCCGCGCGAGGCCCTGCAGTACGCCGCCAGCGAGGGCTATGGGCCGCTGCGCGAATGGGTCGCCGCCGAACTGGCGTCGCAGGGCCTGCACGCCGGCGCCGAGCAGGTCATCATCACCACCGGTTCGCAGCAGGGGCTGGACCTGGTGGGCAAGGTGCTGATCGACCCCGGCAGCACGGTGGCGGTGGAGTCGCCCACCTACCTCGGCGCGCTGCAGGCCTTTGCGCCCTACGAAGCCGAGTTCTTGGCCATCGAGGGCGACGACGAAGGCCCGCTGCCCGAGGCGCTGGACGCGGCGCGCGGCGCGCGCTTCATCTACTTGCTGCCCAACTTCCAGAACCCGACCGGCCGCTGCATGAGCGCGGCGCGCCGCCTGGCGCTGGTGGCGCGCGCGCAGGCGCTCGGCTTGCCGATCGTCGAGGACAACCCCTACGGCGAGCTCTGGTTCGACGAACCGCCACCGCCGCCGCTGAGTGCCAGCGCCGGTGACGCGGCGGTCTACCTGGGCTCGTTTTCGAAGGTGCTCGCGCCGGGCCTGCGCCTGGGCTACCTCATCGCGCCGCCGGCGCTGCACCCCAAGCTGCTGCAGGCCAAGCAGGCCGCCGACCTGCACACCCCGGGCTTCAACCAGCGCATCGTCCACGAGGTCATCAAGAACGGCTTCCTGCGCGATCATGTGCCCACCATCCGCGCCCGCTACAAGGCGCAGCGCGACGCCATGCGCGACGCGCTGCAGACGCACCTGCCGCCCGGCTGCCAGTGGCACGCGCCCGCGGGCGGCATGTTCTTCTGGATCGAGCTGCCGGCGCACCTCGACGCCACCGCGCTGCTGCCGCGCGCCGTGCAGGCCGGCATGGCCTACGTGCCGGGCAGCACTTTCTTCCCGCACGGCGGCCACCACCACACGCTGCGCCTGAGCTTCGTGACGGTGGCGCCCGAGCGCATCACCGAAGGCGTGGCGGCGCTGGCGCGCGTGCTGCGCGCCGCCTGAACCCGAAGCCAGCCATGCAGCGACGCTTTCATCAGCTCGACGTCTTCAGCGCCGTGCTGCTCCAGGGCAACCCGCTGGCCGTGGTGCACGCCGCACAGGGCCTGAGCGACGAGACGCTGGCCGCCTTCGCGCGCTGGACCAACCTGTCCGAGACCACCTTCCTGCTGCCGCCGCAGGACCCGGCCGCCGACTACCGCGTGCGCATCTTCACGCCCGGCGGCGAACTGCCGTTTGCCGGCCACCCGACGCTCGGAAGCTGCCACGCCTGGCTGGCCGCCGGCGGCGTGGCGCGCGACCCGGCGCTGGTGGTGCAGGAGTGCGGCATCGGCCTGGTGCGCATCCGCCGCCACGGCGGCCGCCTGGCCTTCGCGGCGCCGCCGCTGCGCCGCAGCGGGCCGCTCGAGCCCGAGCTGCTGGCGCGCATCGTCGCCGGCCTGCGCGTGGCGGCGGCCGATGTGCTGCATCACCAGTGGGTGGACAACGGCCCGGGCTGGTGCGCGGTGATGCTCGGCAGCGCGGCGCAGGTGCTGGCGCTGCGGCCGGACTGGGCGGCGATCGGCGCGCTCAAGCTGGGCGTGGTGGGCGCGCAGCCGCCGGGGCAGGACACGCGCTTCGAGGTGCGTGCCTTCGTGCCCGGCCTCGGGGTGCCCGAAGACCCGGTCACCGGCAGCCTCAACGCCGGGCTTGCACAATGGCTCATCGGTGCCGGCCTGGCCCCGGCGTCGTATGTCGCGGCGCAGGGTGCGGCCCTGGGCCGCGCCGGGCGGGTGTTCGTGGACAGCGAAGGCGGCGACGTGTGGATCGGCGGTGACGTGGTGGTGTGCATCGAAGGCGGCGTCGGGCTGTGAGCGCACACGGCCGCTCCGAAGCGCTCACGCCGCAGCGCGCAGCGCGCAGCGCGAAGGCTCGTCCGATGAGCGCGCTCGGCCGCTCCGAAGCGCTCACCCCGCAGCGCGCAGCGCGAAGGGTCGCCTGATGACCGCGCACGGCCGCTCCGAAGCGCTCACGCCGCAGCGCGCAGCGCGAAGGGTTGATCCGTGAGCGTTGCGCTCGACCATCTGGTGGTGGTGGTGGCGGCGACGCTGGCGCAGGGCGTGGCCTGGTGCGAGGCCACGCTGGGCGTGACGCCGGGGCCGGGCGGTCGCCACGCGCTGATGGGCACCCACAACCGCCTGCTGAAGATCGCCACGGCAGCCTTCCCCGAGGCCTATCTGGAGATCATCGCCATCGACCCCGAAGCGCCGCCGCCGGGCCGCGCACGCTGGTTCGGCATGGACGACGCGCTCCAGCAGGCCGGCCTGCAGGGCGGTCCGCGGCTGCTGCACCTGGTGGCGCGCTCGACCATGCTCGACATGCACCGCTGGGGCCTCATCACGCTGGGCCTCAAGCCGGGTGACCCGGTGGCGGCCAGCCGCGACACGCCGGCCGGCCGGCTGTCGTGGCAGATCCTGGTGCGCGAGGACGGCGCGCTCGACTGCGGCGGTGCGCTGCCGACGCTGATCCAGTGGCAGGGCCTGCACCCGGCCGCGAACATGCCGGAGTCGGGCGTGACGCTGCAATCGCTGACGCTGCACGGCGTGCCCGAGCGCGCGCGCCAGGTGCTGCGCCTGCGCGGCGTGCAGGTGCTGGCCACGCCCGGTCCGGCCCTCACCGCCACCCTGCTCACGCCGCGCGGCGAGGTCGTGCTGCGCAGCGCTTCACCTTGAGATCGCGATGACCGAAGCCCTCTTTCACGACGACGCCTCGCCCTTGGTTTGCGATGCCACGGTGGTGGCCGTGGACGAGGCCGGCGTGGTGCTCGACCGCACCGTGTTCTACCCGCTCGGCGGCGGCCAGGCCGGCGACACCGGCACGCTGACCAGCGCCGCCGGCGCGGTGCTGGCGGTGGCCGACACGCGCAAGCACAAGATGCGGCCTGGCGACATTGCGCACGTGCCTGCCGCCGGCGCCGATCTGTCGGCCTTCGTGCCCGGCACGCGCGTGGTGGCCCGCGTCGACGAGGCCCGCCGCCGCGCCCACATGCGCTTTCACACCGCCACCCACTTGCTGTGCGCGCTGGTGCCGCACGCGGTGGACGGCTGCTCGATCACGGCCAGCTACGCGCGGTTGGACTTCCACATGACCGAGCCGCTGGACAAGGACGCGCTGACGGCCGGCATCGCGCGCCTGGTGGCCGAGGCCCATGCGGTGAGCCAGCGCTGGATCAGCGAAGCCGAGCTCGACGCCAACCCCGGCCTGGTGCGCAGCATGAGCGTGCAGCCGCCGCGATCGGCCGACGGCCTGGGCCGCATCCGCGTGCTGGCCATCGAGGGCGTGGACCTGCAGCCCTGCGGCGGCACCCACGTCGCCAACACGGCCGAGGTCGGCGACGTGGTGGTGACGAAGATCGAGAAGAAGTCGGCCCTGACGCGGCGCGTCGTGCTCGGCTTCGCAGCGGCCGACCGCCGCTGAGCGGCGGCCGCCGGCACGGCACCAACGACGAGGCCCGCCAGGGCGGGCCTCGAAACATCCGTGCTGCAGCCGCTTACTGGTTGCGGAAGTTGTCGTGGCAGCTCTTGCAGGTCTCGGCGGCTTTGCCGAAGGCGGCCTTGAGCGTGTCCAGGTTGTTGGCCTTGGCGGCCAGCGCCAGCTTGGAGACCTCGTCCTGCATCTTCTTGGCGCCTTCGTCGAACTTGGCGCGCTCGCTCCAGACGTTGGCCTTGGGCGTGCCCTTCTCGGTGCCCGAGGTGCCGTCGACGAAGCCGGCAAAGGGCAGCGTCGACAGGTTCGTGATGATCTCGGCGTTGGCCGCGGCGGCGGCGCCGTCGAACGGCACCCTGCCCTGCGACATGGCGCCGATGCGGCCGAAGTGCGCGCCCATCAGCGTCATGCCGGCCTTGCGGTACTTGACCGCGTCTTCGGGCTTCTGGAACTGCGCCGCGACGGGCAGCGCGGTCAGGGCGGTCAGGAGGCCAGCCACCGTGGCGGCGGCAAGAGTCAGACGGGTCATGCGGGTGCTCCAATCGGGCGTTGCAGGGGATATCGATGCGCAGTGGCTGTGGCACGACTCGGACAGTGTACGAAACGCGCCGGTGGTCGATTCCGGCTTCAGGGTAAGCCCGATGCCGGGATGGGCGGCCGACTCGCGGTATGGTTGAGCCGTCCCGAGCCAGCCCCTGCGCCCGCCTGCCGGAGCGCGCACCACCATGACCGAGCCCAGCACCACCCCCGTCCGCGTCTGGGATTTGCCGACCCGGATCTTCCACTGGACGCTGGCACTGACGGCGGTGGGCTCGGTGGCGTCGGCCAAGATCGGCGGCAACGCCATGGCCTGGCACTTCAGGTTCGGCGCCGTGGTCCTGGCCCTGATCGTCTTTCGCGTGCTGTGGGGGCTGGTGGGCGGGCGCTGGTCGCGCTTTGCCAGCTTCCTCTACGCGCCCGGCACCGTGCTGCGCTACCTGCGCGGCCAGCATCGCCCCGCCGAGCACCTGGACGTGGGCCACAACCCGCTGGGCAGCTTCTCGGTCTTTGCGCTGCTGGGCTTCCTGGGCCTGCAGGTCGCCACCGGCCTCGTCGCCGATGACGAGATCGCCAACGTCGGCCCGCTCAACCGCTTCGCCAGTGCCGCCATCGTCAGCCGGGCCAGCAGCTGGCACAAGGAAGTTGGCCAGTGGGTCCTGATCACGCTGGTCGCGCTGCACGTGGCGGCAATCCTGTTCTACCTGCTCAAGAAGCACCACAACCTGGTGCTGCCGATGGTGGTGGGCGACAAGGCGCTGCCGGCGGGCACGCCGGCCAGCGCCGACGGCGCACGCCAGCGCCTGCTGGCGCTGCTGCTGGCGCTGCTGTGCGGTGGCGGCGCGGCCTGGGTGCTCAGCCTGGGCGCCTGAGGACCGTGGACGCAGGCCCCGGCATCGAACTTGTCAGCGCCGACAGCGCGGCGCAGATCGACGCCGTGCGCGAGTTGTTCCAGGAGTACGCCGCCTCGCTGGGCGTCGATCTGTGTTTCCAGAACTTCGAAGCCGAACTCGCCGCCCTGCCGGGCGAGTACGCCGCGCCCGGCGGCGCGCTGCTGCTGGCGCTGGTGGACGGCGAGCCGGCCGGCTGCGTGGCGATGCGCGCGCTGCCGGAGTCCGACCACACCAACGCCTGCGAGATGAAGCGCCTGTACGTGCGCCGCGCCTACCGGCGTTTCGGCCTCGGCCGCGTGCTGGCGCAGCAGTTGATCGACCTCGCGACGCAGGCCGGCCACTCGTGCATGCTGCTGGACACGCTGGACGACATGGAGGTGGCGCGCGGCCTGTACACCTCGCTCGGCTTTGAAGCGATCCCGCCCTACTACTTCAACCCCGTCCCCGGCGCGCACTACCTCAAAGTCGAGCTCGACGCGCCGGGCACGCGATGGTGAGCTGGCCCGGGGTCATGAGCGCGCGCGGCCGCTCCGAAGCGCTCATCCCGCAGCGCGCAGCGCGAAGGGTCTTGCGATGAGTGCGATCCCGCCGCCCGACAGCGAAGAATTCGAATCCCTGCTGCACGCCATCCGCTTCCCCGGTGACAGCGACGCTGCCGAGACGCGCGAGTGGCTCGATGCGCTGGCCACGCTGGTGCGCGAGGGCGGCGCCGAGCGCGCGCGCTTCGTACTCAGCGCGCTGCAGGACGAAGCGCGCCGCCACGCGCTGGCCTGGCAACCGCAGCGCCAGACGCCCTACCTCAACACCATCGGTCTGCACGAGCAGGCGGCCTTCCCCGGCAAGCTGGAGATCGAACAGCGCCTGGCCGCCATCATGCGCTGGAACGCGTTGGCGATGGTCGTGCGGGCCAACGCGCGCCAGGGCGAACTGGGTGGGCACATCGCGAGTTATGCCTCGGCGGCCGATCTGTTCGAGGTCGGCTTCAATCACTTCTTCCGTGCCCGCCATGACGGTCATGGCGGTGACCTCGTGTTCTTCCAGCCGCACTCGGCGCCGGGCGTCTACGCCCGCGCCTACGCCGAAGGCCGGCTGAGCGACGAGGACCTGGATCACTACCGCCAGGAAGTCGGCGCTGCCGCCGCCCGCGCGCAAGGCAGCAGCGTGCGCGGCCTTAGCTCGTACCCGCACCCCTGGCTGATGCCCGACTTCTGGCAGTTCCCCACCGGCTCGATGGGCCTGGGGCCGCTGTCGGCGGTGTACCAGGCGCGCTTCCTGCGGTACCTGGAGCACCGCGGCCTGATGCCGGCCTGCGACCGCAGCAGTGCTGCGGCTGAGGCGGCGTGCCGCCGCGGTCCAGAGGAGGACGCGGCCTGCCGCCGCGGTCCAGAGGAGGACGCGGCCTGCCGCCGCGTGTGGGGCTTCTTCGGCGACGGCGAAATGGACGAGCCCGAATCGCTGGCCGGGCTGAGCCTGGCGGCGCGCGAGAACCTCGACAACCTGGTCTTCGTCGTCAACTGCAACCTGCAGCGCCTGGACGGCCCGGTGCGCGGCAACGGGCGCATCGTCGACGAGCTGGAAACGGTGTTCGCCGGCGCCGGCTGGCACGTCATCAAGCTGGTCTGGGGCAGCGACTGGGATGCCCTCTTCGCGCGCGACCACACGCAGGCCCTGGCGCGGGCCTTCGCGCGCACCGACGACGGCCAGTTCCAGACCTTCAGCGCCAACGACGGCGCCTACAACCGCGAGCGCTTCTTCGGCCAGAGCCCCGAGCTGCAGGCCCTGGTGGGCGCGATGACCGACGACGAGATCGACCGCCTGCACCGTGGCGGCCACGACCTGGTGAAGATCCATGCCGCCTACGCCGCGGCGGTGGCCCACCGCGGCGCGCCGGTGGTCATCCTGGCCAAGACCATGAAGGGCTACGGCATGGGCACCAGCGCCCAGGGCCGCATGACCACGCACCAGCACAAGAAGCTCGAGGGCGATGACCTGGTGGCCTTCGCGCGCCGCTTCCACCTGCCGATGAGCGACGACGACGCGCGCGCACAGCGCTTCTTCCGCCCCCCGCCCGGCAGCGCCGAGGCGGTCTACTTGCAGCAGCGCCGCGCCGCGCTCGGCGGCGCGCTGCCGGCGCGGCAGACCGTGGCAGCGGCGCTGCCGGTGCCCGGCGTCGAGGCCTTCGCCGCCTTTGCGCTGCAGGCCCAGGGCAAGGAAATGAGCACCACGATGGCCTTCGTGCGGCTGCTGTCCAACCTGCTCAAGCTGCCCGAGCTGGGCCCGCGCGTGGTGCCGATCGTGGCCGACGAGGCGCGCACCTTCGGCATGGCCAGCCTGTTCCGCCAGGTCGGCATCTACGCGCCGCAGGGCCAGCGCTACGAGCCCGAGGACGCGGCCAGCCTGATGAGCTACCGCGAAAGCCGCGACGGCCAGATCCTCGAGGAAGGCATCACCGAGGCCGGCGCGCTGGCTTCGTGGACCGCCGCGGCCACCAGCTACAGCACCCACGGCCTGGCGATGCTGCCGTTCTACATCTACTACTCGATGTTCGGCTTCCAGCGCGTCGGCGACCTCATCTGGGCCGCCGCCGACCAGCGCTCGCGCGGCTTCCTGATCGGCGCCACCTCGGGCCGCACGACGCTGGGCGGCGAAGGGCTGCAGCACCAGGACGGCCACAGCCACCTGATGGCCAGCACGGTGCCCAACTGCGCGGCCTACGACCCGGCGTTTGCGTACGAGCTGGCGCTGATCGTGCAGCACGGCCTGCAGCGCATGCTGGTCGATCAGCACGACGTGTTTTTCTACATCACGGTGATGAACCAGAACCACGCCCAGCCGTCGCTGCCCGCCGCGGCGGCAGAAGGCGTGCTGCGCGGCCTGTACCGGCTACCGGCACCGACCGCGCTGGCCCAAGCCAAGGCCACGTGCACCCTGCTGGGCAGCGGCGCGATCCTGCATGAAGTCATCGAGGCCGCGCGCTGGCTGGCCGAGCACTGGGGCGTGCAGGCCGATGTCTGCAGCGCCACCAGCTTCAGCGAACTGGCGCGCGACGGCCAGGCCGCCGAGCGGCTGCGCGTGCTGGGCGCCGCAGCGCCACTGGCCTGGGCGACGCAGGTGTTGCAGGCCACGCTGGGCCCGATCGTCGCCGCCACCGACTACGTGCGCGCCGTGCCCGAGCAGCTGCGCGCCTGGGTGCCGGCCGGCCGGCGCTACGTCACGCTGGGCACCGACGGTTTCGGCCGCAGCGACGGCCGCAGCCTGCTGCGCGAATTCTTCGAGGTCAGCCCGCGCCACATCGTGCTGCGCGCGCTGCAGGCCCTGGCCGACGATGGTGCCGTCGACGCCGGTCTGCCGGCCGCGGCGCGCCAGCGCTACGGCATCGAAGCCGGGCCGCACCCCTGGACGGTCTGATCGCGCCTTGCGGCATGATCGGGCTTCGGCCACTCAGAGCCCACGGAGACCATCATCAGCACATCCCTTGAATTGCGCGCCGGCGATTTGCGCCTGGCGCTGCGCCCCGATCTCGGCGGCTCGGTGGCTGGCCTGTGGCTGGGCGACCTGCCCGTGCTGCGCAGCACCGAGGCGGACGCGCTTTCAGCGGCTCGCCTGGCCGGCTGCTACCCGCTGGCGCCCTACTCCAACCGCCTGGGTTACCGGCGCTTTCGCTGGCAGGGGCAGGACCACACCACGGCCGCCAATTTCGACGACAACCCGCACTCGGTGCACGGCGTGGGCTGGCAGCGGCCCTGGAGCGTGGAGTCGTCCAGCGCCGCGGCGGCCGAACTGCGCTACCAGCACACGCCCGACGCGCACTGGCCCTTTGCCTTCGAGGCCCGCCAGCGCTTCGTGCTCAGCGCAGGCGCGCTCGAGGTGCACCTGGCCATCACCAACCTCGAGGCGCAGCCGCAGCCCGTCGGCCTGGGCTGGCATCCGTACTTTCCCAAGCGCCCGCACAGCCGGCTTCACATCGAGCTCACCGACCGCTGGGACAGCGACGCCAGCGGCCTGCCCACGCGCAAGGTGCCGCAGTCGGGCATCGACGGCGAGGTCGCGCACCTGGCCTTCGACCACTGCTTCGAAGGCTGGCGTGGCCTGGCACGCATCCGCGACGACAAGCTCTCGCTGCGCCTGAGCTCGTCGCTGCCCTACCTCGTGGTGTTCACGCCCGAGGCCCGGCCCTACTACTGCGTCGAGCCGGTGAGTCATGTCAGCAACGCCATCCACATGGCCGACCCGGCAGCGCACGGCCTGCGCGCGCTGGCGCCCAAGGCCACTTTCGACGCCTGGATGAAACTGGAGATCGGCGCCGCATGACGGTGTTCGAAGCCCTGCCGGTGGCGCCTTCGCTGCTTGGGGAATCGCCCTTCTGGCACCCCGACGAAGCGGCGCTGTACTGGTGCGACATTCCTGGCCGGCGGCTCAACCGCTGGCACCCGGCGACGGCCACGCATCAGCACTGGTCCTTCGACACCGAACCCGGCTGCGTTGCGCCGCTGCCCGGCGGCCGGCTGCTGCTGGCGATGCGCGACGGCCTGTTCCGTTTCGACCCGCGCAGCGGCGAGCGCGAGCGCCTGTGCGAGCCGCCCTACGACACGCGGCAGGAGCGCTTCAACGACGGCAAGGCCGACGCCCAGGGCCGCCTGTGGGTGGGCACGATCTTCGAGCCACGCAGCGCGGCAGCGGCGGCGCTGTACCGCTGGTCGGCCGGCGGCCTGCAGCGCATGGCCGGCGACGTCACGGTCAGCAACGGCCTGGCCTTCAGCCCCGATGGCCGCACGCTGTACTGGAGCGACACCCCGAGCCACCGCGTCATGGCCTATGACTTCGACGCCGTGGCCGGCACGCTGGCCGCGCCGCGCGTGCTGCTGCAGTGGCCGTTGAAGCAGCCCGGACAGGACCTGGCGGCCTACGGCGGCCGCCCCGATGGCGCGGCGGTGGACGCCGAAGGCGCCTACTGGTGCGCGCTGTTCGAGGGTCAGCGCCTGCTGCGCATCGCGCCCGACGGCCGCGTGCTGCAGGAGCTCCGGCTGCCGGTGCGCTGCCCGACCATGCCTTGCTTCGGCGGGCCGGATTTGCGCACGCTGTACATCACCAGCGCGCGCGAGAACCGCCCGCCAGCCGAACTGGCTGCGCAGCCGCTGGCCGGCTGCGTGCTGCACACGCGCGTCGAGGTGCCGGGGTTGCCGGTCAACTTCGCGCGCGCCTGAAGACAGCGATGAGCACGCCGATCGCGCGCCCCGACCTGATGCAGCGCCTGCAGGCGCCGGGTGAGTGGGACCTGGCCATCATCGGCGGCGGCGCGGTGGGCCTGGGGGTGGCGCTGGACGCCGCAGTGCGCGGCCTGCGTGTCGTGCTCGTCGAGGCGCACGACTTCGCCAAAGGCACCTCGTCGCGCGCCACCAAGCTCGCGCACGGCGGCGTGCGCTACCTGGCGCAGGGCGACATCGGCCTCGTGCGCGAGGCGCTGCACGAGCGCGGCGCGCTGCTCGCCAATGCGCCGCACGTCGCGCAGCGCCTGCCGTTCATCATGCCGGGCTACCAGTGGTGGGAGCGCGGCTTTTACGGCCTCGGGCTGAAGGCCTACGACGCACTGGCCGGCAGCCAGGGTCTGGGCGGCACCGAATGGCTCAGCTCGCGCCGCACCGTGGAGCTGATGCCCGGCGTGCAGGCGCGCGGCCTGCACGGCGGCGTGCGTTACTGGGACGGCCAGTTCGACGACGCCCGGCTGGCCCTGCTGCTGGCACGCACCGCGGCCGCACGGGGCGCGCTGGTCGTCAACCACTGCGCCGCCACCGGCCTGGTGCGCGAAAAGGGCCAGGTGCGCGGCCTGCATGTGCACGACAGCGAGTCCGGCATCACGGCCACGCTGCGGGCGCACTGCGTCGTCAACGCCACCGGGGTCTGGGTCGACGCGGTGCGCGACATGGACGCCGACGCCGGCGCGCCGCCGCGCCGCCGCATGGTGGCGCCGAGCCAGGGCGTGCATCTGATCGTCGACCGCGCCTTCATGCCCGGCAGCCACGCGCTGCTGGTGCCCAAGACCGAAGACGGCCGCGTGCTGTTCGCCGTGCCCTGGCTGGGCAAGACCATCCTGGGCACCACCGACACGCCGCGCCAGGACCTGCCGCTGGAGCCCGCGCCGCTGGCCGAGGAGGTGGCCTTCATCCTGCGCGAGTCGGGCCGCTACCTGGCCCGCGCGCCGCAGCGCGCCGACGTGCGCTCGGTGTGGGTGGGGCTGCGCCCGCTGGTCAAACCCGAAGGCGACGCGGGCGAGAATACCAAGGCGATCTCGCGCGAGCACACGGTGGTGGTGGGCGCTTCGGGCCTCGTCACGGTGACCGGCGGCAAGTGGACCACCTACCGCTCGATGGCCGAAGACGTGCTCTCGCGCTGCATGGAGCGCGGGCTGCTGCCGCGCCGGCCGGCCGGTGTCACGGCGCGCCTGCCGCTGATCGGCGCAGCACCCGGCCGGCCGCTCACCGAGGCCCCTGGTGAGCACCTCTACGGCAGCGAGGCAGCCCTGCTGCGCACGCTGCCGGGCGCCACCGACTGGCTGTGGCGCGACGCCGAATCCGGGCAGGGTGGTCTGAGCGTGGCGATGGTTCGCTTCGCGGCGCGCTACGAGATGGCGCGCGAGGTCGAAGACGTGCTGGCGCGGCGCTGCCGGCTGCTCTTCCTCGACGCGGCCGAAGCAGCGCGGCAGGCCGATGCAGTGGCTTCGATCCTGTCCGAAGAACTCGGCCGCGCGGTCGACGCCACGCCGTTCAAGGCCCTGGCGGCGCAGTACCAGCGCCTGCCCTGAGCCGCACTGCCGGTCACATCGAGCTGTACTTCACGCTGCAGCCGTAGGGCCGTGTGGTGGCCTTGCTGATCGGCCGCCCGGCCAGCGCTTCGGCCAGCGCCACCTTGACGTGGTTGGTGGCGCCGGCCACGTCGGCCGGGTTCGATGAGGGCTTGTCGTCGATGGCGCCGGCATAGACCAGCGTGCCCCGGGGGTCGATGAGGAAGAGCTGCGGCGTGGTGCGCGCGCCATAGGCGCGGCCGACCCGGCCGTCGGCGTCCATCAGCGTGGCCGTGGCAGCGGCCTGGTGGCCCTGCATCCAGCGCGCCAGCGCCGCCGGGGTCTTGTAGTCGCCGTGCTCGCTGGCGGTGGAGTTGATCGCCAGCCAGACCACGCCCCGGGCCACGGCCTGCCTCTGCGTGCCTTGCATGTTGGCGCTGGCGTAGTGCTTGGCCACGTAAGGGCAGCCGGGGTTGACCCACTCGAGCACCACGTGGCGGCCTTTGAAGTCGGCCAGCGACAGCGTCTTGCCACTCGTGTCCACGGCCGTGAAGGCCGGCGCGGGCTGGCCCACCGAGGCGGTGGCCAGCGCGGCCGTGGCGGCCAGCGCCAGCGCGGCCGTGATCCAGAACTGTTTCATCGACGAGCCTCTCGTTCAGCGCGGTGCGGGCAGCACGTCCAGCGCGCCGCGCACTTCGGCGACGCTCAGAATTTCACCCAGCAGCACAGGCCCTGCTGCACCCGGGGCATAGACGGCGTACACCGGCACACCGCTGCGGCCCAGGCGCGTCAGCTCGGCCGTGATGGCGGCGTCGCGGCGCGTCCAGTCGGCGCGCAGCAGCAGCACGCGCTTGGCCGCCAAGGCAGCCTGGACCTCGGCCGCCGCCAACGTGGTGCGCTTGTTGAACTGGCAGGTCACGCACCAGGCGGCGGTGAAGTCGACGAACACCGACTGCCCCGCAGCCTGCGCCTGCGCCACGCGCGCGGCCGACCAGGGCTGCCAGTCGTGCCCCGGCACTGGCGCCTGGGCCGCGGCATCCTGGCGCAGCGCCGGCACGGCCCACACCAGCGCCGCCACCACCAACATCAGCGCCGCGGCGCCAAAGCCACTGCGCGCGCGCCGCCCCAGCGTGGGCGAGCCCAGCGCCCAGGCCGCGAAGGACAGCGCCAGCAGCACCGCTAGCAGCGCGGCCACGCCGTCGACGCCCACCTGCACCCCCAGCACCCAGACGAGCCAGACCACGGTGGCGAACATCGGGAAGGCCATCAGGGTCTTGAAGTGCACCATCCACACGCCAGGGCGGGGCAACAGGCGCGCCACCGCCGGCCAGGCGCTGGCCAGCAGATAGGGCAGCGCCATGCCCAGGCCGAGCGCGGCAAACACCGTCAGCGCCTGCCAGGCCGGCAGCGTGAACGCCGCACCCAGCGACGCCCCCATGAAAGGCGCCGTGCAGGGCGAGGCCACTGCCACCGCCAGCACGCCGGTCAGGAAGGCATTCACCACCGGGTGGCGGGCCTGCGCCGTGACCCAGCGGCTGGGCAGCACCGAGCCGAGCTCGAACACGCCCGCCAGGTTCAGGCCGATGAGTGTGAAGAGCGCCGCCAGCATCGCCACCACAGCCGGTGACTGGAGCTGGAACCCCCAGCCGAGTTGCTCGCCGCCGGCGCGCAGCACCAGCAGCAGCGCGGCCAGCGCGACGAAGCTCAGCACCACGCCGGCGCTGTAGGCCAGGCCACCGGCGAGCAGGGCGCGGCGGTCCTCGGCGTGGCGGGCAAAGCCCATCACCTTGAGCGACAGCACCGGGAAGACGCAAGGCATGAGGTTGAGCAGGACGCCGCCGGCCAGCGCCAGCACGAGCGCCAGGCCCAGGCCGAGGTTGCCGGCGGGGGCTGGCGGCGTGAGCCGAGCATCCCCCAGCGACGGCAGTGCCGCAGGGGCCGGCACCGCCGCGGGCCACGGCGTCGTGACCGCCACCTGCAACGCCAGGCCGGCGGTGTGGCCTGCACGCGTCAGCACCACGGGCAGGGTAGTGGGGGATTCGCTGCGTTGCGGGTCGAGCGCGACGCGGGCCGTCCAGGTGCCGTCTTTCCACGCCGTCTGTGGCGCCGCGGCGTGCTGGACCACGCCCGCGGTCTCGGGCAGGAAACCGAGTGTCTGGCCCTGCCAGGCTGCGGGCAGGCCGCTCACGCGCACGACGAGCTCCTGGCCCGCGACGGCGGCCGTCGCCTGGGTGCCCGGCACGGCCTGCGGCAGCGCGGCACGGGCGGCTGCGAACAGCGCCGCGTGGCCCGCCGTGGCGGCCTGCGCCGGCAACTGCAGGACGAAGTCGCCGCCTTCGGGGATGCACACGTCCTTGCACACCAGCCAGTCGGCGCGCAGCCGGATCTCGAGCGCGTCGGCCTTGAAATCGGCTGGCACGGTGAGGGCCACCGGCAGCAGCAGCGTGCCTTCGTAGCCGTAATTCATGAGCGGGCCGATCGGCAACCGGCCCGGCGTGGGCCACTCGATGGCGCCCGCGGTCACGCCGGCCGGCAGCGTCCACTGCAGCGTGGTCGGCAAGCCGGAGTCACCCGGGTTCTTCCAGTAGGTGTGCCAGTGCGGCTGGTGCTCGATCTTCAAGCCCAGCCACAGCGGCTTGCCGGGGGCGACGCCTTCGGGCGCCTGGGCCACCAGCTCGGCGCGCACCTGCGGCGTGCTCACCACCGCGCTCGGTGCGGCCAGTGCCGCGAGCGGCGCGCAGGCGAGCCAGGCGAGTGTGGCGAGGGCTGCAGTCAGGAGTGGGCGCTTGGGCATGGGCGGGTTGGAGCGATCAGGAGGGGCCGGGTTCCACCCCGTTCGTCATTGTGCGGCGCCGCGTCGCGGCAGCTTGCGTGTCTGGCCCAGCGCGAGGACGAAAAAGTCGTCATCGGCCACGCCGCGCCGGGCGCGCGCGCTGGCCAGCGCCCGGGGCGGCTCGTCCAGCGCTTCATCGGAGAGTTCGAAGGTGCCCCAGTGGATGCCCAGCGAGCGGCGGGCGCGCAGGTCCTGGTGCAGGCGCACCGCTTCGTCGGCGTCGACATGCTGTTCTTTCATGAACCAGCGCGGCGCATAGGCGCCCACCGGGATGAGCGCGATGTCGAAGCCGCCGTCGTGCTGTCGATCGGCAAAGCGCTGCGCGATATCGGTGAAGTCGCGGCTGTAGCCGGTGTCGCCGGCAAAGAAAAGGTGCGCGTCGGGCGCGAAC
>JANMVM010000342.1:0-6918 GCA_031392695.1 Rubrivivax sp.
CGACCCCTGGGGCGTGATCGTCGACGTGCTGCCCGAAGGGCCGGGCTTCGTCATCGCCGAGGTCGATGCCGAGCGCCTGGCGCAGGTGCGCTCGCAGTTGCCGGCGCTGCGTCACCGGCGGCTCTAGTACTCCAACCCACAAATTTCGAGACATGAAAACGCGTCTTCGTTCGCCAGGCGTCGTTCAAAACCCTCGCGATACCCGACGGTTTCGCTGTGGTTTGCGCCTACCCGGGCCCACGAATCCATCGTTTTTAACTTGTCTCGAAACCTATGGGTTGGAGCACTAGCGCCGTGGCGGCCGACCGACCGACGGCACCGCGCGCCTAGCGCGAGCCGTACATCATGCGCCGCGCCAACCAGTGGCGCAGCGGCGGCAGCGCTTGCAGCGCGGCCAGGCCCAGGCCGCGCGCCGTGGCTGCGCCGGGCAGCTTCCAGGTGAAGCTGCGGGCCAGGAAATCGGTGGCCGCGATCATGCTCCAGCGGTCGGCGGCGCGCGCCCACTCGGCTCGGCGCAAGGCGGCATCGATGTCGACGGCCCAGCGCAGCACGGCCACCAGCTCGTGGGCGTCGCGCAGGCCCAGGTTCAGGCCCTGGCCGGCCACCGGGTGCAGGGTCTGCGCAGCGTTGCCGATGCGCACCGTGCGGCCATTGACCAGCGTGCGCTCGGCGTTGAGGCCGAGCGCGAAGGACTTCAGCGGCGTGATGGCGAGCCACCGGCCGGCCGCGGCCGGGAAGATCGTGCGCAGCACGGCCAGGCGCTGCGCGTCGCCGAGCTCGCGCACCGGGTCGTCCTGGCTCGGCACGCACCACACCAGCGCGGCGCGGGCGCGGCCGTCGGCGCCGCGCGGCAGCGGCAGCAGCGCTGCCGGGCCGTGGCGCGTGAAGCGTTCGAAGGCGGTGCCGGGCGCGGCGCCTTCGAGCGTGACGGTGCCGACCCAGGCCGTCTGGCCGTAGTCGGCAACCACGGCCTTGCGCGACTGCTCGGCAAACACGCCGCCCTCGGCCACCACTGCGAGGTCGAAGGTCTCGGCGATGCCGGCGTCGAGCTCGACGCCGCCGGGCACGGCCTTGAGGCCGGCCACCGCGGTGCCGAAGCGCGCGTGCAGCCGGGCCGGCTCGGCGGCGACCGCGTTTTCCCAGGCCGCCTGCAGCGGTGCTACCAGGGCGCCGTAGCTCAGCACCGCGCCCAGCGCGGGCACGCCCAGGTCGGCCGCCCTGAGCTCGACGATGGGCTCGCCGAACGGCGTCTGCAGCGTCGGCGGCATCTGCGAGACGTGGACGCGCACGATCGGTTCGGCCGCTGCCGCCGGCCAGGCGCCGAGCTGCTGCAGGAACTGCACGCTGCCCAGCGACAGCGCCAGCGTGCGCGGGTCGGCCGCCACGTCACGCTCGGCCGGGCGGGCGTCGAAGATGCTGATGCCCGCCTGCGGCAGCAGCCGCGCCGCGTGCAGCGCCAGCGCCAGTCCCACGGGGCCGGCCCCCACCACCGCGATCTGCCAGGCTGGTCTTGTCGGAGCCGCTGTCATCGATGGCCTTGCACAGAGTGAAGCTTATTATTCCCCCGCGCCTCAAGTCTCGGGGCCTGCCGCCAGGGGAGCCGACATGTCGCTGATGGATTTCATCAAGAAACAGTTCATCGACATCCTCGAGTGGACCGAGTCCGGCGACGGCACGCTGGCCTGGCGCTACCCGATGGCCGGCAACGAGATCCAGTACGGCGGCAGCCTGACGGTGCGCGAAAGCCAGCTCGCGGTGTTCGTCAACGAAGGCAAGGTGGCCGACGTCTTCGGCCCCGGCATGCACAAGCTGACGACGCAGACGCTGCCGGTGCTGACCTACCTGAAGAACTGGGACAAGCTGTTCCAGAGCCCGTTCAAGAGCGACGTCTACTTCTTCAGCACGCGCCAGCAGATCGACCGCCGCTGGGGCACGACGCAGCCGGTGACGATCCGCGACAAGGACTTCGGCGCCGTGCGCCTGCGCGCCTTCGGCAACTATGCCTATGCGATCGCCGACGCCAAGCTCTTCCACACCAGCATCAGCGGCACGCGCGACCGCTACACCGTCGAAGACCTCGACGGCCAGCTGCGCGGCCTGATGCTGCAGCACATCAGCGACGCGGTGGCGCAAAGCGGCGTGCCCTTCCTCGACCTGGCGGCCAACCAGGTCGAATTTGCCCGCCAGCTGCAGGAAGCCACGGTGGCCGAATTCGCCAAGCTCGGGCTGCAGCTGGTCAGCGTCACGGTGCAGAACGTGAGCCTGCCCGAAGAGCTGCAGAAGGTCCTCGACCAGAAGATCGGCATGGGCATGGTCGGCGGCGACATCGGCAAATTCATGCAGTACCAGACGGCGCAGGCGATCCCTGAATTCGCCAAGGGCGCCGCTGCCGGCGGCGGTGTCGTCGGCGACGCCATGGGCCTGGGCGCCGGCGTTGCGCTGGGGCAGGTCATGGCGCAGCAGCTCAGCCGGGGGCTGCAGGGCGAAGGTGTGGCTGCCGCTGCCGCTGCAGCGCCCGTGGGCCTGAAGCCCGATGAAGTGATGGCCACGATCGAGAAGCTGGCCGAGCTCAAGGCCAGGGGCATCCTCACCGAAGACGAGTTCACGGCCAAGAAGGCCGAGCTGCTGAAGAAGCTCGTCTAGTTCGCGCGCCGTGGCGACGTCACCGCAGCGCGCCTACCGCGCTGCCTGCCCCAACTGCGGCGCCCCGGTCGACTTTGCCTCGGCCGCGTCGGCCAGCGCGGTGTGCAGCTTCTGCCGCAGCACGCTGGTGCGCGACGGCGATGCGCTGCGCCGCATCGGCATCAGCGCCGAGCTCTTCGACGACCACAGCCCGCTGCAGCTGGGCGTGCGCGGCACGCGCCAGGGGCTGGCCTTCACGCTCGTCGGACGGCTGCAGTACGGCTACGACGGCGGCACCTGGAACGAGTGGCACTTGCTGTTCGACAACGCGCGCAGCGCCTGGCTGAGCGAAGACAACGGTGCCTACGTCATCGCCTTCGACGCCCCGCTGCCGGCCGACGCGCCGGCGCTGGTGGGCCTGCGCGCCGGCCAGCGCGTGCTGGCCGACGGCCGCGCCTGGGACGTGGCCTCGGTGACGCAAGCCCGGCTGCTGGCCGCGCAGGGCGAGCTGCCGCGGCCGCCGCGCCTGGACGGCGAGTTCACCGTCATCGACCTGCGCAACAGCGCCGGCGAAGTGGCCACGCTCGACGCCAGCGACGCGGCGCAGACCGGCTTCAGCGTCGGCCGCACGGTGGCCCTGAGCGAGCTCGCACTCAGCGGCCTGAAGGAGGCCAGCGAGAAGACGCTCGGCGCGCGCAGCGTCGCGTGCCCGAGTTGCGGCACCGCGCTGCAGGCCCAGCTGTCGACGACGCAAAGCCTCACCTGCCGCAACTGCAGCGCGGTGGTCGACATCTCGGGCGGCATCGGCGGCGAGCTCAAGCACTACGCGCAGAACAACGCCGGCGAGCGCGGCGCCGAGCCGCAGATCGCACTCGGCAGCACCGGCATGCTGGCGCTGGGCGGTGCGCCGCAGCCCTGGCAGGTGGTGGGCTACCAGGAGCGCTGCGACATCCCCGACGATGCCGAGGAAGACACCACCTTCTGGCGCGAGTACCTGCTCTACAACCGAACCCAGGGCTTCGCCTTCCTGGTCGACAGCAACGAGGGCTGGAGCGCGGTCAAGCCGCTCACCGGCGCACCCAGCATGGGTGGCGAGCAGGCGCAGTGGCAGGGCGTGGCCTACAAGCAGCGCTGGGCCTATGCGGCCAGGACGACTTGGGTGCAGGGTGAGTTCTACTGGCGCGTGCAGCGCGATCAGCGGGTGCGGGTGATCGATTTCGAAGGCCAGGGCCGCGACCGCACCCGGCGCCTGTCGCGTGAACAGGCCGGTAACGAAGTCACCTGGTCGGCCGGCGAGACGCTGGACGCGGCGCTGGTGGCCGACGCCTTCGGCATCGCGCCCGGCGCACGCGCCGCGCTGCAGCGCGACGCGCGGCCGCTGGCCGGCGCCGGCAGCGGGGTCGCCAAGGGCCTCATCATCTTCGTCGTCGTCGTCGTCGTGCTCATGATCCTGCTGGCGCGCTGCGGCAGCGACGACTGCGCCGACGTGCGCCGCACCTTCGGCGCCGCCAGCGCCGAGTTCCAGCAGTGCCAGCGCAGCTCGGGCAGCGGCTATCGTGGCAGTGGCGGCGGGTCTTACGGCGGCTGGTCCAGCGGTGGCGGCGGCCACAAGTGAATTCAAACCGACAGGAGGCCTGACATGGTGGGAATCGAGTGGCTCAAACCGGGCGTGTTCTTTGGCTCGATGCTGTTCGCGCTGCTCGGCGTGGGCGTCTTCTGGCTCTGCTTCCTGATCATCGACAAGCTCACGCCGTATGACTTGTGGGCCGAGATCATCGAGCGCAAGAACGTCGCGCTGGCCATTGTGGTGGGCAGCATGTGCATCGCCATCGGGCTCATCGTGTCAGCGGCGGTGCACGGTTAGGTGTAGGTGACCCAGTCGGCGCGGCCCGGCTGGTCGAGGTGCGGCACGTGGTTGTAGGCCACCAGCATGTGGCGCTTGGGCGTGAACGCGAACTCGGTCAGCGCGCTGTTGCGGATGCGCAGGTTGAGCTCGATCGTGGTCTCGGCCGCCGTGCCCAGCACCTGGCCGACGGCAGTGGCGATGGGCCCGCCGCTGGACACCAGCAGCACGTTGCCGGCGTGGCGCGCGCGCACATGGTCAAGCGCGCCGGTGATGCCGGCCACGAAGTCGACGTAGCTCGGCATGCCCCGGGGCTGCACCTGCGCTGCCATCCACGCCGCCAGGCCCTGGCGCAGCAGCCGGAAGTGGGCGCGATAGACCTCGGGTGAGTCGGGCGCGGCCAGCGGGCCGCTGTGCACGCAGCGGATCAGGGCTTCACTGTCGTACTCGTTCAGGCCCGGCCATTCGAGCGTCGCCGGCAGCGTGCCGAAGCCTTCGTTCAGCGCTGCCAGCGACTGCGCGTGGCGGCGCAACGTGCCGCGCAGCACGGCTTCGAAAGTCACCCCGCGCTCGGCGAAGTACCGCCCCAGCGCGTGGCACTGGCGCGCGCCCAGCTCGCTGAGCTGGTCGTAGTCTTGGGCGCCGAAGCTGGCCTGGCCGTGGCGCACGAGGTAGAGGGTTCCCATGCGCAGCATTGTCGCCAGCGCGCGGCCTTGGGGCTGTCGCGCCGGTGACCGGGTGCGACGCTGCGCTACGCTCGCCGCATGGCTGAGCTGTCGTCCACCAGCGCGTCCCCCGCCGCCGAAGCCGGCAGCGCCCGCGTCTCGCCCGCCGAGATCACGCTGCTGGCTTCGGTGTTCGTGGTCGCGGCCTGTGGCCTGGTGTATGAGCTCGCCGCGGGCGCGCTGGCCAGCTACCTGCTGGGCGACTCGGTGCTGCAGTTCTCCACCGTCATCGGCTGCTATCTGTTCGCGATGGGCATCGGCTCCTGGCTGAGCCGCTTCGTGGAGCGCCAGCTGGTGGCGCAGTTCCTGCGCATCGAGCTGCTGGTGGGCCTCATCGGCGGCCTCATGCCGGCCTTGCTGTTCGTGGCCCACAGCAGCCTGCCGCAGGGCGCGGGCGGCGCCTTCCGCGTGCTGCTGTACGGACTCGTCGGCCTGGTGGGCACGCTGGTGGGGCTGGAGATCCCGCTCGTCATGCGCATCCTCAAGCGCCACTTCGCGCCGCGCTGGGCGCTGCGCGAACTGGTGTCGCAGGTGCTGACCTTCGACTACCTGGGCGCGCTCGTCGTGGCGGTGGCCTTCCCGCTGCTCTTCGTGCCCCACCTGGGCCTCGTGCGCACGGGGGTCTTCTTCGGCCTGCTCAACGCCGCGGTGGCGGTGTGGGCGCTGTGGATCTTTCGCGCCGAGCTCAGGCACTGGGGCGCCCATGCCATGGCCTGCGGCGCCGTGCTGGCGGTGCTGGCGGCGGCGATGCTGGGCGCCGATCGCCTGAGCACCTGGGCCGAAGACCGCTTCTACGGCGACGACATCATCGTGCGCGAGAGCAGCGACTACCAGCGCGTGGTGGTGACGCGCGGCGCGGGCGGCGTGCGCCTGTTCCTCAACGGTAATCTGCAGTTCCATTCGCGCGACGAGTACCGCTACCACGAGAGCCTGGTGCATCCGGCACTGGCCGCGCACGGTGCGCCCAAGCGCGTGCTGGTGCTGGGCGGAGGCGACGGACTGGCGGTGCGCGAGGTGCTCAAGCACCCGGGCGTCGAGCAGATCACGCTGGTCGAGCTGGACCCGCACATGACGCGCCTCTTCACCCAGCACCCGGCGCTGGTGGCACTCAACGCCGGCGCGCTGTCGAGCCCCAAGGTGCGCGTCGTCAACGCCGACGCCTACACCTGGCTCGAAAGGGCAGGCGAGACCTTCGACGTCATCGTCATCGACTTCCCCGACCCCACCAACTTCAGCCTCGGCAAGCTCTACACCACGAGCTTCTACCAGCGCGTCGACCAGGCCCTGTCGGCCAGCGGCTACCTGGTGGTGCAGACGACCTCGCCGCTGGTGGCGCGCAAGAGCTTCTGGACCGTGGTGAGCACGCTCGAGGCCGTGGGCCTGGCCACGACGCCGTACCACGTGCACGTGCCGAGCTTCGGCGAGTGGGGCTTCGTGATCGCCGGCCGGCGGCCGTGGCGCGTGCCCACGGTGCTGCCGCCGGGGCTGCGCTTTCTGACGCTGGCCGGCGTGCCGGCGCTGCTGCAGTTTCCGCCCGACATGGCGCGCGTGCCGGCCGAGGTCAACCGGCTGTCCAACCAGGTGCTGGTCAGCACCTTCGAGGAAGAGTGGGGCCGGGTGGCGCGATGAGCAGCGGCCCGACGCGGCGCGGCGTGCTCGGCGCGGTGGCGCTGGCCGCGGCGGGCTGCGCGCCGCGCGCGGGCCCGCCGCCCGCTGCGGCCTGGGTCG
>JANMVM010000145.1:0-8216 GCA_031392695.1 Rubrivivax sp.
AGAGGGTCTTCGACATCGTCAGCGCCACGATCCTTTGCCTGCTGTCGGCGCCACTGATGTTGATCGCGACGATGCTGATCAAGCTCGAGAGTCCAGGGCCGGTGCTCTACCGTCAGGAGCGGGTGGGCCAGAACGGCCGCAACTTCAGCATCGCCAAGTTTCGCAGCATGCGCACCGACGCAGAAGGGGATGGCAAGCCGCGCTGGGCCAGTGCCAACGACGACCGGGTGACACGAGTCGGCCAGATCATCCGCCGCTTGCGTATCGACGAATTGCCGCAGCTCCTCAACGTGTTGCGCGGCGACATGAGCTTGGTCGGACCGCGTCCGGAGCGCCCCTTCTTCGTCGACCAGCTGACTCAGGAGATCCCGTTCTATGCCTTGCGCCACAGCGTCAAACCTGGCGTGACGGGCTGGGCCCAGGTGCGCTACCCTTACGGCGCGACCGTTGAGGATTCGCAGGAAAAATTGCAATACGACCTCTACTACGTCAAGAACCACACGCTGTTCCTGGACCTCGTGGTCCTCATGGAAACGGTGGGCGTGGTCCTCACTGGCAAAGGCGCACGCTGACGCGCCCCCCTGAGCGCGCACCCAGCGCGCCGGGCGAGGTTGCGCGCGATGCGGTTGCAGTATTCCGTAGACCGCCGCCATGACCACCACCGACGACATCGCTGTCTACGGCTACGGCCTGGCACTCCTGTCGCACGGAGGTTTTGCCGCGTACCTGGGCTACAGGGCGCAGCCGATCGCCTCCGACCAACAGGCGGGTTGGCGTCTCATCGCTGCCCTGCTGGCGACCGCGGCCTGGGCAGGCCTGTGCATTCTGAGATTGAACTGGAACGACCAGGCTGGCGACTACCTGGCGCAAGCGGCGGACTTGGCCCGCTATGGTTTGTGGTTCGCTTTCCTGCTGGCCCTGTTTCCTGGCACGCCCGGGCGCAGCGAGGCCCGCCCCACCTTCGTGCTGCGTCGAACGGCGGTGGCGTGTACGGCCTTGGCCGCCGCTTTCAGCGTGGCACAGGCGTTTCAGGTCCCGGGTGCCCTTCTCTCGCGGCCGCTCCTGGCGGCCTCTTTGGCCTTGCCGGTGTGCGGGCTGCTGATGCTGGAGCAGTTGTTTCGCAACCTGGGCGAGGACTCGCGCTGGAACGCCAAGCCCGTGTGCCTGGGGCTGGCCTGCGTCTTCATCTTCGACATCTACCTGTACTCCGAGAGCTTGCTCTTCGGACGCTTCGATCCCGACGCTTTGAACGTGCGAGGTGCCGTGCACACGTTGGCCGTCCCCTTCCTCGCCGTGGCTTCGCAACGGGGAACCAACTGGATCAACAAGCTGCATGTCTCGCGCACGGCGGCGTTCTATTCCGCGACCCTGGTGCTTGCCGGCTTGTACCTGCTATTCATGTCCGGCGTGGGTTACTACATGCGCTTCTTCGGCGGCGACTGGGGTCGCGCGCTGCAGCTCAGCCTGCTGGTGGCCGGGTTGGCATTCCTGGGCATGCTGGTCTTCTCCGGCGCGTTGCGCTCCTGGCTGCGTGTCTTCGTCGGCAAGCACTTCTACAGTTATCGCTACGACTACCGCGAGGAGTGGCTGCGTTTCACCGGCGTGCTTTCAGCCAAGCGCACACCACAGGAAATGGGCGAGCTGATCGTGCGCGGCCTGGCCAAGATGGTCGAGTGCCCGGCGGGCACGCTGTGGACGCGCGACGGCGCAGACGCGCCCTTCCGCCAGAGCGCCGACTGGAACATGCCGCGCGTGACCGAGACCGAGCCGGCCGACTCCTCGCTGTGCGCCTTCTTGCAGACCAACGGCTGGGTCATCGACCTGGACGAGTTCCGCTCGTCGCCGCGGCGCTATGGCACCCTGGCCTTGCCGACCTGGCTGCTGGGTGCCCGCAACGGCTGGCTCGTCGTGCCGCTGCTGGTCGGTGAAGAGTTGCTGGGCTTCGTTGTGCTGGCGCGGCCGATCACCGCCATCAAGCTCAACTGGGAAGTGCTGGACCTGCTCAAGACCGCGGGCCGCCAGGCCGCGGGCTACCTGGCCCAGATGCAGGCCACCGAGGCGCTGCTCGATGCGCGCAAGTTCGAAGCCTTCAACCGCATGTCGGCCTTCGTCGTGCACGACCTCAAGAACATCGTGGCCCAGCTGTCGCTGATGCTGAAGAATGCGGAAAGGCTGCACGACAACCGAGAGTTCCAGCAGGACATGCTGTTGACCGTCGAGAGCTCGCTTGAGAAGATGCGTCGACTCATGTTGCAGCTTCGCGAAGGGGCCACGCCCCCGGGCGGCAGCCGCGGTGTGGAGTTGCCGCCGATCGTGCGCCGCCTGGTGGCGATGGCCAGGAACCAGGGCCGCACGCTGGATACAGAAGAGATCGAGCATCTGTCCACGCGCGGCCACGAAGACCGTCTCGAGCGGGTGCTCGGGCACCTGGTGCAGAACGCGCTCGACGCCACGCCGCCGGCGGGCCGCGTCTGGGTCAAGGCAGAACGATTCAGTGGGCAGGTCAGGGTCGAGGTCGGCGATAGCGGCGCCGGCATGAGCGAAGAATTCGTGCGCACGCGGCTGTTCAGACCTTTCAACACCACCAAACACAACGGCATGGGCATCGGCACCTACGAGAGCTTCCAGTACATCCGCGAGCTCGGTGGCACCATCGCCGTGGCCAGCCAGCCGGGGCAAGGCACCACGATCACCGTGCTGCTGCCGCTGTTCGAGGCCCAGCGCGGCTCGGATCTCTTGCGCACCCAAGCCCCATGACGACCGCCGACACCCCCTTGCTGATCGTCGAAGACGATCTCGCGCTGCAAAAGCAGATCAAGTGGACGCTCGACCGCTTCGAGTCGGTCACCGCCAGCGACCGCGAAAGCGCGCTGCTGCAGATGCGGCGTCACCAGCCCGCCGTGGTGACGATGGACCTCGGTCTGCCGCCCGACCCCGATTCGGTGTCCGAGGGCTTCAAGCTGCTGGAGCAGATCCTCGATCTGGAGCCCGCCACCAAGGTCATCGTGCTGACCGGCCAGAACGACCAGCAGCACGCCTTGCGTGCGGTTGCGATGGGGGCCTATGACTTCCTGGCCAAGCCTTTCGAGCCCGAAGTGCTCAACCTGACGGTGGAGCGCGCCAGCCGGCTCGCCGAGCTGCAGGCCGAGAACCGCCGCCTGCAGGCTTTGCACCAACCCGACGCGCTGGCTGGCCTGATCACGCGCGATGTCGAGATGTTGCGCATGACGCGCACCATCGAGCGCGTGGCCTCCAGCGACGCCACCGTGCTGCTGCTGGGCGAAAGCGGCACCGGCAAGGAAGTGCTGGCGCAGGGGCTGCACACCGCCAGCAAGCGCGCCGGCCGCTTCGTCGCCATCAACTGCGCCGCGATCCCCGAGAACCTGCTCGAGAGCGAGCTCTTCGGCTACGAGAAGGGCGCCTTCACGGGCGCCGCCAAGTCGACGCCGGGCAAGATCGAGACCGCCCACAACGGCACCCTGATGCTCGACGAGATCGGCGACCTGCCGCACTCGCTGCAGGCCAAGCTGCTGCGCTTCCTGCAGGAGCGCACGATCGAGCGGCTGGGCGGGCGCAGCGAAATACCGGTCGACGTGCGCGTGGTGTGCGCGACGCACCAGGACCTGAAGAACCTGATCGCCGAGGGGCGCTTCCGCGAGGACCTGTTCTACCGGCTGGCGGAAATCGTCGTCAACATCCCGCCGCTGCGCGCGCGCGCGGGCGACGCGGTGCTGCTGGCGCACGCCTTCCTGCGCCGCTTTGCGCAAGACCAGCGGCGCACGGGGCTGACCTTCACCGAGGACGCCATCCAGGCCATCGAGCAGCATGCCTGGCCGGGCAATGTGCGCGAGCTGCTCAATGCCATCAAGCGTGCCTCGATCATGGCCGAGAGCGACCGCCTGAGCTGCGACGACCTCGGCCTGCCTCGGCCGCGCACCAGCACCGGCAGCGATAACGCCGATCTCGATCTGCGCACCGTGCGCGAAGCTGCCGAACGCCAAGCCATCGTCGCGGCCCTGGCGCGCACCAACGGCAACATCGTCAAGGCGGCCGAGATGCTGGCCGTCAGCCGGCCGACGCTGTACGACCTGATGCGCAAGCTCTCGATCAAGTGAGCTGGCGCCCGGCCGTGCCCATCGCGTCAGACGGTGGGGCACGCAAGCCGCTGCGCATTGACTAGACTGCCTGCCTGTCCCGACAAGAGAGCGACGCTCATGGCCACTGCACCCCTTCATATGACCCGTCTCGTCAGCAGCGTCGTGCTCGCAGTCGCGGTGCTGGCCGCCTGTGGCGGCAGGTCGGAAGCCGATCTCACCGCCTCGGGCAAGGAGCTGCAGGCCAAGAACGACTTGCCGGGCGCCATCATCCAGTTCAAGAGCGCGCTGCAGAAGCAACCCGACTCCGCCGAGGCGCGGCTGCTGCTGGGCAAGGCCCTGCTCGATAGCGGCGACCCGCTGTCGGCGCTGGTGGAGCTGCGCAAGGCGCAGGAGCTGCAGACGCCGGACGAAGACGTCGTGCCGCCGATCGCGCGCGCGATGGTGATGGTCGGCGATGAATCGAAACTGATCGCACAGTACAGCAACACGCGGCTCAAGGATGCCGCCGCCGGCGCCGATCTGGCGACCTCGATCGCCACCGCGCACCTCGTGCGTGGCGCGCTCGACCAGGCCAGCATCGCCATCGGCAGGGCCTTTCAATTGGTGCCGGGCTATGTGCCGGCCGCCGTGCTCGAAGCACGCCTGAAGGCCGCCAACGGCGACTTCGACGGCTCGCTCAAGCAGCTCGACGAGGCGCTGGCCCAGCGAGCCGACGACGAGCGCGGCGGCATCCTGCGCGGCGAGGTGCTGTGGCACGGCAAGAAAGACACGGCCGCGGCGCTGGACAGCTTCAAGAAGGTCCTCGCGGCGCACCCCAAGGCGGTCGGCGCGCACACCTCGATCATCACCATCCTGACCGAACAGCAGAAGCTGCCAGAAGCCAGGGCGCAGTTCGACCAGCTCAAGAAGGTCCTGCCCCAGCACCCGGACACGCTCTTCTTCGAGGCCCAGTTCGCCTTCTCCGACAAGGATTACAAGACCACGCGCGAGATCACCGACCGGCTGCTCAAGGGCATGCCCGACCATCCGCGCGTGCTGGAACTGGCCGGTGCCGCCGACTACCGGCTCAAGCGCTACACCGAGGCCGAGGCCTTCCTGGCGCGCGCGCTCAAGAACGCCCCCGGCCTGCTGCTGTCGCGCCAGTTGCTGGCCCAGACCTACCTGCGCACCAACCAGCCCAACAAGGCCATCGAGGCGCTGCAGCCGATCGTCGAAGGCAAGGCGCCCGACGGCACCAGCCTGGCGCTGGCCGGCGAGGCCTGGCTGCAGATCGGCGACACCAAGAAGTCCGATGCCGCGTTTGCCCTCGCGGCCAAGGTCGCACCCAGCGACAACCGGGTGCGCACTTCAGTGGCGCTGGCGCAGATGAGTCGCGGCAACAGCGCCGCCGCGATCACCCAGCTCGAATCGATCGCCGCCGAAGACAAGGGGCCGCGGGCCGACGTGGCGCTGATCAGTGCGCGCCTGAAACAGAACGACATCGCCGGGGCCCTCAAGGCCATCGACGGGCTCGAGCGCAAGACACCGGATCGCCCGGTGGCCTACAACCTGCGCGGCCGCGTGCTGCTGCTCAAGCGCGACATTCCAGGCGCCACCAAGGCCTTCGAGGCGGCGCTGGGCAAGGACCCGTTGTACTTCCCGGCGGTGGCCAGCCTGGCCGCCATCGATCTGAGCGCCGGTAAGCCCGAGGCGGCGCGCAAGCGCTTCGAGGACCTGCTGCAAGCCCAACCCAACAGCCACCAGGCCTTGCTGGCGCTGGCCGAACTGGGCACGCGCACCGGTGCGCCGCCCGACGAGGTGCTCAAGCTGCTGCGCCGCGCGGTGAAGGCCAACGCGGGTGAGCCGATGCCGCATCAGGTGCTCATCGGCCAGTTGCTGGCCAGCGACCCCAAGGCCGCGCTGACGGCCGCGCACGACGCCGCCGCCGCGCTGCCCAACAACCTCGAAATCATGGATTCGGTCGGCCGCACCGAGCTGGCGGCCGGCAACGCGGAACAGGCCGTCTCCACCTACAAACGGCTGGCGGCGCTTCAGCCCACCAACGCCATGCACCAGGTGCGGCTGGCCGAAGCGCTGATGGTGAGCAAGGACAACGCGGCCGCCCAGCGTGCGCTGCGCCAGGCGCTTGAGATCCAGCCCGGCCTGGCGGCGGCACAGCGCGGCCTGGTGTCGATCGCGATCGCCGACAAGCGCCCGCAGGACGCGCAGGCTTTGGTGCGCGAGATGCAGAAGAAGGAGCCCAAGAACCCCGCTGGCTTCGTCCTCGAAGGCGATGTCGAGGCCAGCCGCAAGAACTGGGACGCGGCCATCGCCGCCTACCGCACCGCGTTCAACCTCAACAAGGCCACCGACGGCCTGATCCGGCTGCACAGCGCCTTGCGCGCCGGCGGCAAGGCCGCCGAGGCCGATCGCCTGGCGGCCGAGTGGCTCAAGGACAAGCCCAAGGACGGCGCCTTCCACTACTTCCTGGGCGACGTGGCTTTGGCGCAGAACGACTTCGCCGCCGCCGAAGGCCACTACCGCGCGGTGGTCGACCTGCAACCACGCAATGCCCTGGCGCTGAACAACGTTGCCTGGCTGATGGTCAGGCAGGGCAAGCCCGGCGCCACGGCGGTGGCCCAGCAGGCCAATGAAATCATGCCCGGCCGCTCGGCGCTGATGGACACGCTGGCGCTGGCGCTGGCGGCGGACAACCAGGTCCCCAAGGCGATCGAGATCCAGAAGTCGGCCATCGCGCGCAACCCGAACGACCCGACGCTCAAGCTGACACTGGCCAAGCTGCTCATCAAGCAGGGTGACAAGGCCTACGCGCGCGCCGAGCTTGAAGACCTGGTGAAGCTGGGCGACAAGTTCCGCGAGCAGGCCGAAGTGACGGCCCTGCTCAAGACGCTTTGAGGCCCGCGGTGCCGCTGGCCACCCGTCGCGCCTGGATGACCGCGGCTGCCGTGTCGGCGCTGACGCTGGCGCTGCCACTGCGCGCCCGGGCCGACCTGCCCGCGCTGGTCGCGACCCTCAAGGCCTCGGTGCTGCCGGTGGGCACCTACAACGCCACCGAGAGCCCGCGCTTCGGCTTTCGGGGCACCGGCTTCGTGATCGGCGACGGCACCCTGCTGGCCACCAACTTCCATGTCCTGCCGCCGGGCGCCGAGGTCGACAGCGGGCCCACGCTGATGGTGCTGACTTCACGCAGCGGCGACACCGGCCAGCTGCGGCGCGCGCGTGTCGTGGCCACCGACCGGCCGCACGACCTGGCGCTGCTCAAGATCGAAGGCAGCGCGCTGACGCCGCTGGCGCTCGATGAGCCGGGCGCTGCGCGCGAAGGCCAGTCGATCGCGCTCATGGGCTTCCCGATCGGTGGCACGCTGGGCTTTGCGGCCGTGACGCACCGCGGCATCATCGCCTCGATCACCACCGCGGCGCTGCCCGCGGCCACCGCGCAGCAGCTCGACCCGCGCGCGCTGGTGCGCCTGCGCGACGGCAACTTCGAGGTGCTGCAACTCGACGCCACCGCCTACCCCGGCAACAGCGGCGGGCCGGTCTTCGATGTCGACAGCGGCCGCGTCGTGGGCATCGTCAACATGGTGCTGATCAAGGCCGGGCGCGAGAGCGCGCTGAGCAACCCCACCGGCATCAGCTACGCGATCCCGGTGCGCCACCTCCACGAGCTGCTTAAGGCCCCGCGGCCGTAGGCCCGCACATGACTGCGGCCGTAGGCCCGCACGTGACTGCCGCCGTAGGCCCGCACCCGACTGCCGCCGCTGCCGTGGCTCAGCGCTTGTAGTACTCGCGGTACCAGGCCACGAAGCGGGCGACGCCGGTGCGCACCTCGGTGGCCGGCGTGAAGCCGACCCAGTCGCGCAGGGCATCGACATCGGCATAGGTGGCCGGCACGTCGCCGGCCTGCAGCGGCAGCAGGTTCATCTGCGCCTTCAGGCCGAGCGCGTCCTCGATGCAGCCGATGTAGTCGAGCAGTTCCACCGGCTGGTGGTTGCCGATGTTGAAGACCCGGTAAGGCGCGTTGCTGGTGCCGGGATCGGGCGTGTCGGACACATAGGCCGGGTCGGGCGCCGCGGTGCGGTCCATGACGCGGATCACGCCTTCGACGATGTCGTCGACGAA
>JANMVM010000364.1:0-8392 GCA_031392695.1 Rubrivivax sp.
CCCTCGTCGACCGCTACTTCGAGCTCACGCTGCGCACCGGCAACCGGCGCGCGCTGGCCCTGCGCCTACAGGGCATGGTCAACGGCGAGCACGCCGAACGCATCGCCACGCTCAAGCTGCCGACGCTGATCCTGTGGGGCGGTCGCGACCGGCTCATACCGCCCGTGGTGGCGCAGCAGTTCAAGCAGCAGATCGCCGGCAGCCAGCTCGTGGTCTTCGACGAGCTCGGCCACGTGCCCCAGGAAGAAGACCCGGCGCGCACGGTGCTACCAGTCAAGACTTTTCTCGGCCTGAAGTAGCGCGGCCCTGCGGCAGTCGGCGTGTGGCAGCACCTCGGCACTTCAGCGCCGCGGCTGCAGTGCCGGCGCAGCCGGCGGGGTCGAGGAGCTGGGCGCGCCCGACAACGTCGGCGCCGCGGCCGAGCTGTCGGGCCGCAGCGCCAGGTGCATCAGCCCGACGACGAGCATCACCAGCAATGCGAAGAGCCCGCCCATGACGACCCAGACGCGACCGGCGTTCGGCATCGAGGCTGCCCGGTACCGCGCGGCAGGCGAGGTGGACGAGCGCGATCGGCCGGCCTTGCGGCTCGGGCGTGGCAGCAGTCCCTGCCAGCCGCAGTCGTCTCTCAGGCAACGGTAGCGGCGCTGGTCGGGATCCTGGCGCGCCTCTTCGGCCGTGCGGTGCACACGCGCGAGCTCACCCCCGCATTGGGTGCACTTGCTGTCGGCGGCGGGCTTGCGCGGCATGGGACTGGTCGTGGTGCGTGGCGATAGGTGAGATCGCCCTCTACCTGGGCGGCTGGTGGGTCGCAGGGGCGCCCAGTGCGCCACCCTTGGCAGGTGGTGACAGCGGCGATCAAGTCTTGCGGGGCCGCCATCCTGCTACCGCTGTTTCGGCACCGCAACCACTCACTTGAGCGGTCCCGTCCGGCGTCCGTGAAGAGCTGCATCACGCGGTCGTCACCCCGACCTTCACCGCCGCTCAGCGCACCACCAGCCGCGCGCCACCCGGTACGGCTGCAGCCACCTCGCCGATGGCTGCCGCGGCGTCGAAACCATGGCGGCGGAAGATCGCCAGCACCTCACCCACTGCCGAGGGCGCGCAAGACACGAGCAGGCCGCCGCTGGTCTGGGGGTCGGTCAGCAGCGCCTGATCCTCGGCCGCAAAAGCGGCCGGCAGCGCGATGTCGGCGCCATAACCGGCCCAGTTGCGGGCCGAGGCGCCGGTGACAAAGCCCTGCGAAGCCAGGTCGCGCACGCCGCCCAGCAGCGGCACGCTGGCCCAGTCGATGCGCGCCTGGCAGTTGGCGCCGCGCGCCAGCTCCAGCCCGTGGCCGGCGAGGCCGAAACCGGTGACGTCGGTCAGCGCATGCACGCCGGGCAGCTCGGCCAGCTCGGGGCCGGGGGTGTTGAGCTGGGTGGTGTTGGCGATCATCTGCGCATAGCCGGCGTCGCCGAGCTTTTCCTTCTTCAGCGCCGCACTCATCACGCCCACGCCCAGTGGCTTGCCCAGCACCAGCACGTCACCGGGCTGCGCGTCGGCGTTGCGCTTGACGCGCTTGGGGTGGATCAGCCCCATCACCACGAGGCCGTAGATGGCTTCGACGGAATCGATGGTGTGGCCGCCGGCGATCGGGATGCCGGCCAGCCGGCACATCGCAGCCCCGCCTTCGAGCACGCGGCCGATGGTCTGCGTCGACAGCACGCTGATCGGCATGCCCACCAGCGCCAGCGCCATGATCGGCTTGCCGCCCATGGCGTAGACATCGCTGATGGCGTTGGTGGCGGCGATGCGGCCAAAGTCGAACGGGTCGTCGACGATGGGCATGAAGAAGTCGGTGGTGGCGATCAGCGCCTGCTCGTCGTTGAGCTGGTAGACCGCGGCGTCGTCGGCGGTCTCGATGCCGACCAGCAGCTCCTTGGGGATCGGCATCGCGGCCGTGCCCTTGAGGATTTCGCTCAGCACGCCGGGCGCGATCTTGCAGCCGCAGCCGCCGCCGTGCGAGAGCGAGGTCAGGCGAGGTTCGGCGAGTTTGTCAGGGGCGTTCATCGGGTTCTCCAGGGTGGGGCCTGCGGCTGCAGGCCGGCCAGCAGGTCGAGCAGCGTCTGGCGCTCGCGGTCGGGGTGGAACAGACCGGCGCGGGCCGCACACTGCTGTTGCAGGGCCGGCAGCATAGTCGCATCGTCGCGGCAGCGCTCGAGCAGCGTCGCAAGGCCCTGGGCATCGCCCCAGTCGAAGGTGCCGCCGTAGTCGGCGCCGAGCAGGCCGAGATTGCCGTCGATGCGCGAGGCCAGCACCGGCGTGCCGCTGGTGATGGCCTCGGTCACGACATGGGCGCCGCCCTCCATGCGGCTGGCGTGCACCAGCACATGGGCGGCCTGGATGCGCGAGCGCGTGACGGCGTGCGCCAGGCCGCCGAGCCAGCGGTAGCGCGGCTGCGTCTGCATGAGTTGCCGCGCCTGCACGGCCAGGCCTTCGTCGAGCCCGCTGCCGATGTGGTCGAGCAGGATGTCGTGGCGCTGCGCCAGCCGGCGCGCGGCTTCAAAGTAGGTCTGGGGCGACTTCTCGTCGCGCAGGTGGCCGACCATCAGCGCGCGCAAATGGCGCCCCGTCTTGGCCAGCGGCCGGCGCGCCGGCGTCGACTGCAGGCACACACGGCCCTTGTCGCGCACCGCGGCAGGCAGGCGCTGCAGGCCCAGTTCGTTGAGCACCACCAGCCGGTCAGCCCAGACCAGCGACTGCTGGGCTGCGGCGTCGTCGTCGATGTCGCGGTAGAGGTCGGTGCCGGTGAGCACCAGCACCAGGTTGTGGGCCAGGGCATGCGGGGCCCGGCGCCAGGCCGCCACCGAGCTCGCCGAGCGCCGCGCGTGCAAGGCGATCATCAGGTCTTCGTCGCCATCGGTCCAGGCGTCGCTCAGGCGCACTCGATAATGACCCGCCAACAGCCGCGCCCAGCGGCGCGCGGTCTGCCAGTTGCCGTTGTTGGCGGCGGCCAGGGCAGGAGTGACGATGATCAGAGCCGGCAGCACCATCCCAGCACGTTACCGCGAATGAACGGACGCGCCAGCCCGGGCACAGCCTTGCGTCAGGCCGGCGCCGAAGCGCTGAGCCGCGCGCTGCAGGAGTGCCGGCGCGACACGCTGGCGACCTTTGCCGTTTATGAAACGGCGCTGGCGGCGCAGGGACTGGCGGTGCCCGAAGACCCCGACCTCAACCCGCCGCTGTGGGAACTGGGCCACATCGGCTGGTTCCAGTCGCACTGGCTGGCGCGCAACCCGCAGCGGCTGCTTGGCGTGGCTGCCGATCCGCTCGTCACCCGCGCGGCGCCCGCGCGGCCGGGCGCCGATGCGCTGTACGACTCCAGCCGCGTGCCGCACGCCACACGCTGGCACTTGCCACTGCCCGATGCCCAGGCCACGCGCGACGATCTGAGCCACACGTTGGCGCAGAGCCTGGCCCTGCTGCAGCACACGCCCGAGGACGACACCGGCCTGTACTTCCATCGCCTGTGCCTGTTCCACGAGGACATGCACCACGAAGCGGCGCTGTACATGGCACAGGCGCTCGGCCTGCCAGTGAGCGACGCGCGCTGGCAACCGCAGCCTGTGCCGGCCGCCCTCGATACCTTGTCGCTGGGCGCCGCCAGCTGGCCGCTGGGATCGCCGGCCGACGCCGGTTTCGCCTTCGACAACGAGTGCGGCGCGCACGAAGTGACGCTGCCGGCCTGCCAGATCGACAGCCGCGTCCTGTGCTGGGCGGACTATCTGCCCTTCGTCGAAGCCGGCGGCTATGAAGACGAGCGCTGGTGGCCCGGCCCGGCGCGCGCCTGGCTGCAGGCCACGCGGGCGCAGGCACCGCGCTACCTGCGCCGCGGTGGCGCTGCTGACGCCTGGGAGCAATGCCGCTGGGGCCGCTGGCAGGCGCTCGAGCGCGCGCTGCCCGCCTGTCACCTCAACGCCTTCGAAGCCCAGGCCTGGTGCGCCTGGGCCGGCCGCCGCCTGCCCACCGAAGCCGAGTGGGAATGCGCCGCGCTGACCCTGGGCGAAGCATTCCAGTGGGGCGCGGTGTGGGAATGGACGGCGAGCACTTTCGTGCCCTACGCCGGCTTCGTGGCCCACCCCTACCGCGACTACTCGGCACCGTGGTTCGGCAGCCGCCCGGTGCTGCGCGGCGGCTCCTTCGCCACCCAGCCGCGCATGAAGCACGCGCGCTACCGCAATTACTTCCTGCCCGCGCGCAACGACATCTTCGCCGGCTTCAGGACCTGTGCGCGCTGAGGGCCGCCTCAGCGCGCCAGCATGACCGAGAACCAGCCCTGCCCATCGGTCCAGCCCCGCACTTGGCGAAAGCCGGCCTCGCGCAGCAGGGCCTCGAAGTCGGCCGGCTCCCACTTGTAGGAATTCTCGGTGTGGATGCGCTCGCCGGCGGCGAAGCGACGCTCGCCGCCTGGCCAGCGCACGAGCAGCGTCGCGCGCGCCTCCAGGTGCATCTCGATGCGCGAGGCGGCGCGGTTGAAGGCACCGACATGGCGCCACTGGCGCGGCTCGAAGTCGCTGCCGATGAGGCGGTTGAGGTGCCGCAACAGGTTCAGGTTGAAGGCCGCGGTCACGCCCAGCGGGTCGTCGTAGGCGGCGTCGAGCAGCGCGTCGGGCTTGACGCGGTCGACACCGATGAGCAGGCCCCCGCCGGCGGCCAGCGCGTGGCATTCGCGCAGCAGGCGCAGCGCCTCGTCGGGGCTGAAGTTGCCGATGCTTGAGCCGGGGTAGAAGATCAACGCCGGGCCGTCCAGCACCCCGGCCGGCAGCGCCAGCCGCTTGGAAAAGTCCAGGCCGACGCCGACCATGTCGATGCCCGGGTGCTGGCGCTGCAGCGCGCTGAGCGCGTCACGCAAGAAGTCCACCGAGATGTCCAGCGCCACGTAGCGCGCCGGCGCCAGCGCCGCGAACAGGCGCGCCGCCTTGGCGCAATTGCCGGCCCCCAGGTCGACGAGGCTGCCCCGCGGCCCCATCGCTTGCAGCGCGGCGACAGCGATATCGCGGCCGTGCGTGGCCAGGATCGCGGCCTCGGTGCGCGTGGGGTAGTACTCGTCGAGCGCGGTGATGGCGTCGAACAGCCGCGAGCCGAGTTCGTCGTAGAAGAACTTGGGCGAGGCGCGCGCGGCCGGCGCGCGCAGGCCGGCCACGGCTTCGGCCACCAGCGGCTCGGCGGCGAGGTCGTGGAGTTGCAGGAAGTGCGGCTCGCGCATGCAGGCGTCCTTAAGCGGTGGGGGCGGTCGGTGAGCGCAGGGCGCGGTGACGGGTCAGGTCAGGTCAGGTCAGGTCAGGTCAGGTCAGGTCGGGCCGGGCCGGGCCGGGCCGGGAATGTAGCAGCGGCGCCAGCACGTTGCCCGAACATAGGTTCCAATGCAGCCCGCGCCCCGGTCACGATTGCGCCGGCCGGCGCGCCATCCAACAAGTCCAGGAGTACCCCGATGTTCAGTCCGTCCTTGTCCCGCACCCTGCGTGCCACCGTGGCTTGCGCGCTGATCGCGTTCGGCATCACGGCACAGGCGCAGCAGGTGTTTCGCGTCACCGCCATCCCTGATGAGTCGCCCACCGAACTGGCGCGCAAGGCCGCGCCGCTGGTCAGGTACCTGGAAGGCAAGCTCGGCATGAAGGTCGAGTTCACCCCCGTCACCGACTACGCCGCGGCGGTCGAAACGCTGGTCAACCGCAAGATCGACATGGCCTGGTTCGGCGGCTTCACCTTCGTGCAGGCCAACGTGCGCTCGGGCGGCAAGATGGTGCCGGTGGCGCAGCGCGAGGAAGACGAGAAGTTCCGCTCGGTCTTCATCACCAGCGACCCGGCGATCAAGTCGCTGGCCGACCTCAAGGGCAAGGACGTCAGCTTCGGCTCGCAAAGTTCGACCAGCGGCCACCTCATGCCGCGCAGCTTTCTGCTGCAGGCCGGCATCGACCCCGACAAGGACTTCAAGCGCGTGGCCTACAGCGGCGCGCACGACGCCACCATCGCCGCCGTGGCCTCGGGCAAGGTGCAGGCCGGGGCGCTGAACATCAGCGTGTGGGAGAAGTTCGTGGCCGACAAAAAGGTCGACACCAACGCCGTGCGCGTCTTCTACACCACCCCCGGCTACTACGACTACAACTGGACCGTGCATGCCGACATGCCCGCCGCACTGCGCGAAAAGCTGACCCAGGCACTGCTGTCGCTGAGCAAGGACACCGCCGAAGGCAAGGAAATCCTCGAGCTGCAGCGCGCCACGCGCTTCGTGCCCAACAAGGCCGACAACTACAAGGGTATCGAGGCCGCTGCGCGCAGCGCCGGCCTGCTCTGAACGGGTCGGCGTGGAACTGAGCCTTGCGGAGCTGAGCGCGCGCCACCCGGCCGCGCGCGTCGGCAGTGTGCCGGCCTTGCAAGGCGTGACGCTGCACGTGGCTGCGGGTGAGCAGGTGGCGGTGATCGGCCCCTCGGGCGCCGGCAAGACGACGCTGCTGCACGTATTGGCCGCTGCCCTACCACCGCAGCAGGGCCAGCTGCACCTGCAGGCGCAGGACCCGTGGACCCTGCCCCGGCGCGATCTGCAGCGGCTGCGCGGCCGCCTCTTCCTGGCGCCGCAGGTGCCGCCGCTGCCACCGCGCCAGCGCGTCGTGACCGCGGTGCTGGCAGCGCGCCTGCCGGCGCTGTCGCTGCTGGCCAGCCTGCGCTCGCTGCTCTATCCGAGCGACATCCCCGCCGCCTTCGATGCGCTGGAGCGCTTCGACCTCGGCGACAAGCTCTTCGACCGCGTCGACCGCCTGTCGGGCGGCGAACGCCAGCGCGTTGGCCTGGCGCGCGCGCTGCTGGCGCCGGCGCAGCTGTGGCTCGTCGACGAGCCGCTGTCCTCGCTCGACCCGACGCGGGCGCAACAGGCGCTCGAGGCACTGACGCGTGGCGCGCGCGAGCGCGGCGTGACGCTCGTGACGACGTTGCACCAGGTGGACGCGGCGCTGGCGCACTTCCCGCGCATTGTCGGGCTGCGCGACGGCGCGGTGGCCTTCGACCTGGCCACGGCGCAGGTCACGCGCGAGCGCCTGGCCCGGCTCTATGCGCAGCATGAGGACGAGCTCACCGGCCCAGCGCCGGCCGTCGAAGTCGCGCCGGCTGCCGAAGCGCTGCCCGCGGTGATGCATTGCCGATGAGTCCGGCCGCGCTGCCTTCGCTGCCCGCGGCCAGCCCAGCCGATCGCGACCCGGCCTGGTGGCCGCGCGTGTTCTGGGCCAGCGTCGCGGCGGTGTTGATGGCGCCGCTGCTCGTGGCCACCGAGTTCAAGCCCTGGGTGCTGCTCGAGGCCGCCAGCCTGCGCGTCACGGGCCGCTTCGTGGCCAGCTTTTTTCCGCCGACGCTGCAGGCCGACTTTCTGCTGTTGGTGGCGCGCGAGACCTGGCGCACGGTGGCCATCGCCACCGTGGGCATCACGCTGGCGCTGATCATCGCGGTGCCGGTGACGCTGCTGTCGACCCGCGTGCTGTCGATCTCGGCGCTGTCGGGCCGCATGGCCGCGGCGCCATTCGCGCTGCGCCAGGCGCTGCGCTGGGCGCTCATCGTGCTGCGCAGCGTGCCTGAGCTGGTGTGGGCGCTGGTGTTCGTGCGCGTCGTCGGCCTCGGCCCCACCTCGGGCGTGCTGGCCATCGCGCTGACCTACGGCGGCATGCTGGGCAAGGTCTACGGCGAGATCCTGGAAAGCGGCGAGCCCCATGCCAGCCAGACCCTGCTGCGCAACGGCAGCTCTCGGCTGCAGGCCTTCTTTTATGCTGTCCTGCCGGGAAGTTCTGCAGAGCTCGTCTCGTACACCGTGTACCGGTGGGAATGTGCCATCCGCTCTTCGGTGGTGCTGGGCTTCGTCGGCGCCGGCGGCCTGGGCCAACAACTCGACAACTCGATGAAGATGTTCAACGGCGGCGAAGTCGCCACCATGCTGCTCGTCTTCATGGCCCTGGTGGCGCTGGCCGACCGCGTCAGCGCCTGGCTGCGCCGGGCGCTGGGCTGAGCTGTGAAGACCGTCGCCGCCAATCCACCCTACAAGCTGCCGCCGCCGCTGTGGGACGCGCGCTGCAAGGCCTGCTGGTTCAGCGCCGGCCTGATCGTGCTGGTGGGCTTGAGCTTCTGGTCGCTGGACCTGCAGTGGGCGCAGTTCTTTTCGCTCGAGGCCGCGGCCAGCATGGCTCGCTTCGTGGGCGAGTTTTTGCCGCCCGACCTGAGCCCGGGCTTCGTCCAGCTGGTGGCCGTCGGCACCGCCGAGACCTTTGCCATGTCGCTGCTGGGCACGCTGCTGGCGGCGCTGGCGGGGCTGGCGCTGGCGCTGCCGGCGAGCCGGCCGCCCGCCGGCCGGCGCGCCTGGGCGCGCGCGCCGACG
>JANMVM010000437.1:0-4210 GCA_031392695.1 Rubrivivax sp.
TCGGCGACTTCAAGGCCTACACCCTGGACGATGTCTCGCTGGCCGCCGTGCCCGAGCCCGGCGCAGGCGTGCTGATGCTGGCCGGGCTGGGTGTGCTGGGCTGGATGGCCCGGCGCCGCGCCTGAGTCAGGAACCCGCGGCGCGCCGGCGCGCCTTGACGGCCTGCGCCAGGCCTTCGAGCAGGCCGAGCGAATCGTCCCAGCCGATACACGCGTCGGTGATGCTCTGGCCGTAGGTCAGCTGCGCCGGGTCGTCCTTGCCCGGCGTGAACTTCTGCGCCCCGTCGTGCAGGTGGCTCTCGACCATGACGCCGAAGATGCAGCGGCTGCCGGCGGCGATCTGCGCGCCGACGTCCTTCATGACCTCAATTTGGCGGCCATGCTGCTTGCTGCTGTTGGCGTGGCTGGCGTCGATCATCAGCCTGCAGTCGAGCTTGGTGGCTTCGATCTCCTTGCAGGCCGCGGCCACGCTGGCGGCGTCGTAGTTGGGCGCCTTGCCGCCGCGCAGGATGACGTGGCAGTCCTTGTTGCCCTTGGTCTGCACGATGGCCACCTGGCCGTTCTTGTGCACCGATAAAAAGTGGTGCGGCCGCGCCGCGGCCTGGATGGCGTCGGTGGCGATTCTGATGTTGCCGTCGGTGCCGTTCTTGAAGCCCACCGGCGCGCTCAGGCCCGAGGCCAACTCGCGGTGGACCTGGCTCTCGGTGGTGCGCGCGCCGATCGCGCCCCAGGCGATGAGGTCGCCGATGTACTGCGGGCTGATGACGTCCAGGAACTCGCTGCCCGCCGGCACGCCCAGGCGGTTGATGTCCACCAGCAACTGGCGTGCGATGCGCAGGCCTTCGTGGATGCGGTAGCTCTCGTCGAGGTAGGGGTCGTTGATGAGGCCCTTCCAGCCCACCGTGGTGCGCGGCTTCTCGAAGTACACGCGCATCACCACTTCCAGCTCGCCCCGGTGCTGCTCGCGCACGGCTTTGAGGCGGCGCGCGTACTCCAGCGCCGCGGCCGGGTCGTGGATCGAGCACGGGCCGATGATCACCAACAGGCGGTCGTCCTGCCCGGCCATGATGCGGCGGATGGCGCCGCGGGTGTTGGAGATCAGCGTCTCCACCGGCGTGCCGGCGATCGGGAAGAAGCGGATCAGGTGCTCGGGCGGCGGCAGCGGCGTGACGTCCTGGATGCGCTGGTCGTCGGTCTGGCTGGTGCGCTCCGACAGGGCCAGGCGTTGGTCGGTGGGCTGGACGGGTTTCGGGCTCATGGTGGGCTTTCCTCGGGTGCCGATGGGTCTGACGTTCAGCCCGGCAACAAAAAACCGCCGGGGCTGCCGGCGGTTTCTGGGGGATGCTCTTGCGTCGTCTGACTACGCGTTTGCCTCTCCAGCCGCCAAGCGGTGCGAGAACCAAAAATACGTAAAGTCGAACGATGCGGGGCGCATGGCGAGGAATGTATCAGAAGCTGTAGCCCAGCCCGAGGCTCAGCTGCGGCACCGCGCGCACCTTGCCGACGCCGGCGCGCAGCTCGGCCAGTTCGGCGTCGATGTCGGCCTGTGTCACGCGCTGCGCCAGCGGCCCGCTCAAGGCATAGCTGACGCTGGCCTTGCCGAACATCGCACCGACGTCCATCGACAAGCGCAGGCCGCTCTCGGCCTGGTGCCCCCAACCGAAGCCGAAGTAGCCGGTGCTGCTGGGGTAGCGCACCTGCACCTTGAGCTGGTCGGCTGCCGTCGTGGTGTAGGTCGTGTTGCCGATCGTCAGCGAACCGCCGGCGCCGCTGCCCAGCAGGTCGAGCCGGTACTGGTTGGAGGTGATGCCGCCGCTGAAGCGGAAGCCGCCGGCAAAGGGAAACCAGTCGGCCAGCAGCGCGGCGCGGTTGAGCTTGAGCTTGGCGTTGTAGGCGATGCCGTCCTCGACGCGCTGCTCGCTGCGCTCGCCGATGGTGGCGTAGTCCACACGCAGCCCGAAGTAAGGGTTCAGGGGCTGGGCGAAGCCGACTATGACGCCGGGCAGGCCGACCTGCGTGTACAGCTCGCCGGCCTGCGCCAGCGGCAGCGCCCCGACCAGCAGCAGGCCGGCGGCGATGGCAGCGAGCGGGGCGAGGCGGGACGCGAGCGGGGATTTCGGCATGGAGCGGCCCTCGGGCAGTGTGCACATGACGATGATTGTGTGCAGCCTGGCGGCACCGACGGCGCGGAAATGAGCCCGGGAAAGCGGCCTGTTCCGGCACCCAGGGCGCCGCCGGCTTCAGCCGATCGTGGCCTCGAAGCCGGCTGCCGCGAGGCAGGCTGCGACGTCCTGCACGTGCGCGCGGTTGCGCGTCTGCAGCACCAGCTCGACCTCGACACTCTGCACCGACAGCATCGAGAACGCTCGCTGGTGGTGCACCTCGTCGATGTTGGCGCCCGCTTCACCAACGATGGTCGTGATCCGCGCCAGCACCCCGGGGGTGTCGCGCGCGTTGACCTTGATGCGCGCCAGCCGCCCGGCGCGCACCATGCCGCGCTCGAGGATGCTGGCCAGCAGCAGCGGGTCGATGTTGCCGCCGCACAGCACCAGGCCCACCTTCTTGCCGGCAAAGCGCGCCGGGTCTTTGAGCAGCGCCGCCAGGCCGGCGGCGCCGGCGCCTTCGACCAGCGTCTTCTCGATCTCAAGCAGCATCACGATGGCCTGCTCGATGTCGCCCTCGTCGACGAGCACGAGGTCGTCGACCTGGCGGCGGATGATCTCGCGCGTGATCTGCCCCGGCTGCCCGACCGCAATGCCCTCGGCGATCGTGCTCGTGCCCTGCGGGTGGGCGGTGCCCTTGATGGCGTTGACCATGGCCGGGAAGCGCGTGGTCTGCACGCCGATGATCTGCACCCCGGGCTTGAGCGCGCGCACCGCGGTGGCGATGCCGCTGATCAGGCCGCCGCCGCCGATGGCGATGACCAGCGTGTCCAGCTCGGGCTGGGCGCGCAGCATCTCGATGCCGATCGTGCCCTGGCCGGCGATGACCAGCGCGTCGTCGAAGGGGTGGACGAAGGTCAGGCCCTGCTCGGCGGCGATCTGCAGCGCGCGGTCGCGCGCCGCGTCGAAGCTGTCGCCGTGCAGCACCACCTGGGCGCCGAAGCCGCGCGTGCGCTCGACCTTGACCATCGGCGTGTGCTGCGGCATCACGATCACCGCCGCCAGGCCCAGGCGCTGGGCGTGGTGCGCCACGCCCTGGGCGTGGTTGCCGGCCGATGCGGCGATCACGCCCTTGATGACCTGGCCCGATTCGACCAGCGCCGCCAGCTTGTTGAGCGCGCCGCGCTCCTTGAAGGAAGCCGTGAACTGCAGGTTCTCGAACTTCAGGAAGACCTGCGCGCCGACGATCTGACCGAGGGTCTTGCTCTCGACGCAGGGCGTGTCCAGCACCTGCCCCGCCAGCCGCTGGGCAGCGGCTTCGATGTCGGCAAAGGTGACTTCGACCGTCAAGCCGTGCCTCCCACCGTGAGCCTTTCGATGCGCAGCGTCGGCTGGCCCACGCCCACCGGCACGCTCTGGCCTTCCTTGCCGCACACGCCGACGCCGGTGTCGAGCTGCAGGTCGTTGCCGATCATGCTCACGCGCGTCATCGCCTCGGGCCCGTTGCCGATGATCGTGGCGCCCTTGACCGGGTACAGGATCTTGCCGTTCTCGACCCAGAAGGCTTCGCTGGCCGAGAACACGAACTTGCCGCTCGTGATGTCGACCTGGCCGCCGCCGAAGTTGGTGGCATACAGGCCGCGTTTCATGCTGGCCAGGATCTCTTCCTTGCTGCGCTTGCCGGCCAGCATGTAGGTGTTGGTCATGCGCGGCATGGGCAGGCTGGCATAGCTTTCGCGGCGGCCGTTGCCGGTGGGTTTGACGCCCGACAGGCGCGCGTTCAGGCTGTCCTGCATGTAGCCGCGCAGGATGCCGTCCTCGATCAGCACGTTGCGCTGCGTGGCGTGGCCTTCGTCGTCGACGTTGAGGCTGCCGCGGCGGTCGGGCAGGGTGCCGTCGTCGAGCACGGTGACGCCCTTGGCAGCCACGCGCTGGCCGACGCGGCCGGCGAAGGTGCTGCTGCCCTTGCGGTTGAAGTCGCCTTCCAGGCCGTGGCCCACCGCTTCGTGCAGCAGTACGCCGGGCCAGCCGGGCCCGAGCACGACGGTCATCTCGCCGGCGGCGACGGCGCGGCTGTCGAGGTTGATGAGTGCCGCGTTCACGGCGTGG
>JANMVM010000030.1:0-11978 GCA_031392695.1 Rubrivivax sp.
CCCGCGCGAGTTTCGCGTCATTGCCAGCGCCACGGTGGTGGAGATGCTGCTCGACGAAGAGAGCGTGCATCTTGCGGGGCTGAGCGAATTCATCGGCAAGCCGATTTCGCTGAGCGCCGAGCCGGGGATGAATCCGGAGCAGTACGACATTGTTCTGATGTAGGGTTTCACGGCGACTCACGCCGGCCCACTTGCCACCCGCAAACCCGCATGAATGCTGGAGATTTCGGGTTTCAGCGGGTTTCTACGGCTCTTGAAGTCCCATGGTGTTCCACCAAAATTTGGTAGCTGGAATGGTAGCTAGCGTGGTAGCTGCGATCCGGTGCCAAGGAGGTGAACATGGCAGGAGAGCGAGGCCGGTTGACGGACCTTCAGATCCGGCACTGGGTCAGGGCTGGCGTGCCGATGGCCAAGGCAGGCGGTGGCGGACTCACGTTCAGGTTATCGGCCGGCGGTGCGACAGGTTGGATCCTTCGCTACAGCCATGGTGGACGTCGACGCGAGCTCACCATCGGCCGCTATCCCGACATCAGCCTGGCCGACGCGCGCGGCATCGCCACCATCAAGCGAGCCGAGATCATGCAGAGCCGCAACCCGGCGGCCGACAAGCAGAAGGCCAAGGCCACCGCGGCGAAGGACTGGACGGTGCACGAGCTGGTCAAGGACTACCGCGTCAAGAAGCTGGTCAGCCTGGCGCACAGCACCCAGGTCAGCTACGGCCGGCACCTCAAGCGCGTGGAGAAGAAGCTCGGCGCGCTGACCGTGCGCGCGATCGAGGCCTCTGACGTGGTCGCGCTCATCGAGGCGAGCTCGCTGACCTGGGGCGAGTCGAACATGCTGCTGATCACCACCAAGTGCCTGTGCACCCACGCCTGCGGCAAGCGGCTGATCAATCTGAACCCGTGCCACGGGATCATGCTGTCGGCGTTGCTGGGCGAGCGGCCACCGAAGCGCCAGCGCCTGATGCTGACCCGGGACGAATTGCACCTGCTGTTGAACGCCGGCATGCGCAGGCGCAACGCGCTGATCATCCGCATCCTGCTGGCTACCGCCGTGCGCAGCGCCGAGCTGTACCAGGCCCGGTGGGAGCACGTCGACCTGGACGAAGCGCAGTGGCACATCCCCAAGAGCAGGACCGGCGCGGCGATGGACATTCCGCTCGCGCCAATCGTCGTGGATTGGTTCAAGGAGTTGCGCACGCTGGCCGGTGAGTCGGCGTTCGTGCTGCCGGCACACTCACGCGGCCGTGCCGCCAGGCAGGGCGGTGATACGCATGTCAGCAAGGACACCATTCGTGAGGCGATCGGCTACTGGCTCGATGCCGACAAGCCGGCGGTGCGTCGTTTCACGCCGCATGACCTGCGCAGCACGATGAAGTCGCACATGCGCGCACTCGGCGTGCCGAGGGACATCTCCGAGATGTGCCTGAACCATAAGCTGTCGGGCGTGAAGGGGATCCACGACCGGCACACGTACTTCGAGAAGCGGCGGGATGCGCTGGAGAAGTGGGCCGCGTTCTGTATGGCTAGGAATACCGCCGCTGATGCCAAGCTAGCAACTCATCATCAGGCCTCAGCCGGTCTGAAGCTCGAATGGGTACGCCATCCAATGCCGCAAAAGCCTGCTGGACGTAGGTGTCCTCCACTGCTTCACGCAAGCGCCGGCCAATGCGGATCTGCAGCGACACCGGTGTGATCGTGATGAGCCCTTGGTCAAACGCCCGGTCGTAAAGCGGTGACAAGCACAGGCCATTGCGAGGATTCAATCGATGCACGGGGTCCTCTGCCCAGGGCACGATGTGACTCGCGATCAGTAGCTTGGGCTCTTTCAAACCCGTGATGCAGCACCGACCCCCATAGCTGGCAAAAACCCAGCGGCGAAAGCGTACCTGGTTGAGGCGCACCTTGACGACCGCTTCACGCTCGGTGTCGAAAGATGGGTCAAGGTCACCAGAGACCGCGGCCAGTTCGGCCGGCTCAATGTGATCCGCTTCGATTGCCGTGAGTCCTTCTTGCGCCGCGAAGTGTTCGTACGCGGCGGCAGCTGCGCCCAACACGTTGGACCACGAGGTGGTGACTTCTGCCCACACGTCACGGTCGAGCTTGGATGCTTTCTGAAGACCCACACGGCCCGAGCCCGTGATGGCGGGATCCAGGCTGGCAATGTTGACCAGCTTCATGGCCACCGAACTGGGTGTGCGGCCTAGCCAGCGTGCGAGTTGCACGATGCGCGGTTGTCCCCGGTGCAGCTGACCAAACGGCAGTTGCAGATACAGGTGCATGGCGGCCAGGACTTCTGCGCGTGTCCAGTTCATGGTGCAACGACTATAGGCGGTGCCGGATTCTCTCGGCGGGATCGAGAGCAGCGTCTTCATCCCGCGGCGACCATGTACCTCGCCACGATGGTTGCAGGGCGCGCGGCCATTCGTGCCCGCCTGGCTTGGCAGGTGGATCGGGCGATCGACCTGGAGGCCTGACGCACCCGTCCCACGAAGTCGACCCAGCATTGATCCGATTGGCGCCCTTAATGGGTGCAAATGGGCGTCGAAGTGGTTTGCCATGCTGCACGATGATCCAGACGGCCACCATCCAGATCGCGCTCGAGATACTGGGCGTCGTCGTCGGCATCGACGAGTCAAAGGGCGCCTGGCGCGTTCTTGGCACACTGGCGCCGGATCGGCTGGGGCACTGTCCGATCAGGACCCCCGAAGCCTTCGTGAGCGGCCTGCTGCCGGCGGTGTCACCCCATCCATGACAGCGTTGCCGTTGGCGCTCGAATTGGCGCCGATGGCACGCGTGATGGCAGGCGTGGGCCGCTGCCTGATACGCGATGGCGTTTGTTTTACGGAGTAGTCCCATCCTAAAATAGCGTCCACCGTTGATTTAGGTACCTGCTCCGATGAAACGCGCGCTACAAGGCCGTTACCTCAAGGTCGCCACTGCCGGAGAGTCGTTCAAGGCCTTCGTCCCGGCGCCTTTGCCGCCGCGTCCGGCCATCGAGTGGTCGCCGGCACTGCGCAGTCGTTTCGACGCCGCGCTGCTTGCTCTTGGGCGGCTCGACGCGGTCACCGACCTGCTGCCGAACGCGGCGCTGCTGCGTAGCAGCTTCGTGCGCAAGGAGGCGGTGCTGTCATCGATGATCGAAGGCACGCAGTCGTCGCTCGCCGACCTGATGCTGTTCGAACTGGACGAACAGCCGGGCGTGCCGCTGGAAGATGCGCGCGAGGTCAGTCGCTACGTCGCTGCGCTGGAGCACGGACTGGAGCGGGTGCGCGGGGGCTTCCCGCTGTCACTGCGGCTGATCCGCGAGGTGCACCAGGTGCTCATGACACGCGGGGGCAGCGAGGGGCGCGGCGCCAAGCTCACGCCCGGCGAGTTTCGCTCGAGCCAGGTCTGGATCGGCGGCACGCGCCCGGGCAACGCGGTGTTCGTGCCGCCGCCGGTCAATGAGCTTGATGAGTGCCTGAAGCTCTTCGAGCGCTTCCTGCATGACGTACCCGAGCCGACGTCGCCGCTGGTCAAGGCGGCGTTGGCCCACGTGCAGTTCGAGACCATCCACCCGTTCCTCGACGGCAACGGTCGGGTGGGCCGCCTGCTGATCGCGCTGCAACTCGCGGTCGATGGGCTGATGCGCGAACCGATGCTGTACCTGAGCCTGCACTTCAAGGAGCACCGGCAGACCTACTACGAGCTGCTCAATGCGGTACGTCTGTCGGGCGATTGGGAGGCCTGGCTGGAGTTCTTCGCCGATGCCGTGGTGGCCAGCGCCAAGCAGGCTGCCACGTCGGCCAAGCGCCTGCTGGAACTGGCCTCGGCCGACAGCCAGCGCATTGCGGGCCTCGGCCGCGCCGCAGGATCGGCAGCGGCGATTCACCACGCCCTGCAGCGGCAGCCCATCGCCACCGCTGCGTCGCTCGTCGCCGCTACGGGCCTCACGCCGGCCACGGTGAACAAGGCGCTGGCGCACCTGGAGCGCATTGGCGTGGTCGCGGAACTCACGCGCAAGCAGCGCGGACGCGTGTTCAGCTATGCGCGCTATGGCGAGATCCTGAACGAAGGGATGGCCTTGCCGGGCAGGGGTCGATAAGTCAGTTCTGCGGTTGGCGATATGTGTCCCCGTCTCAGCGTGCCAGGACGGGCCTGCAGCCGCCATGCTGTCGCAAATGTCGAGACGGTGTTCAAGTGCAGGACGACCATATGAAGCGTTCAGTGGTACTGGCGGCACTCGCGCAGAGCAAGCCGACCCTGATGGCCCGATACGGGGTCACTGACCTCGCCCTGTTCGGGTCGACCGTGCGTGACGCTGCAGGTGTCGGCAGTGATATCGACATCCTCGTGTCCTTTGATGGCCCGGCCACTTCAGAGCGTTTCTTCGGCGTCCAGTTCTTCCTCGAGGATCTGCTGGGCCGATCGGTCGACTGGGTCACCGACCGTGGGCTGCGTCCTGGGCTGCGACCTGTCATCGAGGCTGAAGCTGTTCATGTCTGAGATCACCACGTCCCATGCAGCCCAGGCAGAGCCCGGGTGCGACAGGTAGCCAGACGGGTAGCCGGATATGAGCAGTACCGTCTCATGCGTCGCAACCTGTTGATCCACAAAGGCTTTCCCGCGATGCATCCTCAATACGACATTGTTCTGATGTGAGCCAGCGGCCACAGCCGTGCAGAAGCTGCCGCGCGCGATCGCAGCATCCCTGACCACGCGTTTGCCTCAGCTTGCCCGGTGCCAGAGCCGCCCCTAGACTGACCGGCACGATGCACGCCGCCCAGAACGACCTCTTCACCCGCATCGGCCCCGGCACCGCCTGCGGTGAGCTGCTGCGTCGCTACTGGCAGCCGGCGGCGCTGCTGGATGAATTCGATCCGCAGTTCGACCCGCGCATGGCCCAGCGTCCGATCAAGGCGGTGCGCCTGCTGGGGCAGGACCTGGTGCTCTTTCGCGATGCGGCGGGCCGCTTCGGCCTGCTCGACCGCGACTGCCCGCACCGCGGCGCCGACCTGGCCTTTGCACGCCATGAGCCCGAGGGCATCCGCTGCCCCTTTCATGGCTGGAAGTTCGCCGTCGACGGTCGCTGCCTCGACACGCCGGCTGAGCCGCTGGGCTCCACGCTGTGCCAGCGCGTGCGCCAGCGCAGCTACCCGACGCAGGTGGCAGCGGGTGTGGTGTTCGCCTACCTGGGCCCCGAGTCGGGCCCCGGCAGCACGCCGCCGGCGTTGCCGGCCTTCGACTGCTTCACCGCGCCGGCCACGCACCGCTTCGCCTTCAAGGGCCTGTGGCGCTGCAACTGGCTGCAGGCGGTGGAGGTCGGCATCGACCCCGCGCACCCGAGTTTCCTGCACCGCTACTTGCAGGACGAATCGCTCGAAGGCGCCTATGGCCGCCAGTTTCGCGCCGCCAGCGTGGGCAGCGTCGACGGCCAGCGCTGGCCCATGACGCGCGTGATGCGCGAGTTCTGCAGCCCCGAGATCCGCCATGAGGACGTCGCACCCGGCCTGACGCGGCTGACCACGTTGCGCCTGATCAGCGAGCAACTCACGCACGTGCGCGTGACGCACGCCGTGTTTCCGCAGACCTTCGTGATCCCGCTCAGCGAAACCGTCACCATCACCCAGATGCACCTGCCGGTGGACGACACCCACACCTACTGGTACACCTTCTTCACGAGCTTTGCCGGCGCGCTGGACAAGGACACCATGCGCCAGCAGCGCCTGGCCGGCATGACCCTGCCCGACCACTTGCCCATCCACGGCCGCCATGACGACTGGAACTTCAACCCCGAAGAGCAGCGCACGCGCACCTTCCTGGGCATGGGCGAGGAAGACATCAACCTGCATGACCAGTGGGCCGTCGAGAGCATGGGCGCGATCCAGGACCGCACGCGCGAGCACCTGGGCACGAGCGACCGCGTCATCATGGCCAACCGCCGCGCGCTGGCCAAGGCCATCGACACGGTGCAGGCCGGTGGCACGCCGCCGATGGTGCTGACGGCCGAAGAGGCGAGCGCGCTGCGCGGCCCCGACACGATGGACTGCATCGCGCCGGCCGCGGGCTGGCAGGCTTTCTGGCAAGACGCCGCGGCGGCCAAGCGTGCCGGTGCGGCCTGGCTGCAGACGAGCGTGACGGCCGGCCCATGAGCCTGGCCGCGCGCTGCGGCGTGCACGGCCCGGCCCGTGCCGCGGCCTGCGCGGTGGTGCTGGCGCGCGTGCACGAGCTGGGCATCGGGCAGGTGCGAGTGGCCTGGGCCGACCTGCACGGCACGCTGCGCGGCAAGACGCTGGTGTGCGGCGACGGCGCGCCGGCCGCGACGCTGGCCGATGCGCTCGACGAGGGCATCAGCATGGTCAGCACGGTGCTGCTCAAGGACACCGCCGACTGCACCGCGTTTCAGGTCTTCGAGCCCGGCGCGCTGGCCGGCCTGGCCGGCTTCGGTGCCGCCAACAACCTGCTGCTGCTGCCCGACCCGGCCAGCTTCACGGTGCTGCCCTGGGCGCCGGCCACGGCCTGGCTGCGCGCCGAGCCCTTGTGGCCCGACGCCAGCCCGCTGCTGGCCGACCCGCGCCGCGTGCTGCAGCAGGCCCTGGCGCGCCTGCACGAGGCCGGCCTCGGCCTGCGCTGCGGCCTGGAGGTCGAGTTCCACATCTACCGCATCACCGATGACCGCCTGCTGCCCGACGCTGCCGCCTGGCCCGGCGAGCCGCCCGCGGTGCGGCTCATCCACCCCGGCTACCAGTTGCTGTCCGAAGCCTGGGCCGATCTTGCCGACGAGCCGCTGGCCATCGTGCGCCGCACCGCACTGGGTTTGGGGCTGCCGCTGCGCTCGCTCGAGATCGAACTCGGGCCGAGCCAGGTCGAAGCCGTCTTCGACGTCACCGACGCGCTCAGCGCCGCCGACCAGATGGTGTTGTTCCGCGGCGCCACGCGCCAGGCGCTGCGCCGCGCCGGCTACCACGCCACCTTCGTGTGCAAGCCGCCCTTGCCGCACGCGGTGGCCAGCGGCTGGCACCTGCACCAGTCGCTCGTCGATGGCGAGGGCCGCAACGCAATGCTGCGCGAGCAGGCCGCCGGCGCCGCCGGCGACGCGCGGCAGGTCTTGTCCGACCAGGGCGCGCACTGGCTCGCCGGCCTGCTCGAGCACGCCGCCGGCATGACCGCCCTGTGCGCCCCGACGGTGCCCGCCTACAGCCGCTTCCAAGGCAGCGTGATGGCGCCGCAGGCGGCCGTCTGGGGGCGCGACAACCGCGGCGCCCTGCTGCGCGTGCTGGGGGCACCGGGCGACCCGGCCACGCGCATCGAGAACCGCCTCGGCGAGCCCCTGGCCAACCCCTACCTGCTGATCGCGGCGCAGGTGCTGGCCGGGCTCGACGGTCTGCAGCGGCAGCTGACACCGCCGCTGGCGAGTGCAGCGCCTTATGCGGACATATCTGCCGACATCTCTGCCGACCGCTCTGCCGACCGCTCTGCCGACATCTCCACCAGCGCCGTGCCGGCCCTGCCGGCGACGCTGGCGCTGGCGCTGGACGCGCTGGCCGCCGACGCGGTGCTGCAGCAGGGCCTGGGCCCGAGCCTGGCGCGCATCTTCAGCGCCGTCAAGCAGCAGGAGTGGGCGCGCCATGTCGCCGCGGAAGACCCGGCGCTGTGGGAGCGCCGCGAGTACTTCGCGCGCTACTGAAATACTTCGCACGCCACTGAAGCCGGCGCCAGCCGCCCACGCCCCCGCACCGATGGCCACCATCACCATCCACCTGCTGGCCGCCGACGGCACGCTGCACACGTTGTCGGTGAAGACCGGCCGCAGCCTCATGCACGAGGCCGTGAGCGCCGGCATCGAGGCCATCGCGGCTGATTGCGGTGGCTGCCTGAATTGCGCCACCTGCCACGTCATCGTCGACACCGATTGGGCCGCCCGCCTGCCCGCGCCGGCGGCCGACGAGCTGTCGATGCTCGAGATGACGGCCGCCGCGCGCGAAGCCAACAGCCGGCTGTCGTGCCAGATCACCCTGACCCCTACACTCGACGGGCTGCGCGCCCGCCTGCCCGCCACGCAGTACTGACAACAACGAGGAGACTGCCCCTTGATCCTGCTGGAAAAACTGGCCAAGCTGTGCGCCGTGCTGGCCGGTGTGCTGCTGACGATGATCACGCTCATGACCTGCGTCAGCCTGATCGGGCGCAACACCACGGGCTGGACCATCGTCGGTGACTTCGAGCTCTCGGGCTCGGCCGCGGGCGCCGCGGTGGCGCTCTTCCTGCCCTGGTGCCAGGCCCGGCGCGGCAACATCATGGTCGACTTCTTCACCGCCAAGGCCAGTGCGGCGACGCAGTTGAAGCTGGACCGTTTCGGCGCCCTGCTGCTGGCAATGGCGATGGCACTCATGACCTGGCGCACCGCCATCGGCGGCCTCAATGCCTGGAACAGCCAGTCGGGTTCGATGATGCTCGGCTTTCCAGAGTGGGTGGTCTACCTCGCCATGGTGCCGCCGCTGGCGCTGACGGCGGCGATCGCGCTCACGCAGGCGCTGCGCGGCTTCAACACTGGATCTGCAGCATGAGCCGCCGGGCCGCTCCCAAGGCGAATACCGCAGCGCGCAGCGCGAAGGGTCGTCCCATGAGCGCGCACGGCCGCTCCGAAGCGCTCATCCCGCAGCGCGCAGCGCGAGGGGGTGCCTGATGAGCCCCCTTGCGCTGACGCTGCTCATCTTTGCCGTCATGCTGGTGCTGATGGCGCTGCGTACGCCGATTGCCATCGCCATGTTCGCCGCAGGCGCGGTGGGCTACGTGCTGCAGGCCGGCTGGCTGCCGCTGGCGAGCTTTCTCAACGCCCAGGCTTTCGCACGCTTTGCCAGTTATGACCTCAGCGTGATCCCGCTCTTCCTGCTCATGGGCAACTTTGCCACCCAGGGCGGCATCTCGCGTTCGCTGTTCCAGTTTGCCGCTGCGGTGATGAGCCGCTTCAAGGGCGGCCTGGCGATGGCCGCGGTGATGGCCTGCGCCGCCTTCGGCGCCATCTGCGGCAGCAGCGTGGCCACCGCCGCCACCATCACCCAGGTGGCGCTGCCCGAGCTGCGCAAGCACGGCTATTCCGGCCGCCTGGCCACCGGCACGCTGGCCGCGGGCGGCACGCTGGGCATCCTGATCCCGCCTTCGGTGCCGCTCGTCATCTACGCCATCCTGGCCGAGCAGAACATCGCCAAGCTGTTCGCCGCGGCGATGGTGCCCGGCATCCTGGCCATGCTCGGCTACATGGTGGCGATCGCGATCTACGTGCGCCTGGTGCCGGGCCAGGCACCGGAGCAGGACTCGGCGCCCCGGTTCACGCTGGCAGCGCTGTCGGGCATCGCACCGATCGCCATCATCTTCATCATCGTGTTCGGTGGCATCTACGGCGGCAAGTTCACGCCCACCGAAGGCGCCGCGGTGGGCGCAGCGGCGACCTTCTTTGCCGCGCTCGCCAAGCGCGAGATCAACTGGGCCAAGTTCAAGGAATGCTTCTACGCCACCGCCGAGTCGTCGGCGATGATCTTCCTGATCTTCCTCGGCGCCGACCTCATGAACGCGGCGCTGGCGCTGACCCAGGTGCCGGCGCAGCTGGCCGGCGTGGTGCAGGCCTGGGGCCTGCCGCCGGTGGCGGTGGTGGCGGCGATCATGCTGTTCTACGTCGTGCTCGGCTCGGTGATGGACGAGCTGAGCATGATCCTGCTCACGATCCCGATCTTCTTCCCGATGATCATGGGGCTGGACTTCGGCATGCCCAAGGAGAGCGTGGCGATCTGGTTCGGCATCATGGTGCTGATGACGGTGGGCTTCGGCATGCTGGCGCCGCCGGTGGGGCTGAACGTCTACGTCGTCAACAGCATGGCCAAGGACATCCCGATCGCCGAAAGCTACCGCGGCGTGATGCCCTTTCTGATCAGCGACACCGTGCGCACGCTGGTGCTGCTGTTCTTCCCGCCCATCTCCTTGTGGCTGGTGCAGTACGTCGGCTAGGAACATGGGCGTTTCAGTGCTCGCCGCCCGCGGCGGCCGCCGCGCTGGGCTGGGGCCGGGCCACCCAGATCAGCGCCACCAGGGCCAGGAAGAGCAGCGACGAGGCGTAGAAGAGATCGGTGCAGGCCATGGTGTAGGCCTGCTGATCGATGGTCCGGGTCACGCTGGCCAGGGCCTGCTCGGCGCTCAGGCCGCTGGCCTGCAGCTGGGCCAGCTGCTGCACCGCCGCGCCGTTGCCGCGGTTGACGGCCTCGGTGAGCTGCGCGTGGTGCAGCACGGCGCGGCTTTCCCACACCGTGGTGAAGACCGAAGTGCCGATGGCGCCGGCCGTGATGCGCACCGCGTTGGACAAGCCCGCCGCCGAGGGCAGCCGGTCCTGCGCCATGCCCGAGAACGTGATGGCCTGCAGCGGGATGAAGAAGAAAGCCATCGCCGCACCCTGCAGCAATGTCGGGATCAGGATCGTCAGCAGGTCGGCCTGGGTGTTGAATTGCGAGCGCATCCACAGGATGCCGGCAAAGCCCAGGAAGGCGATCGTGGCCAGGCGCCGCGGGTCGATGCGCCCGACGTTCTTGCCCACCCAGGGCGACAGCACGATGGCCAGGATGCCCACCGGCGCCGTGACCATGCCGGCCCAGGTGGCGGTGTAGCCCATGTGCTGCTGCAGCCACAGCGGCAGCAGCACCACGTTGCCGAAGAACAGGCCGTAGGCGACGGCCAGCGACAGCGAGCCGGCGAAGAAGTTGCGCTGCGCGAACAGGCGCAGGTCGACGATCGGGTGGCGCTCGGTCAGCTCCCAGGCCAGGAAGTACAGGAAGCTCACGCCGCTGACCAGGGCCAGCACGACGATCTCGGTCGAGGCGAACCAGTCTAGTTCCTTGCCCTTGTCGACCAGGATCTGCAGCGCGCCCACGAACAGCACCAGCAGCACGAGCCCCATGCGGTCCAGCGGCACGCGCTGCGGGCCGGGGTCGCGGTCGCGGTAGATCGACCAGGTCAGGGCCATCGCCAGCAGGCCCACCGGGATGTTGATGTAGAAGATCCAGGGCCAGGCGATGTTGTCGGTGATCCAGCCGCCCAGCAGCGGCCCGGCCACCGGCGCCACCAGCACCGTGATCGACCACATCGCCATCGCCATGCCGGCGCGCGCGCGCGGGTAGCTGCCCAGCAGCAGCGTCTGCGACAGCGGGATCATCGGCCCGGCCACCAGGCCCTGCAGCACGCGAAAGGCGATCAGCATGCCGATGTTGGGTGCCAGGCCGCACAGCCACGACGCGATGACGAACAGGCCGATGCTGGCCGTGAACAGCCGCACCGGGCCGAAGCGCCGCGTCAACCAGCCGGTCAGCGGTACCGAGATCGCGTTGGCCACCGCAAAGGACGTGATGACCCAGGTGCCCTGCGCCGGGCTGACGCCCATGTCGCCGGCGATGGCCGGGATCGAGACGTTGGCGATCGACGAATCGAGCACGTTCATGAAGGTCGCCAGCGACAGCGCCACGGTGCCGATGACGAGCGTGCCGCCCTGCAGCGGTGGATAGCTCAGGGGCCTCGACTCGGCAGCGGCAGCGGGGGCCGACTCTCGCGTCGTGGCGGGCGCGCTGGCCGTGGTGGCGGACATCGCGGCTCAGCGCGCTGCGGCAGTGGCGCCGCCACCGGATCGGCCACCGTTGGCGGCAATGATGCGGCGCACGGCGGCGTCGGCCACCGCCGCCTCGGCCTCGAACACGCGCGTCGTCACGGTGGCGGTGGCGGGCCCGGCTTGCGCCAGCGACAGCCCTTCGGTGCGACTGATGTCGACCCGCGCTTCCATCGACAGGCCGATGCGCAGCGGGTGCTTGAGCAGTTCCTGGGCGTCGAGCCGGATGCGCACCGGCACGCGCTGCACGACCTTGATCCAGTTGCCGGTGGCGTTCTGCGCCGGCAGCAGCGCGAAGGCCGCGCCGGTGCCCGCGCCCAGACCCGCCACGCGGCCATGGAAGGCCAAGCCGCGGC
>JANMVM010000072.1:0-2214 GCA_031392695.1 Rubrivivax sp.
ACGAATTGGCGAATCGTAAGGCGTCGCGAGAGCTACCGCAAGCTGCTGCGGGCGGCCCGGTCTCGCAGCCGCTCAAGCCGCCAGCGCCTCGGCGACGGGCAGGCGCAGTTGGCCGGAGATCAGGCGGGGGAGCAGGGTGTCGCGGAGGGTGGCGAGGGTTTGAGCTTGAAAGACATTGGCCTTCATGCGCTTCAGCATTGGCTCGATGACTCGGGTGTACTCGGCCGCCACTGGCGCCGGCGGAATTGCCGAAGGGTACGCGGCAATGTCACGCCAGCCGATGCGAGGCATCTTTGCGCCGTTTGATAGGCGATCTGCGTAGTCGATCAGCGCGGTGCTTGAGAGTTGCATGACGGTGAAGCCGTAATAGTCCCGCCGCTGGGACTGGCAAACCAAGATGTCCGTCGAGCACACGCCATCAAACGGGGCTACTACGACTTTGTGGAAGTAGGGGCGCAACTTGCCGAACAGTATGTCGCCCTCGCTGAACTCCGCCTTGGCGCTCTCCAACCCGTCCGCGGTGTCCCAACTGATCAGGCTCAGCGACTTGCGCGGGATGTGTTCCAGCCCGACGTAGTTGATTGCCGAATGAAGTTCCGAAGGCTGAAGTTGCGCCTTGACGGTCTGTGCAACATCACCAAGCGCGCCAACGCGCCAGCCCTTCGGCACCAACCCCAGCGCCGACTCCTCGAACCCGTCAGGAAACAAGGCCGCCGTGGCGTCGTCCATGCCGGCCGGCGCCAGGCCTTGCTGCTTGGCGCGAACGGGATCGAAATCGACGAACCACGACTTGAACAGCGCCTGCGCGATGGCTTCGAGGGTGGCGTTGGTTTCGCGCAGGAGCGCGATGCGGTCGTCGAGCAATCCAAGAACACCGACGATTTCATCCTGAACGGGTCGCGGCGGACATCGCACCTCTATGCGATTCAAGTTGCCTTGGGTCAGCTTCGGCATCACAGCGCCGGTCAGATACGCGCCGATATCGGTAGCCAGGAGGGCGTACTCCAGATAACGGGTGCTAGCCTTTGCGTTACCGGTGACGATGTGCGCGTGGTTGTTCACCCAGAACTTACCGCGGGCCATGAAGGCGATAGGTGTCTGGCGCGTGCGGAGGTTCTCGCCGTCCTCCCCGACCAGCAAATAGTCGCCATCGAACAGGTACCCGTCGACGTGGTCCACCACTCCGGAGGCGCCGTAGTAAGGAAACGGGCCGGGCCTGCGCTCCGACTCCTTGACAGGCTTACGGCGGGTATCGAAATTGAGGGTCACGTCGCCGAGAAACGCAGTTGGCCACTCAGAACTCATCCTCCAGCCCGCACCATCTCCACCACCACCTCCACCACTTGCGCGTGCCGTTCCGCCTTCAACTCGCCCACGGCACGCTGGAACAGCGACTCATGGGCTGTGAACAGCTTGCTGGCGCGCGCATGGCTGATGCGCTGCAAGCCGCCTTCGGCAAAGTCATCTTCGGCCAGCGTCACCGCGCGCGGGTCGGCATACGGGTTGCTGGTGATCTGGCACAGCAACCAATCCCCTTTGCCAGCCGCCGCCAGCGGCAACGCCGGGCGCAACTTGCTGGCTGAAAGGTCGGAAAACGGAAACGGCAGCAGGATCACTTGCCGGGTTGCAAATGGGCCCATGCGGCCTCCTCTTCGTCACGCAGCCAGTCCTGCGCCAGTGCAGGCTCGCTCAAAGCGGCGCCGTTCAACGCGGTGTCGCTTCGGACCGCCTCGTCGGTAAAGGTCACCAGCACATGACGAGGCGCCTTCGCCGCAGCAGCCGGCCCGTCCAGAAACTGCAACTGCCCGTTGGGCTGGAGCACGGCTTCAAATGTTTGCAACATGGTGGTTCTCCTGATGCTGACGCTGGCCGTCGTTGGCACTGCCAATGTATCTTGAGCGGCGAGCGCCTGTAGGCGCAAGGAAATGAAGCCCGCTCCTGCCCGGCGCCTCGACCCCGTCATTGTGGGAGTCGCTGACGCCCGAATCTGCGCCGGTCCTCCGGTTTTCCACGTAGCGGCGCAGCGATCGTGCGGACGGCGACCGCACGATCGCCGCCTCAGAACTCATAGCCCAGCCCCCCGAGTTTCTGCCGGATCACCAAGTCAAGTTCCGCCCCTTTCGCCATCTGCTCACCCAGCTTTTCGGTCAGCGCCTGCATCTTGGTGGCGAAATCGTCGTCGCTGTCCTCGACCGCCTCGGCGCCCACGTAGCG
>JANMVM010000074.1:0-11990 GCA_031392695.1 Rubrivivax sp.
GAGCGTTACCAGCTCGTCGTCGGCGCCATGGCGCGCGCGCTGCTCGACCGCGACACCGCCCCCGGCGCCGAGCCCGAAGACCTGATGCGCCTGGACATCCCGGCGCTCGTCGTGCCCGGGCGCGATGCCTCGCACGCCACGTCCGCCGCGCGCTACCTGCAGGAGTGCCTGCCGCGCGCCGCGTACTGGGACGCTGCACCCGAAGAACAAACCGAAGCCACGATGGTGCCGCGCCTGCTGCAGTTCCTGGCCTCGGTGTGAGACGACCATGATCATCGACATCCATTGCCACTACACCACCGAGCCGGCGGCGCTGCACGCCTTTCGCGACAAGCAGCTCGCCGGCCTGGCCGACGCCATGCGCAAGCCGGCGGCGCGCACGCTGGCCGATCTGAACATCAGCGACGAGCAGATCGTGCACAGCCTGCAGCCGCAGCTCAAGCTGCAACGCGAACGCGGCAGCGACCTCACCATCTTCAGCCCGCGCGCGGCAGGCATGGCCCACCACGTCGGCAACGCCGGGGTGAGCCGGCAGTGGACGACGATCAGCAACGACCTCATCCACCGCCTGTGCACGCTGCTGCCGGGCAACTTCGTCGGCGTCGGCCAGCTGCCGCAGTTCCCGGGCGTGGCGCCGGCCGAATGCATCGACGAGCTGCAGCGCCTGGCCGGACTGGGCTTCGTCGGCGTCAACTTGAACCCCGATCCGAGCGGCGGCTGGTGGAGCGGCCCGCCGCTCACCGACCGCAGCTGGTACCCGCTGTACGAGCAGCTGGTGGCGCTGCAGATGCCGGCCATGATCCACGTCAGCAGCTGCTGCAACCCGAACTTCCACCACACCGGGGCGCACTACATCAACGCCGACACGACGGCCTTCATGCAGCTCATCCAGGGCGACCTGTTCAAGGACTTCCCGCAGCTGAAGTTCGTCATCCCGCACGGCGGCGGCGCGGTGCCCTTCCACTGGGGGCGCTACCGCGGCCTGTGCCTGTCGATGCAGAAGAAGCCGCTCGCCGAGCACCTGCTGGACAACGTCTTCTTCGACACCTGCGTCTACCACCTGCCCGGCATCCGGCTCATGACCGAGGTGGTGCCGATCGGCAACATCCTGTTCGCCTCGGAGATGCTCGGCGCGGTACCCGGCATCGACCCCGACAACGGCTTTGCCTTCGACGACACCAAGCGCTACATCGACCAGCTCAGCGGCCTCGACGCCGCCAGCCGGCACGCGCTGTTCGAGGGCAATGCGCGACGCGTCTACCCGCGGCTCGATGCGCTGCTGCGGCAGCGCGGGCACTGAGCGCACTGAGGGCACTGAGGGGCACCGACCATGAGCACCGAGCTGAACGACATCCGCCGCCACTTCGAACGCGTCGCCCCCGACATCGTGCAGCAGGCGGCCGCCTTCGCCTCGTCGATCTTTGCCGACGTTGCCGGCCGCCGTGGTGCCATGCACGGCCGCATCGCCGCGCTGGCGCCGACGATGCGCGTCTGTGGCCCGGCCTTCACCATCGAGGTGCGGCCGGGTGACAACCTGATGATCCACGCCGCGATGGCGATGGCCCGGCCCGGCGACGTGCTGGTCATCGACGGCAAGGCCGACCTCACCTGTGCGCTGATGGGCAACATCATGCTCAATGCGTGCAAGAAGCTGGGCTTCGCTGGCGTCGTGCTCGACGCCAGCATCCGCGACACCGAGGAACTGCTGGCGCTGGGTTTCCCGGTCTGGAGCGTGGGCGCCAACCCCAACGGGCCGAGCAAGTTCGTGCCCGGGCGCATCAACTGGCCGGTGTCTTGCGGCGGCATCACCGTCAACCCCGGCGACCTGGTCATCGGTGACGCCGATGGCATCACGGTGATCGACCGCGAGAAGGCCGCGTCACTGTTGCCGCTGGCGGCGAAGAAGGTGGCCGACGAGCGCCAGCGCATCGCCGACATCACCGGCGGCGGCGCCATCCGGCCGCAGTGGCTCGAAGCCTCGCTGCTCGCCGCCGGCGTGCTCAAGGCCGGCGAAACGCTCTGAGCCCGTGCACCCACCCCTGAGATCTGGAGACCCGTGATGGAAAAAGTATTGGCCGCGGTGAAGACCGGCCCGAGCAAGATCGAGTTGCGCGAATTCGCCATGCCCGAGGTGCCGGACGACTGCGCGCTGCTGAAGATGGAGGTGGCCGGCATCTGCGGCACCGACGTCAAGATGTACAAGGAGCCGCTCAAGGGCGCACCCGTGATCATGGGCCACGAGAACATCGGCTTCATCGCCAAGGCGGGGCGCGAATTCACCCGGCGCAAGGGCTTCAAGGAAGGCGACCTGGTGTTCGTGGAGCACTACGTCGGCTGCATGAAGTGCGAGTGGTGCCACCGCGGCGAGTACCGCCACTGCGATGCCACCGACTGGCGCAACAACCCCGACGGCCTGCGCTTCGGCTACACCTCCACCGAGAAGGCGCCGCACCTGTGGGGCGGCTTTGCGCAGTACGTCTTCCTGCCCTGGAACAGCATCGTGCACCGCGTGCCGGCCGGCGTGACGCCCGAGCTCGCGGGCCTGGTGACGCCGATGGCCAATGGTGTGGAGTGGTCGCTGTTCGACGGTGGCGTGAAGTACGACGACATCGTGCTCATCCAGGGGCCGGGGCAGCAGGGGCTGTCGCAGACGGTGATCTGCAAGCAGGCGGGCGCCAGCATGATCATCGTCACCGGCACGTCCAAGGACACGGCGCGGCTGGAGGTGGCCAAGCTGCTCGGCGCCGATCACGTCATCGACGTGCAGCAAGAGAACCCGCTGGAACGCATCCAGCAGCTCACCGGCGGCCGCGGTGTCGACGTCGTGCTCGACTGCACCGCCGGCGCCGGCACCATCCCCATCCTGCTCGGCATCGAGGCGCTCAAGCGCAAGGGCGGCCTGATGGTGGTGCAGGGCGAGATGGGCGACTTCCCCAACTTCCCGCTGGCCAAGATGACGCTGAAGTGGATCACGCTCAAGAGCGCACGCGGCCACAGCTACCGTGCCTGCGAGATGGCGTTGGCGCAGCTGGCCTCCAAGCGTTTCCCGCTCGACAAGGTGACCACGCACCGCTTCGGCCTGAAGGACGCCGACCTGGCGATCCGCTCGGTGGGCAACGCCGGTGTGCCCGGCGTGATCCACGCCTCGCTCATGCCCTGGCTGTAGGCCGTGGCTGCAGGCCCTGGCGGCAGCGTGGACACGCGCATCCCCGTCACCGTGCTGACGGGCCACCTGGGCGCCGGCAAGACGACGCTGCTCAACCGCATCCTGAGCGAGGACCACGGCCGCCGCTACGCCGTCATCGTCAACGAGTTCGGCGCCGTCGGCATCGACCACGAGCTCATCACGCACAGCACCGAAGAGTTGTTCGAGATGAACAACGGCTGCGTCTGCTGCACCGTGCGCGGCGACCTCATCCGCACCCTGCACACGCTGCTGCAGCGGCCGGGCCGCTTCGATGCCCTGCTCGTCGAGACCAGCGGCCTGGCCGACCCCGGGCCGGTGGCCCAGACCTTCTTCGTCGACCCGCAGCTGCGCCAGCGCGTGCGGCTCGACTCGATCACCACGCTCGTCGACGCACGCCACATCGGCTGGCGCCTGGCCGACAGCCGCGAGGCGGTGGAGCAGGTCGCGTTTGCCGACCAGATCGTGCTCAACAAAACCGATCTGGCCGACGATGCAGCGCTGCGCGCGGTGGAAGCGGCGCTGCGCCGCATCAACCCGCTGGCGCCCATCCACCGTGCCACGCGTGCCGGCGTGGCGCTGCACCAGGTGCTGGGGCGCGGCGGCTTCGACCTGGCGCGCATCCAGAGCCTGGAGCCCGACTTCCTGCAGCCCGGGCATGGCGAGCCGGGGCACGTGCACGATGCGCATTGCGACCCCGATGCGGTGCCTGCACTCGAGCGCCACGACCACACGCACGACCACACGCACGACAGCGGCATCACGAGCGTGTCGCTCACCGCGCAGCGGCCGCTCGACGGCGCGCGCGTGACGCAGTGGCTGACCCGGCTCACCGCCACCCGCGGCGCCGACATCCTGCGCGCCAAGGGCGTCATCGACGTCGCCGGTGACGATCGCAGGCTGGTGTTCCAGTCCGTGCACATGATCCTGGAAGGCGACTGGCAGCGGCCCTGGCGCCCGCACGAGTTGCGCAGCAGCCGCCTCGTCTTCATCGGCCGCGGGCTCGACCGCGCCGCGCTGGGCGCGGCCTTTTCGGCCTGCGAAGCGGCGCTGAAGCAGCCTTCAGCGGCGCCGGCGCCCGGACCCTAGGGATTGCGCCTGGCGCGCACCGGGCAGACTCTTCTGCCCCAGGCGGCGTGGGTCCGCCACTCAACGCGAAAGGTTTCATCATGTCCAGACGCTCTTGGCTGATGCTGGCTCCTGCGCTGGCTCCTGCGCTGGGTCTTGCGGGGCTCCTGCTCGCGGCCCAGGTGGTGATGGCGCAAGCGGACTTGCCGATGCCCGACCTCGTGGTGCGGCAGGACGTGCTCGCCCATCAATGGGTGGTGCGTGACGAGGACCTGCCAGCCGACGCCTGCAGCGTGCTGGAAGGCGGGATCAGCCCGGGCGTGCACAAGATCGTGCGCTTCACGGTGATGACGCCCAACCTGGGCACGGCGGACATCAACCTCGGGGATCCCAACGCGCACATCGCCGCCAATGACGGGCTGTATGAGTTCGCCCCGTGCCACCAGCACTATCACTTCCGGCACTACGCGCTGTACCAGCTCATCGATCCGGCCACCGGCTATGTGTGGAAGGCCGCCAAGCGCGGCTTCTGCATGCTCGATACCGACCCCGATCCCGGCTACTACGGCCAGCCGCCGAAGAGCCCGAAATTCCGCGACTGCGGCGCCGTCGGCGTGCCCGGCAACCAGGGCATCAGCCGCGGTTGGGCCGACACCTACCGCTTCTTCCTCGGCGGGCAGTATTTCGTGCTCGACGGCGCCGATGGCCAGCCGGTGGTGCCAGCGGGCCAGTACCTGCTGCGCATCACGGTCAACCCGCCCTACCAGCCGCAGGCCGGCGAGCCCTGCCGCCACGCCGATCCCAGGCGCCCGGGCTGGTGCCACCAGCTGCCCGAGTCCAACTACGACAACAATGTCGGCGAAGTCCTGATCACGATCCCGGAGCGCCCAGGCAAGCGCGGCGTCGGTCCCTTGTCGGGCGAGCCTCCGAGGTCGAAGGAGGCGGTCGAGCACTGAGCTCGGTGCGTCGGGCGCTCGCCCCGGCAGAAGGCGTCGAAGCGAAACGGGCGAAGACCGAGTACCGTCTGGGAGCACCGACAAGCCAGGGCTTGCCCCAGGGCGAAGGCGGTGATATCAGGCGGTGCCGGTTTGTCGCGCGTTGCAGCCGTCGACACTCTGCCGCCGACGCTCCCAGGAGCCAACGCTTCCCGTCCAAGGATGTTCCATGCCGGCTGTTTCCAAGACCTTCGATCTCCAGTCCGTCGAATGGCGACGCGTCACCGACCCCAGTTGCAAGGCATTCCGCGTCGACTTCGAGTACAGCCTGCTCGGCTACGACCTGGCCAGCGGGCGGCTGGACATGCTGCTGCGCTACGGCCCCGGGGGGCACTGCAGGCGCCACCGTCATGTCGCCTCGACCGCCACACTGGTGCTCGAAGGCGAGCAGTTCCTGAAGGAGCTGCTGCCGGACGGGACCACGAAACTGGTTCATCGCCAGCAGGGCGCCTACGCGCTGGCGCCGGCCGATGCGCACCCCCACGACGAGCACGGCGGCGAGGCTGGAGCCACCGTCTTGCTGTCGATGACGGCCACTGACGGCATCCTCTTCGAGTACTTCGACGAGGACATGCGCAACGGCTGGACGCTGTCCATCGCGGACTATGTCCAAAGCTGGAACCAGGGCACGGTGTACGGCGCAGCGCCCGGCGCCAGCACGCCCACGGGGGCTTGAGCACGCGGGCCGCCGCCGGTCGTCGGCGCGCCCGGGCCGCTCACCACAGGCGTTCGCCGCGGCTGACTTTCTCGAGCATCTCGCGCTGGAATTCCGGCGGCCCGTAGCCGACACGCTGGCCTTCGGCCTGATAGAAGAAGGGCGAGCCCGTGGCGGTGGCGTAGGCCTGCATCCAGGCCAGCATCGCCGGCCCCGGGTCCTGGCCGGCCGACAGCAGCACGAAGGCTGCGCGCTCGCGCCAGCGCATCGGCACCACGATCACGCCCAACCGGTCGGGCCTGAAGTCATCGGGCAAGGGGCTGCCCGGCAGCAGCCAGCCGCAGACGAAATTGCGGCATGGCGACTGCGGCCTTTCTTCGTAGATCGTGCACTGGCCCGCCGTCAGGAAGTGGCAGTGCTGTCCGGCGTGCATGCGGTGGCCGCGGATCTCGCCCTCGGCCCAGCCTTCGCAGCAAGCGGTGCAGCTGCCGCAGGCGCGCGTCGATTGAGCCGCCGCGGCTGCCGGCGCAGCAGCGATCGCCACGGCGCCATGACACCACTTGTACTTGCGCCCGCTGCCGCAGGGGCAGGGGTCGTTGCGGCCGGTCTTTGCCACGCGTGCACAGCGTTCGAAGTCGTTGGAGCCGGCAGTATCGCGCGCGCCGGCCAGCATCCTGGCCGGCGCGGGTCGGGTAACACCCGACACACCGAGGTTGACAGGCGACGACGCGCCCTTCAGCATCAGACGGTCTCCTATGCGGACCATAGTTCCTCATAAAGGAACAACAAATTATCCTGTGTCGACCGGAAAGGAGCGCCCATGGAGAGCGCCGAACAGAACCGTGCCCTGACCCAGGTCGGCCGCGGCACGCCGATGGGCGAACTGCTGCGACGCTACTGGCAGCCCTTTGCTGCAGCGGCCGACCTCGCCGACGCGTGGACGCAGCGCGTGCGCCTGCTCGGCGAGGACCTGATCCTCTTTCGCACCCGCCAGGGAGAACTCGGCCTCATCGCCGAGCAGTGCCCGCACCGCCGCGCCTCGTTCCTGCACGGCATCCCCACCGAGCGCGGCATCCGCTGCCCGTACCACGGCTGGGAATTCAACGCCCGGGGCGCCTGCCTGCACCAGCCCTTCGAGGCCGACAACGCGCGCTTTCGCGACAGCGTGGCCACCGCGGCCTACCCGGTGCAGGAGCTGGGCGGCGTGCTGTTTGCCTACTTGGGGCCGGTCACGCCAGAGAAACCGGCGCCGCTGCTGCCGCGCTTCGACGGCTTCGTCGCCGAGGGCGCGATCCGCATCCTGGGCCGCGTCGTGCTGCCGGTGAACTGGCTGCAGATCATGGAGAACTCGCTCGACCCGGTGCACACCGAATGGCTGCACGGCCACCAGTACGAGTTCCAGAAGGAGCAGGACGGCGTCAAGGTGGCGATCAGCACGCGCCACGAGAAGATCGATTTCCGCGAATTCGAGTTCGGCATCACCAAGCACCGACTGCTCGCCGGACACAGCGAGGACAGCGACGACTGGCGCATCGGCCACCCGATCGTCTTCCCCAACATGCTGGCCGTCGGCAACGGCGACCCCCTGGCGCGCTACCACTCGTTCCAGATGCGCGTGCCGGTGGACGACGAGCACACGCTGCACCTTTGGTACAACGCCTATCTGCCGCCGGCCGGTGCGCCGGTGCCCGAGCACCTGCGCGCCAGGCTGCACACCTACGACGTGCCCTACCGCGACGAACACGGCGCCTTCATCATGGACAACATCGACGGCCAGGACATGATGGCCTGGGTCACGCAGGGCGCCGTGGCCGACCGCACGCGCGAGCACCTGGGCAGCTCCGACAAGGGCGTGGCGCTGTACCGGCGCGTGCTCAAGCGCGAGATGAAGAAAGTGCAGGACGGCCTGGACCCGATGGGCCTCGTGCGCGACGCTTCGCGCAACACCCGCATCGAGCTGCCCACCGAAACCAGGAAGCACCACAACAGCGACGGCTTCGCGGCCTTCATGCTGCGCACGCACGCCAAGTACGCGCCGATCGCCGCCGATCTGGTGCAGGTCTACGAAGGCCGGCCGCAGCCGGCGCCGGCCAAGGTCAACGCATGAACGACGTCGACCTGGCGATCCGCCAGCGGCTGATCGCCGCCGGCAGCATCCTCGACGCCGCCGAGCAGGGCGACCTCACGCGCGGTCATGTCTCGGTGCGCGTGCCCGGCGACCCGCTGCACTTCTACATGAAGCCGCACAGCCAGGGCCTGGACGAGATCACGCCCGAGAACATCGTCGTGTGCAACCTCGCCGGCGACCAGGTGGGCGGCGGCGGGCGCCGCCACAGCGAGGTCTACATCCACAGCGAGGTCTACCGCGCGCGGCCCGACGTGATGAGCGTCATCCACACCCACCCCACGCACGCCGTGGCGCTGTCGGCCACCGGCAAGCCGCTGCTGCCGATCAGCCAGCCCGGCGTGGCCTTCATGGACGGCGTGCCCTACTTCACCGACACCATCGACCTCATCCGCACGCCCGAGATGGGGGCCGGCGTGGCGCGCGCGCTGGGGCTGCACAAGGCGGTGTTCCTGCGCAACCACGGCGTCGCGGTGGTGGGCGCGTCGCTCGATGAAAGCACGGTGCTCGCGCTGCTGCTCGAAGAGGCCTGCCGCATCCAGCTGCTGGCGCAGGCCGGCGGTGGCATCGGGCCGATGTTCGACGCCGCGAGCATCGCGCGGCTGCACCACAACATCACGCGGGCCGAGCAGTACAGCATCAACTTCGACTACCTGCGGCGCCGCTTGGCCCGCTGACCGCCTGCGCCAGGAGAACCCATGAACCGCCTCGCCCGCCAGGCCTTCGCTTCAGCGCTGCTGCTGCTCACGATCCCGCTGACCGCGCTGGCGCAAGACCCCGGCAGGGCCGCGCGCGACCTGGCCACCTACACCGGTGCCGACCGCCACGACAAGCTGGTGGAGCTGGCCAAGCGGGAAGGCGAGCTCAGCGTCTACCACGTCTACCCCGCGCTGCCGGTGGTGATCGCGGCCTTCACCAGGAAGACCGGCATCAAGGTCAAGGCCTGGCGCGCGGGCTCCGAAGCGGTGCTGCAGCGCGTCAGCGCCGAGGCGCGCGGCAACCGTTTCGAAGTCGACGTGGTGCAGAACAACGCGCCTGAGAACGAAGCCGCGTACCGCGAGAAGCTGCTGCAGGAGGTGGTGTCGCCGTACTTCTCGGACCTCATCGCCGCCGCCGTGCCGGCCCACCACGGCTGGGCCGGCATCACGCTGGACATCTGGACCGCGGCCTACAACACGAACGTGGTGAAGAAGGAAGAGCTGCCGCGGAGCTACGCCGATCTGGCCGACCCGCGCTGGAAGGGCCGTCTGGCGATCGAGGCCAACAACCACGCCTGGTTCGGCGCCCTGCTGGCGGAGCTCGGCGAGGCGCAGGGCCAGCGCCTGTTCGACCATATCGTGGCCAGCAACGGCATCTCGACGCGCAAGGGCCACTCGGTGCTGGCCAACCTCGTTGCCTCGGGCGACGTGCCGCTGGGCCTGACGGTCTACAGCTGGATCCCCGAGCAGCTCAAGAAAAAAGGCGCGCCGATCGAGAACCACGTCATCCAGCCGCTGCTGGCGCAGCCCAGCACGATCGCGCTGCTCAGGCGCGCGCCCAACCCGGCCTCGGCGCTGCTGTTCTATGACTTCATGCTCAGCCCCGAAGGCCAGAAGCTGCTCGCCGACAACCAGTTCGTGCCCGCCAGTCGGCTCATTGAAACCCCGCTGCTGCGCACACCGATGAAGATGCTCGACCCGGCCAGGGTGCTCGACCTGCAGGACAAGTGGTTGAAGAACTTCGACGAGACGATCGCGAAGAAGGCGCGCTAAGGCCTCGACGTGGCTGCGACCCCGAGCCTCCGCATCCGCACCCGCACCCGCACCCGCACCCGCACCCGCACCCGCATCCGCATCGGCGTCGCCGGCATGGGCGCGGCGGGGCAGGCCTTCGTGCCCGCCTTGCGCGCGCATGCCGGCTTCGAGTGGGTGGCCTTCGCAGAGCCCGACCGCGACTTGCGCCAGCGCTTGCAGGCGGCGCACGGCGTGGCCGCTTATGCCGACGTGCCCGATTTGCTGGCCCATCCGGGCCTCGATGCGCTGATCGTCGCCACGCCGACGCCGCTGCACGCGCAGCAGGTGCTGCAGGCCGCCGCGGCCGGCCGCCACGTGCTGGTGGAAAAGCCGATGGCGATCGCGCTCGCCGAAGCCCAGGCCATGGTCGCCGCGGCGGAGCAAGCCGGCGTGGTGCTGGTCGTGGGCCATTCGCACAGCTACGACGCCCCCATCGCGCGCATGCGCGAGCTCATCGTCGGCGGCGAACTGGGCCGCGTCGGCATGGTCCACACCTGGTGCTTCAGCGACTGGGTCCAGCGCCCGCGCCGCGCCGACGAGCTCGACAGCGAGCAAGGCGGCGGCGTCACCTACCGCCAGGGCGCGCACCAGTTCGACATCCTGCGGCTGCTGTGCGGCGGCCGCGCGCGCAGCGTGCGCGCCAAGACCTTCGACTGGAACGCCGAGCGCAGTGTCATCGGCGCCCACACCGTGTTCATCGACTTCGACGACGGCCCGGCGGCCACCGCCGTGTACAACGGCTATGGCGGCTTCAGCAGCATGGACCTGTGCTTCGACGTCTCCGAGTGGGGCTTGCACCAGCCGCCGGCCGCGCGGCCGCGCGCGGTGCCCGCTGCCACGCCGCAGGCGGAGCTGCAGGCCAAGCAGGCGCGCGCCGCCGGCGCGATCGCCGCCGTGGCGCCGCACCCGCCGATGTTCGGCCTGACCCTCGTGAGCTGCGAACGCGGCGACATCCGACAGTCGGCCAGCGGTCTGCAGGTGCACACCGCGGCCGGGATGCGCGAAGTGGCGCTGGGCACCCATCGCAGCCCGCGCGAGCGGGTGCTCGACGAACTGCACGCTGCCATCACCGGCCAGGAACCGGCGCTGCACGACGGCCGCTGGGGGCTGGCCAACCTGGAGCTCTGCGTGGCCGCCATCGAGTCCTCGCGCAGCCGCCGCGAGGTGAGGCTGCGCCACCAGGTGCCGGTGCCGGGCTGACCGCGCCGCCGCCGGAGCCCGCGCCCGGGTTAGCCCCGGGCCAGTACGCCTTGACACCCCGCGGTCGAGTGCCTACATTGCCGTATCGCTATGCGGGACAGTGTTCCGTATAAAAGAACATCAAGCAGCGCAGCCGGATGGCTGCCCGAAGGCCCCTTCCGATGTCCGAAGCCGCCGCGCAAGCGCCGCCCGCCCGTCTGTCCCCGCCCGACCGCGGTGCCGACCTGCGGCCGTGGCTGACGTGGAAGGCCGCGATCATCGGCCTGTGCGTGGCCTTCACGGTGTACATCGCCGTGGTGCCGCTGGGCTTCCTGCTGTGGCAGAGCTTCTTCACGCCGCAGACCGCCTCCAAGGCGGCGGAGTTCACCTGGGGCAACTACGTCACGGCCTACACCAGCAGCGACACCGCGCGGCTGTTCTGGACCTCGCTGCAGTTCGCCGTCGGCACGGCCTGCTTTTCTTTCGTTGTCGGCACCACGCTGGCGTGGATGAACGAGCGCACGAACACGCCGTTCAAGACGCTGTTCTTCGCCCTGTCGCTGATCCCGCTCGTCATCCCGGGCATCCTCTTCACGGTCGCCTGGATCCTGCTCGGCAGCCCCAAGATCGGCATCGTCAACCTGACCCTGATGAGCCTGTTCGGCCTGGCCGAGCCGGTGTTCAACATCTACTCGATGTGGGGCATGATCTGGGTCGACGGCCTGCACTACTCGCCGGTGGCCTTCCTGCTCATGACGGCGGCCTTCCGCGCCATGGACCCCTCGCTGGAAGAGTCGGCGATGATGAGTGGCGCGAATGTGTTCCAGGTGCTCTGGCGCATCACGCTCAAGCTCGCCTGGCCGGCGATCTTCGCCACCTTCCTGATCCTCTTCGTGCGCGCCATCGAAAGCTTCGAGGTGCCGGCGCTGCTGGGCCTGCCGGTGGGCATCCAGGTCTTCACCAGCAGCATCTACCAGGCGGTGCACCGCTACCCGAGCCAGATCGGCCTGGC
>JANMVM010000084.1:0-10491 GCA_031392695.1 Rubrivivax sp.
CCCGCCAGCAGCTTGGCCGCGGCGCGGAAGTGGCCGATGTTGGTCATGCAGCTGCCGATGAAGGCCTCGTCGATCTTGGTGCCGGCCACCTGGCTCAGGAACCTGGCGTCGTCCGGATCATTGGGGCAGCACAGGATCGGCTCCTTGATCTCGGCCAGGTCGATCTCGATGACCTCGGCGTACTCGGCGTCCTTGTCGGCCTGCAGCAGCGTCGGCTGGGCCAGCCAGGCCTCGACCTTGGCGATGCGGCGCTCGAGCGTGCGCGCGTCGGCGTAGCCGTTGGCGATCATGTTCTTCATGAGCACGACGTTGCTCGTCAGGTACTCCTGGATCGGCTCAGGGTTGAGCTGGATGGTGCAACCCGCGGCGCTGCGCTCGGCGCTGGCGTCGCTGAGCTCGAAGGCCTGTTCGACCTTCAGATCGGGCAGGCCTTCGATCTCAAGGATGCGGCCCGAGAAGGCGTTGATCTTGCCGGCCTTGGCCACCGTCAACAGGCCGCGCTTGATGGCGTAAAGCGGGATCGCGTGCACCAGGTCGCGCAGCGTCACGCCAGGCTGCATCTCGCCCTTGAAGCGAACCAGCACGCTCTCAGGCATGTCCAGCGGCATCACGCCGGTGGCGGCACCAAAAGCCACCAGGCCGCTGCCGGCCGGGAAGCTGATGCCGATCGGGAAGCGCGTGTGGCTGTCGCCGCCGGTGCCCACGGTGTCAGGCAGCAGCAGGCGGTTGAGCCAGCTGTGGATGACGCCGTCGCCCGGGCGCAGGCTGACGCCGCCGCGGTTGCTCATGAAGGCCGGCAATTCGCGGTGCGTCTTGACGTCCACCGGCTTCGGGTAGGCGCTGGTGTGGCAGAAGCTTTGCATCACGAGGTCGGCGCTGAAGCCCAGGCAGGCCAGGTCCTTGAGTTCGTCGCGCGTCATCGGCCCGGTGGTGTCCTGGCTGCCGACCGTCGTCATCTTGGGCTCGCAGTAGGTGCCCGGTCGAACACCTTGACCCTCGGGCAGGCCGACGGCGCGGCCGACCATCTTCTGCGCCACGGTGAAGCCGGCCCGGGTGGCGGTGGGCGGCGCCGGCAGGCGGAACACGGTGCTCGCCGGCAGGCCCAGAAAGTCGCGCGCCTTGGCCGTCAGGCTGCGGCCGATGATGAGGTTGATGCGACCGCCGGCTCGCACCTCGTCGAAGAGCACTTCGCTGCGCAGCTCGAAGGTCTTGACGACGGCGCCGTGCTTGACGATCTTGCCGTCGTAGGGCTGGATGTCGAGCACGTCGCCCATCTCCAGGCCGCCCACGTCGACCTCGATGGGCAGCGCGCCCGAGTCTTCCTGCGTATTGAAGAAGATGGGGGCGATCTTGCCGCCCAGCGTGACACCGCCGAAGCGCTTGTTGGGCACGAAGGGGATGTCTTCGCCAAAGCCCCAGACGATGCTGTTGGTGGCGCTCTTGCGTGAAGAACCGGTGCCCACCACGTCGCCCACGTAGGCCACCAGATGGCCCTTGCGCTTGAGCTCTTCAATGAACTCCATCGGGCCGCGCCTGCCGTCCTGCTCGGGCTTGAAGGCCGCGCCTTCGCGCGTGTTCTTCAGCATCGCCAGGTAGTGCAGAGGGATGTCGGGGCGGCTCCAGGCGTCGGGCGCGGGGCTCAAGTCATCGGTGTTGGTTTCACCCGGCACCTTGAACACGCTGACGGTGATGCTCCGGGGCACCTCGGGCCGGGCCGTGAACCACTCGGCGTCGGCCCAGCTCTGCATCACGTCCTTGGCGTGGGCGTTGCCGGCCCTGGCCTTCTCGGCCACGTCGTGGAAGAAGTCGAACATCAAGAGCGTCCTCTTCAACGCCGCTGCCGCCACGCCGGCCACGGCTGCGTCGTCGAGCAGTTCGATCAGCGGCTTGACGTTGTAGCCGCCGACCATCGTGCCCAGCAGTTCGGTGGCCTTGGCCTGGCTCACCAGCCCCACGCTGAGGTCGCCGTGGGCCACGGCAGCCAGGAAGCTGGCCTTGACCTTGGCCGCGTCGTCCACGCCCGGGGGCACGCGGTGCGTCAGCAGGTCCATCAGGAAGGCGTCTTCGCCAACGGGTGGCGCCTTGATGAGTTCGATCAACTCGGCCACTTGCCCGGCTTCCAGCGGCAAGGGCGGGATGCCGAGCGCGGCGCGTTCGGCGGCATGGAGGCGGTAGGCTTGCAGCATGGTGGGGGCTCCGGATGGGGGTTCAGGCAAGTTAAGGCAATGATGGGCGCTCAGGCTTTCGGCACGATGACCTTGAGGCCCTTGAAGTAGTCGCGGAAGAAGCTCGCATCACGGGTGATGAGAGCGGTGCATTGCAGCAGCGCATGGGCGCCGATCAGGAAGTCGGGCACCGTGCGCTCGCCCAGGGCGGGCAGGCCGGCGCCGCGCCGCCGCTCCTGGTAGCGGCGCTGCATCTCGCCGGCGCGCACGGCGGCCCGCGACTCGATGGCGGCGTAGGCGATGCCGGCCTCTTCGAGGGTGTCGAGCAGCGCGGCACCGCCGTTGCCGAAATTCGCCAGGCCGGAGACGACCTCGCTGACCACCACGTCGCACACCACCACCGGGCCGCGGGTCAGCGCCTGGCGCAGGCTGGCTTCTGCCGCCTCGGCACGGGCGTCGTCGCCCAGCAGGTCGATGAGCACGGAAGAGTCGATCGCGATCAAGACTGGCGATTCAAGGTTCGACCGCGTCGCCGGGCGCGCGGCCACGCAGCTCGCGCATGATATCGTCGGTGGTCACGCCCTGGGGCAGCTTGAAGCGGCCGCGCAGGCGTGAGATGGCATCGTCGACGTTCTTGCGCAGGATGATGCGGCTGCCGTCGAGCTCGACCTTGAGCTGCGTGCCCTTGGTCAGGCCCAGGGCGTCCCGCACGGCCTTGGGCAGCGTGATCTGCCCGCGTTCAGCAACCGTCGCGTCCATGGCGTTCTGCCTTAAAAAGTATGTATTGATGATACATACTTCGCGGCGCCGCTGTCAATCTGAACGGCTTCGCCGGCATTCAGGAAGCCGCTGCCAGGGGCAGGTTGAGCAGCAGGTTCTGCGGTTTCATGCGCAACTGGCCGGTCGGCGTCGCCATCAGGCCCAGGTACACCGGCCTGCCGGCGACATCGCGTCGCATCTCGGCCGGGTTGGCAAAGCGCAGGCGAAACAGGCTGACCAGGCGTGACAGGCGCTGCTCGTCGACCGGCAGGCCTTCATACAAGTCGTTGAGCAGCGCGCTGGACTCGGCGTCGAGGCCCAGGTGCCAGCGCCACTGCACGTCGTCGATGCGGTGGATCGGTTCGATCAGCACCTCCACCCCCAGCAGGTGCTGCACCCAGCGCTGCATCAGCCCTGCCAGCGGCTTCAAGCCCGAGCGCGCGTTGGCCAGCTTGAACTGCAGGCCGTGGCCGAGCTCGGTGGTGAGCTGCTGCGTCAGGTCCAGCAGCAGCGTGCTGCGGAAATCCGCGCGCGTCGCTTCTGCCCAATAACGCTGCACGTTGTCGGGGCCCAGCACTGGCAGATCCTGGGCCTTGGTCGGGATCTGCGCCTGCGCCAGCAGGCGGCCGATGTCGCCCAGGCCTTGGGTCTGGGCCTGCTCGGCCAGCGTGCCGGCGTCAACGGCCAGCACCCGCCCTTGCTCGAAGGTGATGCGTTGCGGGCGGAAGAACAGTTCTGCCGCGCGCACCGCCAGCGCGTCGGGCGCGTCGCCCAGCAGCTGCTGCACGACGGCCTGCGTCACGAGGTCGACAAACAACGGCGGCACGCTCACCGGCCCGCCGCGGAAGAGTGCCAGGATCCAGGCCTGCAGGGTGCCGGCGGCCTGCAGTGAATCCCGCAGGCCGATGAAATGGCGGTAGTTCTCGGCCGCGTCGGGGTCGGCCAGGGCCTCGATCTGGGCCGCAGCCACCGCGCGCAGCGGCTCCTGCTGCAACTGCCGGTGCAGCGCGGTCTCGGCGCGGCAGGACTCGCTCACCAGCGCCAACTCGGGCCGGTCCAGCCAGTGTCGCCAATAGGCCGGTGTGGGCCGCAGCCAGCCTTGGTCGTCGAGCGCGAGGTGCTGGCGGCCGCTGCCGGGCCAAAGCTCGTGCTGGGTGTCGGGCCTTGGGTCGCGATGGTTGTCGTGCTGCTGGTCTGACATGGCCGGATTGTGCCGGCCGTGCAGTCAGCGGCTTGCGCGACCCCGGGGCCCCCTTTCGGGCGGGCCCGGGCCGGGCGCAGGCGGGCCCCCGGCGCCGTATCATTTACCACCGTCGGCGCTTGGGCGCCGACTCCGAATGCGAGCGTTCCGTGCCCGAAGTTCTGCCCGAAGACCGCACGACGCCTCAGCGTCCACCCGCCTCGCCGACGCCCGACCCGAGCCTGGCGCGCGACAAGGCCGAGCTTCGGCCGGCGGTCGACGCCAACCGCGACGTCACCATCGTGCTGCCGCGCGGGCGCAGCCCCGGTGCGCCGCTGCAGCCGGCGCAATCGGCGCAATCGGCGCTGGCGATGGCGCTCAAGCCCGGGGTGCGGATGCACGAGTACCGCATCGACGGCGTGCTCGGCGAGGGCGGCTTCGGCATCACCTACCTGGCCACCGACGTTCACCTCAATGCCGCGGTGGCGATCAAGGAGTACCTGCCGCAGGACATCGTCTTTCGCGCCGCCGACGGCTGCGTTTCGCCGACTGCCAGCGAGCACCTGCAGCGCTACCGCCAGGGGCTCGACAGCTTCTTGGTGGAGGCGCGCACGCTGGCCTCGTTTCGGCACCCGGCGATCGTGCGCGTGGCGCGTTTCTTCGAATCCCACCACACCGCCTACATGGTGCTGGAAGTCGAGCAAGGCGAGCCGCTCAAATCCTGGTGGCTGCAGCACCGGCAGATCGGCGAAAAGGCGCTGGTGGAGCTGTTGCTGCCCTTGCTCGACGGCCTGGCGGCGGTGCACGCCGCGGGCTTCATGCACCGCGACATCAAGCCCGACAACATCCAGGTGCGCGCCAGCGACGGCAGCCTGGTGCTGCTGGACTTCGGCAGCGCCGGCCAGACCGCTGGCGTGGCCACCCACGGCCTCGTCGTGGTGACGCCGGGCTACGCGCCGATCGAGCAGTATGGGCTCGGTGAGCAGGGCCCGTGGACCGACCTCTATGCGCTCGGCGCAACGCTCTACTGGGCCGTGTCGGGCCACAAGCCCCCCGACGCCGAAACCCGCAAGGCCGACCCCAAGGCCTACACCCGCGCCGTCGAAGCCGGACGCGACGTCTACGGCGACGCCTTCCTCAAGGCCATCGACTGGGCGCTCAACACCGACCCCGCCAAGCGTCCGCGCACGGTGGCCGAATTCCGCCAGGCGCTGTGCGCCGAGCACCCCACCAGCCTGCAGCGCTTCGAGGCCGCACGGCGGCGTGCCCAGGCGCGCCAGAGCACGCAGGACAGCGCCGACGAGTCGGCCACCGCGGTGCGCCGGGCGTCGGCCGGTCCGCGCTGGCTGCTGCGGCTGCTGCCGCGCGGCTTGCCGCTGGCCTTCAAGCTCGCGCTGGCGATGCTGTTGGCGGCGGTGGTGCCGATGGTGGCGGTGGCCTGGTTCACCCTGCGCGGCAGTGTCGCGGCGCTGGTCGAGACCGAATCGCGCTATCTGCAGCAGGTGGCCGTGCACAGCGCTGCCGACGTGTCGTCTTTCGTGGCCGACAACCGCCGCCTGACGCGGGCGCTGGCCGCCGACCCGGCCTTCGCCGCCTACCTGCAAAAGCCCACCGAGCCCGCGCGCGCGGCCTTGCGCGACAAGTTGCAGCGGCTGGCGCCGACCGGTGGCGGGGTTCAGGGCCTGATGCTGCTCGACGCCGGCGGCGTGGCCCAGATCAGCACCGAAGCGCAGGGCGCCGGGTCGAGCCACTCGCTGCGCCCCTACTTCGTGGCCGCCACGCGCGGCCAGCCCTACACCAGCGACCTGATGGCGAGCCTCGCCGCCGATGCGCCGCGCAGTGCGACCAGTGTCGTCACCGCCGAGCCGGTGCGTGCCGACAACGGCACCGTCGCCGGGGCGCTGGTGCTGCGCGTGTCGGGCGACGCGGTGTCGCGCATCCTCGAGCGCGGTGCGCAGGACCCGCCGCGCCTGACGCCCTTCATGGTCGATGGCGACGGCGTGCTCTTGCACCACCCGCATGCCGACCTGCGCTACCGCAGCCTGATGCCGCTGTCGGCGACGCAACAGGCCGAGATCCGCGCCGACCAGCGCTTCCGCCGCGACGAGATCGCCAGCGTCGGCGAAGCCGTGCTGGCCCGCGCCCTCAGCGGCGTGCAGGCGCCGGGCCGGCTCAGCTATGAGTCGGCCGTCAGCGGCGGCACGGTGCTCGCCGGTTTCGCGCCCGTGGCCGGGCACGACTGGGTGGTGGCGGTCTCAGAAGACCGCAACGCCGTGCTCGCGCCGCTCAACGCGCTGCACGGCTACCTGCTCGGTGGTGCGTGCCTGGTGGCCCTGCTGACGGCGGCGGTGGCCTGGCTGATGGCGCGCCGCATCATCAAGCCGGTGCGCGACGTCACGCATGCCCTGCACGACCTGAAGGCAGGCGACTTCGAGGACGCCCGCGTCAGGGCCGTGCGCACAGACGAACTGGGTCAGCTCGGCCGCGCTTTCAATGCGCTGGCCGACATGCTGCGCCAACGTGAACGCGAACGCCAGGCGACGCGGCACGACAAGCCGCGCTGAGACACGGCACCGCCATGTCGTGGCCCCACGGCTTCACCCTCTTCGACACCGCCTTTGGGCGTTGTGCGCTGGCCTGGACCGAGCACGGCCTGAGCGCCGTGCGCTTGCCCGACGCCAGTGAAGCCCTGACACGCGCCAATCTGCTGGCGCGCCAACCGCAGGCCAGCGAGTGGCCCGCCTCGGCCTGCAGCGACCGTGCCCCGGGCTTCGTGGCCGCCGCCATCGCCGCCGTCCAGTCGCACCTCGACGGCCAACTGCGCGACCTGCGCGAGCTGCCGCTGGACCTGCGGCGGGTGCATGCCTTCGAGGGCCGCGTGTACGCCGCGGCGCGCGCGCTCGACCCGGGCCACACCTGCACCTACGGCGAGCTGGCGCACAGCATCGGCGAGCCCGCCGCGCTGCGCGCCGTGGGCCAGGCGCTGGGGCACAACCCGTGGCCGCTGGTCATCCCGTGCCACCGCGTGCTGGCCGCCGGCGGGCGCCTGGGCGGGTTTTCGGCGCCCGGTGGCAGCGACACCAAGCGCCGCCTGCTGGTGCTCGAAGCCAGCCGGGTGCGCCGCGAGGGTCAGCTGTTCTAACGGTCGAAAAGCGCGGCCATGGTGGCCGCGAAAGCGGGCCGCGCGTCGACAGGCTCGCGCCAGCGGCCGGCCACCATCGTGCGCGCGAAGGGCCGTGCCGGCGCCGCGAACAGCAGGCCATCGAGCAGGTGCGTTCGCGGCAAGCCGCTCAAGGCCGGGTCCTCGGTGTCGAGCAGCAGCAGGTCGGCGCGCGCCCCGGGCACCAGGCCCCAGCGCGCCTGGCCCGCCGCCGCGCCGCCGCCGCCGAGCACGCGGTCGAACAGGCGTGCCGCCGTCGCCGGCTGCACACCGGGTGCTGCGGACACGTTGCGCTGGCGCAGCGCCAGGCGCTGGCCATATTCGAGCCAGCGCAACTCTTCGGTCCAGCCGCGCGTGACCTGGCTGTCGCTGCCCAGCGACAGCGGCGTGGCGCTGGCCAGCCAGCGCAGCAGGTCGCACAGGCCGTCGCCGAGGTTGGCCTCGGTGCCGGGGCAGATCACCACGCCGGCGCCCGTTGCGGCCACGGCGTCGATCTCCTGCGCCGTGGCGTGGGTGGCATGCACGAGCTGCCAGCGCGCGTCCAGCGGCAGTTCGCACGCCAGCCACTCGATGGGGCGCGCGCCGGTGGCGGCGATGCAGTCGTCGACCTCGGCGGTCTGCTCGGCGATGTGGACATGGATCGGGCCGGCGTCGCCGGCGCAGCCGCGCACCAGCTCGCGCATCGAAGCCGGCGTGGCGGCGCGCAGCGAATGGATGGCGACGCCGGCGTCGACGTGCGGCAGCTTCCAGCCGCGGATGCATTCGCGCAGTCGCAAGACCCGGGCTGCGTCGGCGGCAAAGCGCCGCTGGTCGGCGCGCAGCTGCGGCTGCGCGAAGCCGGCGCGCTCGTACAGCACGGGCAGGATCGTCAGGCCCATGCCGGTGGCCTGCGCGGCTTGCGCCAGCGCGTGGCTCATCGCCGCTTCGTCGGCGTAGGGTGCGCCGTCTTGCTGGTGGTGCAGGTAGTGGAACTCGCAGGTGTGCGTGTAGCCGCCCGCCAGCAGCTCGGTGTACAGATGCGTGGCCACCGCTTGCAACTGCGCGGGCGTGATGCGCAGCGCCACGCCGTACATGCGGTCGCGCCAGCTCCAGAAGTCGTCGTGGACGCTGTCGCGCCGTTCGGCCAGGCCGACGAAGGCGCGCTGGAAGGCGTGGCTGTGGGCGTTGACGAGGCCGGGCAGCACCGCAGCGGGCAGCACCTCGGCGCCGGCGGGGGCGGCGGTGCCGGTTGTGACCTCGGACCACTGGCCTCGCTCATCGACACGCAAGGTCACGCCCTCGGCCCAGGCGCCGCCGATCCAGGCGCGCGGCGCCCACAGCAGCGCCGTCATGGCTGCCAACCGATCAGCGCCTGCACCAGCGCGCGAAGAAGCGGCGTGACGCGCGCGGCGCGTTCATCGTGCCAGCGGTAGGGCCTTGTTTCTTCCATGTAAGCGCGCCAGCACATCTCAAGTTGAACGGCATGGATGCCCGCCTGCGGCTGGCCAAAGTGGCGCGTGATATGGCCGCCCTTGAAGCGGCCATCGAGCACCTGGCTGAAGTCCGGCTGCGCTGCAATCACGCCGGCAACGGCCTCACGCAGCTTGCCCGCGCAGCTGCTGCCGCCCACCGTGCCGACGTTCATGTGCGGCAGCCGGCCTTCAAAGAGCCACGGCAGTTCGCTCTTGATGCTGTGCGCGTCGAACAGCACCGCATGTCCGTGTGCGGCCTTCAGTTGCGCCAGTTGCTCGTGCAAGGCGTCGTGGTAAGGCTGCCAGTAGCCAGCGACGCGGCGGCGGATCTCGGCTTCGTCAGGGGCCCGGCCCTCGCGGTAGATCAAGTCGCCGGTGAAGTGCCGCGTCGGGCACAGCTCGGTGTTGTTTTGCCCCGGGTACATCGGCAGGTTGTCGCTGGAGCGGTTGAGGTCCACCAGGTAGCGGCTGAAGCGCGGCACGATCAGCGTCGCACCCATCGCGGCGGCAAAGCCGTACAGGCGGTGGAGGAACCAGTCGGTGTCTTCGAGCTCGAGCGCGCGCGCGGTGTAGCGTGCCTGCTGGTCGGCCGGGATCTCGGTGCCGACGTGCGGAAAGCTGATGAGCAGCGGCGTGCTGCCGCGCTGCAGGGTGTAGACGTCGTTCATTGCGATGCTCGTCGCTGGCCGCCGTAGATCACGGCGCGACAGGGGTTGTGGCCGAAGCGGTAGGCCAGGTCGCGCGGGTGCCCGGCGTCCCAGACGGCGAAGTCGGCACGTTGCCCGCTGGCCAGCGTGCCGCGGTCGCGCAAGCCGAGTGCGCGCGCGGCGTGGACGGTGACGCCGCGCCACGCTTCTTCTGGCGTCAGGCGGAACAGCGCGCAGGCCATGCTCAGCATCAGCAGCAGGCTCAGGCACGGCGACGAACCCGGGTTGTGGTCGGTGGCGATGGCCATCGGCACGCCGGCGTCGCGCAGCGCCTGCACCGGCGGCAGCTTGGTGTCGCGCAGGAAGTAGAAGGCGCCGGGCAGCAGCATCGCCACCGTGCCGGCTGTGCGCAGCGCGGCGATGCCGCTGGCCGACAGGTGCTCGAGGTGGTCGCAGCTCAGCGCGCCGTAGCGCGCCGCCAGCGCCGCGCCGCCCTGGTCGCTGAGCTGCTCGGCGTGCAGCTTGACGGGCAGGCCGAGCGCTTGCGCGGCCCGGAACATGCGCTCGGTCTGCGCGGGCGTGAAGCCGATGGTGTCGCAGAAGGCGTCGACCGCGTCGACGAGGCCCGCCGCCTGCTGCGCTGCGAGCCAGGTGCAGGCTTCGTCGATGTAGGCGTCGGGCCGGCCGGTGAATTCCGGCGCCAGCGCGTGTGCGGCCAGCGAGGTCGTGCGCACGGTCAGCGGCAACTCGGCGCCGATGCGCCGCGCCACCGCCAGGCAGCGCGCTTCGTGTTCTGCGCTCAGGCCGTAGCCGGACTTGATCTCGATCGTCGTCACGCCTTCCTGCATCAGCGTGCGGGCGCGTGCCGACGCGCTGGCGAACAGCGTCTCGCTGCTGGCCGCGCGCGTCGCCGCCACGGTGCTGCGGATGCCACCGCCGGCGCGCGCGATCTCTTCGTAGCTCGCACCTTGCAGGCGCAGCTCGAACTCGGCCGCGCGGTCGCCACCGTAGACGAGGTGGGTGTGGGCGTCGATCAGCCCCGGCGTGACGAGGGCACCGCGCAGGTGGAACTCGTCCTGTACCGACACCTCGCGCGACAGGTCGGCGTCGGCGCCGGCCCAGACGATGG